>NZ_FSRL01000001.1:1858500-2168250 GCF_900142295.1 Vannielia litorea
TAGGGCAGCGCCTCGCTGTCGGGGATCTGCCAGGCCATGTCCGGCTTGAAGCCCTCCAGGTTGGCGGTGATCCGCCCCTGCCCGATGCCCTCGGTGATCGAGCCGCCCTCGGCCTTGTGCTCGCCATGGGTGTAGTAGTTGTAGAGCGTCGCACCCATCGGGTCGGCGAGGCCGATCTTCACCCCCTTGGGCTGAAGCGCCATGCCCACCCCCGCCAGCGTGCCGCCCGAGCCCACGGCGCAGATGAATCCATCCACCTTGCCATCGGTCTGCGCCCAGATCTCCGGACCGGTGCCCTCGATATGCGCCTGCCGGTTCGCCACGTTGTCGAACTGGTTGGCCCATATCGCCCCGTTCGGCTCGGATTGCGCCAGCCGCTCGGCCAGCCGACCCGAGTAGCGGACGTAGTTGTTGGGGTTGCGGTAGGGGTTGGCGTCCACTTCCACCAGCTCCGCCCCGGCCAGGCGGATCATGTCCTTCTTTTCCTGGCTCTGCGTCCGCGGGATGACGATGACGGTTCTGAACCCCATCGACGCGCCCACCAGCGCCAGGCCGATCCCGGTGTTGCCCGCCGTGCCCTCCACGATCGTGCCCCCGGGCCGCAGCTGCCCCTTGGCCACCGCATCGTTGATGATGAACAGCGCGGCCCGGTCCTTCACCGACTGGCCGGGGTTTAGAAACTCGCATTTGCCCAGGATCTCGCAGCCCGTGGCCTCGCTCACCTTGTTGAGCCGGATGAGCGGGGTGTTTCCCACCGCCGCGGCGAGGTCGGGTTTGATATCCATGGCTGCCTTCCTTCTTTGCACCCGCACCGGGCGCCCTGCCCCACTTGATAGGCCCCCGGCCCGCAAGGTCAACAGCGGCCGCGCCGCAGCCTGCCCCCCAGGGCGATCAGCCGGTTTTGCGACGGCGGAGACAGGCGAACGCCCTCCGCCCTCCGCCGCCGCAGGGCGAACGCCCGCCCGGCTGCCGCCACATGCGCCCGAACGCCCGTCGTATTTTCACGCGGGGCGTCAAGCCACCCTGACCCGTCCGACTGGCCGGTTGACCAGCCACAGACCCGCCGCCACCAGCGCCAGCGCCAGCAGGATCACCCCTGGAAGCGGCTCGTCGAGGATGAGCCAGCCCAGCAGGGTGCCGAACACCGGGGTCAGAAATCCGAAGCTCGCCACCGAGCTCGCCGGGTAGAACTTCAGGATCCATAGCCAGAACAGAAAGCCCGCGCCGGAGATCACCAGCCCCTGGACCAGCAGAACGCCCCAATGCAAGGCCTCCGGCCCCCGGAACAATGGCCCGAAGAGCGGCGCCAGCGCGCCGAGCAGCACCGCGCTCACCGCGAGCTGCCACATCAGCTGGCTTTCGGCCCGCATCTCCCTGAGCCGCGTGCCCCGCACCACCAGCGCGAGCCCGGCCCAGCACCACGCCCCCGCCAGGGCGCAAAGGTCGCCCACCAGCGCCCCGCCCCCCTCGCTGCCGGCCAGCAGGGCCATCGCCACGCCGGCAAACGCCAGTGCGAGCCCCGTGACCTTCACAACCGTCAGCCGCTCTCCCGGCAGCAGGAAATGCGCCAGCAGCGCCAGCCAGACCGGCATGGTGTAGAACATCAGCGCCGAGCGCGCGACGGTGGTCAGGTCGAGCGCGATGAACAGCGCAACGAACTCGCCGGTAAAGAACAGCCCCATCAGGAGTCCGAGCCCCCGCACGCCCGGACCCAGCTCGAGCACGATCCCCCGCGCCCGCATCCAGATCAGCAGAAAACCGAGCGACAGCGCCGAGCGCATCCCGGCAAAGAACACCGGGCCGAACCCCTCGTTGCCGACCTTGATGATGACCTGCCCGAACCCCAGCAGCAGCGAGAACCCCACCAGCGAGGCCGCTCCGAAGGCGTCAATTCGGTCTTTCCGCTCCATCGGCCCCTCGCATATAACCGGCCCCATTGCCGCCCCGGCACCCAGACCACAGGCCCCGCGGGGCCGCAAGCAAGAGACGCCCCATGACGCTTCTCCAGATCGCCTCGCTCCTGATCGTCCTCGCCGCGGCCTTCGGCACCGTCAACTACATGTTCCTCAAGTTGCCATCCGCCATCGGCATCCTCGTCGTGGCATTGCTGGCCTCGCTCGGCGTCCTGGCCTTCGATGCGGTCTTCCCCGCCTCCACGGTCGAGGAGAGCATCACCGCCGTGGTCAAGGGCATCGAGTTTTCCGACGCCCTGCTCGAGGGCATGCTGGGCCTGCTGCTCTTCGCCGGCGCGCTCCACGTCAAGATCGCCGACCTGCGCGCCGAATGGCCCGCCGTGCTGATGATGGCCACCATCGGTGTCGGCCTCTCCACCGTCATCGCGGGCGTCGGGTTCAGCTGGATCACCGGCATGCCGCTCCTGATCGCCCTGGTCTTCGGCGCGCTGATCTCGCCCACCGACCCCGTGGCCGTGCTGGGCGTGCTGCGCGAGGCCAGGCTCGACAAGCGGTTGGAGACCAAGATCGCGGGCGAAAGCCTGTTCAACGATGGCGTGGGCTATGTCGTGTACCTCGTGCTGATCGGCCTCGCCTTCCCCGGCGCGGGCGACCATGGCGAGGCGGCCGCCCACGGCGCCGAACACGCCGAGGAAACCGGCACCGCGCTGGCCAGCGCCGCCACCCTCTTTGCGCAGGAGGCCCTCGGCGGCGCGGCCCTCGGCATGATCCTGGGCTGGCTCACCTGGCGCATCATGCGCCGGATCAATGACTATTCGCTCGAGGTGCTCATTACCCTGGCGCTGGCCTTCGGCGGCTACGAGCTGGCCATCTGGCTCCACGTTTCCGCGCCGATCATGGCGGTCTGCGCCGGGCTCCTGATCGGCGAGGTCAGCTACCGCGATGCCATGTCCGAAGAGACCCGCAACTACGTCGACGCCTTCTGGAAGCTGATCGACGAGATCCTCAACGCCGTGCTCTTCCTTCTGATCGGCGTCGAGATCTTCGCCGTCAGCTTCGATGCCAGCTTCCTCGTCTCCTCCGTGGCCGCCATCGCACTGGCCCTCGTGGCCCGTCTCGCCGCCGTGGCGATCCCGGTGCTCATCCTCCGGCCGTTCCGCACCATGCCCGAAAATGTCATCCCGGTGATGACATGGGGCGGCCTCAAGGGCGGCATCTCGGTCGCCCTCGCGCTCTCGCTCCCCGATTCGGAATGGAAACCCCTGATTCTGACCACGACCTACGTGATCGTGCTCTTCTCGATCATCGTGCAGGGCCTCACTGTTGCCCCATTTGCGTCACGATTGGACAAAAAACGCGCCTGATCCGCACTGTTGCGCGGTTGGAAACGGGCGCGCGGCGGCAATATCTTGGGTCTGGCAACAATTGCCCCACTACTTGAGGTTTGTAGCCTAACCCATTGGGTCTGCTCGCAACGTGCGCCACACCCCTGCCATTTTTCTGACATTTTCTCTCGCCCTCGCCGCGACTCCGGGTAAGCTCTCCCTCGCCTGACATATGGGACTGCCATGCCCTCCACTGCCTCCATCCGGCGCCTCGCGTCCGGCGACGATGTCGCTTGGCGCGAGCTCTGGACCGATTATCTGACGTTCTACAAGGCCACCCGGCCAGAGGAGGTCTATGCGACCACCTTCGCCCGGCTTGTCGACCCGTCGGACCGGAGCACCTTCGGCTTCATAGCCGAGGTGGAGGGCGTGCCCATTGGCATCGTGAACTGCGTGATCCACCGCCACCTCTGGAGGGTCGAGGATGTCTGCTACCTCGGCGATCTCTACGTGGACCCGTCCGTTCGGGGCACCGGCGCTGGCCGGGCCCTGATCGAGGCGGTCTATTCGGAGGCCGAGGCGCTGGGGGCGCCTTACGTCTACTGGCTGACGCAGGACTTCAACACGGAAGCGCGCAAGCTCTACGACCGCATCGGTGAGCTGACGCCCTTCATCAAATACCAACGGAGAGCTGCCTGATGCTGAACCGCTTGCTGCCTGCGGGTCTCGCCCTTGTCCTTGCCGCCTGTTCCACCTCGTCGTTCCCCGATGTGGACGTGCCCCAGCGACGGGCCAGCTACACCGGCGACCTGCCGGCCATGCGGACCTTCTCCACGCCGCGCGCCGCGCCCACCTGGCGCTCCAACGCCCAGCTCGCCGCCGATTTCATCGAGCTGAGCTTCCAGATGGAAAGCGGCCGCAAGCTGCCACAGTTCTCCCGCTTCGAAGGGCCGGTCACCCTCGCGGTCAAGGGCTCCGCCCCCGCCTCGCTCACCGGCGACCTCACCCGCCTCGTCTCCCGCCTGCGCTCCGAGGCCCGGATCGACATCCGCATGGCGCCCCCGGGCACCGCCCAGCCGTCGATCACCGTCCAGATCGTGCCCAAGCGCGAGCTGCAACGGCTGGTCCCGCAGGCGGCCTGCTTCGTGGTGCCCCGCGTCGCCTCCTGGTCCGAGTTCCGCAAGGCCCGCCGCTCCCGCACGGTCGACTGGGCCTCGCTCGGCGAGCGCCAGCAGATCGCCGTGTTCCTGCCCGGTGACGTGAGCCCGCAAGAGGTGCGCGACTGCCTCCACGAGGAGATCGCCCAGGCCCTCGGCCCGCTCAACGACCTCTACCGCCTGCCCGACTCGGTCTTCAACGACGACAACTTTCACACCGTGCTCACCGGCTTCGACATGCTGATGCTGCGGGCCTATTACGACCCGTCCCTGCGCTCCGGCATGAGCCAGGCCCAGGTCGCCGCGCGTCTGCCCGCCATCCTCAATCGGATCAACCCGGCCGGAAACCGCGGCGGCGCCGGGCACACCTCCTACACGCCCCGCGCCTGGATCGACTCGATCGAAACCGCGCTCGGCCCCAAGGCGCGCCCCGCCGCCCGCCTCGATGCCGCCAAGCGCGCGGTGAACATCTCCAGGGCGCAGGGCTGGCGCGACAACCGTGCAGCCTTCTCGCTCTACGCCCTCGGCCGGCTCTCGCTGTCTGCCGAGCCCGAGCTGTCGCTGGCCAGCTTCCTCGAGGCCTCCCGGCTCTACCGCAACAACCCCGAGACACAGATCCAGGCCGCCCATGTGGCCATGCAGCTCGCAGCCTTCTCGCTGTCCTCGGGCCAGGCCGACGGCACCATCGGCCTGATCGACGAGGTGCTGCCCGCCGTGCGCCGCGCCGAGAACGCCGCGCTGCTCTCCACGCTTCTGCTGCTGAAGGCCGAGGCCTACGAGCTGATGGGCCGCCAGCCCCAGGCCGCCGCGGTGCGCACCGAGGCGCTGGGATGGGCCCGCTACGGCTTCGGCGCCGACTCGGTCGTCCGCGCCCGCGCCGGCGAGATCTCGGCCCTCACGCCAACCCGCCGGGCTTCGGTCAACTGACCGCTGCGGCCATTGCGCCGCATCCCGCCGTGCAGCCTTTTACCGGGGCGTCTTCTGGACTAGAAGGCGCCCCGTAACCTATCGGAAGCGCTGCCATGATCGTCCTTGCCGCCCTCGTCCTCGGTGCCCTCGCAGGCTTCGCCCACGCCAGCCGTCGCAAGGGCAACGCGCTGGACAAGCTGCAATACATGGCTGTCTACGCCCTGCTCTTCGCGCTGATCGGCCTCTTCGCGACCATCGGCCTGGAGAAGGTTCTCTAACCCTTCGCCTTGCTCATGTGCAGGTAGGTCTCGTCGTAGCGCCTCGACAGATGATCGCCCGCACGCACCGGCACCTGCGTCCCCTTCGGGCTCACATCGGCGTCCCACTGCGGGTTGAAGAAGAGCGGGATGGAGATGCGCTCCGCCGCGCCGCCCCGCACCCGGTGCAAGGTGGCCCTCACCCGCCCGCCAGACCACATCTCGAGCATCTCGCCGAAGTTGATGACAAAGGCCCCCGGCGGCGCCGAAACCGGCTCCCATGACCCGTCGCGCCGCAGCACCTCCAGCCCCGGCGCCCCATCTGTCGCCAGCAGCGTCAGGCAGCCATAATCGGTGTGCGGCGCGATCCCGAAGTCCTTGTCGCCCGCCCAGTCCGGCCGCGCCGGGTACCAGTTGGCCCGCAAGAGCGCCATCGGATGCGCGAACTTCTCGGCAAAGTAGCCACGATCCTCCCCGATCGCCTCCGCCACAGCCCCCAGCAACGCCCGGCAGAAGCCCAGCGCCTCGCGGTAATAGGCCTCCACCTCGGCCCGAAAGCCCTCGGGCGCGTCGGGCCAGAGATTCGGCGCATAGTAGCGCTCCGGCGCACCGGCACGGCCCGCACCGGGCCACTCGTAGCCGCAGTCGAAGACCTCCTTCAGGTCCGGGTTGGAGCCTGGGTCCACCTGCTCGCTGCGCATCCCGCCCCAGCCCCGGTTGGAGCCGGTCGCGGCCATGTCCACCCGCGCCTTCTGCGCCTCGGGCAGATGGAAGAACCCGCGATAGGTCTCGATCAGCCCCGCCATCCGCTCCGGCGCGAAAGGCGTGTTCTCGAGCACCATGAAGCCGATCTCGAGCGCGGCCGCACGCACCGCTTCCTGCGAGGCCGCAGCGCCGCCGAGCAGCGCTTTCGCATCAATTCTGGGGATCATCGCCAAGCCTTCCAACTGCCCGGCCCCTGATGCCGCAGCCCGGAAGGCTGCGCAAGCCGGTCAATCCGCGCGGGCGTCCAGCAGGCTGTCGATCGAGGGCAGCTCATCGCCGCGGGCCACCGGATACTCGCGCTCCTGGCCGCCCGCCTCGGCGCGTTCCGCGGCCACATCGGCCAGCGCCTCGGCCATGCCCGGCAGCGCGACCACCGCCAGCACGCTCTCCGCCTGAGCCTCGATCACCGCGATCTCCTCGCGCACGTCGGCGAGCGCCGGGTCTTCGGCCACCTTCACGCAGCCACCGGCGCCACCGTCGCGGCACTCCACCTTCCCCGCGACCAGCGCCAGAGTCGCCCCGCCCGGCAGCCATCCATTGCCCACCCCGGCGGTCCGCTCCTCCAGCTCGTCCATGGTCGGAAAGCTGCCGGCCCGGATCACCTGCGCGACCTCGGGTGCGATCTCTCCGGTAGCCACGCCGGCCTGCAACAGCATCTCCAGCCGCTGACCGGCCCGGCTGACGGGCAGGCCCGTGGCAGCGACGGCGGCCACCTCAGCGCCCGGCCGGGCTTCGGGGCGGATCGAGGTGGCAACCAGCCCGCTCTCGCGCCGGATCACCGGCCCGCGCGGGGCCGCGGCCTGCCGCTGCGCCGGCGCCCGCTCGATCCGCACGTTCCCGCCGATCTTGCGGCGAAAGTCGCGCTTGGCTTCCTCCACGTCCCGCATGAATTTCTTGAGGAATGGCCCGTTGCCCTGGCCACGGTTCTGCGCCTCCACGGACCCCGTGGCGATGAGCATCAGGCTCAACGCGAGTGTGAGATGTCTCGTCATGGCAGCCTCCTCGGGCCGGCCCCTGCGCCCGCCCTCCCTCATTCAACACCCTCCGGCCCGCGCGGTTCCACCGCTTTTTCGGCACGGGCGGCCAGATCGCGCCTTTCCGCCCACCTTGCGCCGCCCGCCCAAACCGGGCTAGCTGACCGCGACTTTTACGGGAGGATCACGATGCGCCGCAAACTTGCTGCCGGAAACTGGAAGATGAACGGCCTCAAGGCCGACCTCGCCGAAGTGGCCGCACTCACCGCCGCCCATCCCGCCCCCGGCACCGACATCCTGCTCTGCCCGCCCGCCACGCTGATCGCCCCGATGGTCGCCGCCGCCCAGGGCTCGGCTCTCGCCGTCGGCGGGCAGGATTGCCATGCCGCCGCCGCCGGGGCCCATACCGGCGATGTCTCGGCCCCCATGCTGGCCGATGCCGGCGCGACCCATGTGATCCTTGGTCACTCCGAGCGCCGGCAGGATCACGACGAGCACAACGAGCACGTCCGCGCCAAGGCCAATGCCGCCCTCGCCGCCGGCCTCGTCTGCGTCATCTGCGTGGGTGAAAGCGAGGCCGAGCGCGATGCGGCCAACACGCTCGACATCATCGGCGGCCAGCTCTCGGGCTCCATCCCCGACGGCGTGACCGGCCACAGCCTGGTGGTCGCCTACGAGCCGATCTGGGCCATCGGCACCGGCCGCACCCCCACCCTCGACCAGATCGGCGAGGTGCACGATTTCATCCGCATGCGCCTCGAGCGCCGGTTCGGCCCCGGCATCGGCCGCTCCACGCGCCTTCTCTATGGCGGCTCGGTGAAACCCGCCAACGCCGCCGAGATCTTTGCCGTGAGCAATGTCGACGGGGCCCTCGTCGGCGGCGCCAGCCTCAAGGCCTCCGACTTCTCCGCCATCATCACCGCGCTCGAAGCCGCCCCGACCCAGGGCTGACCGGGGCCTGCGCGGCGGGCTCACAGCAGGGCTTCGGCCTCCAGCCGGGCGCGGCGGGCCAGCGTCATCGCATCGGCCCCGTCGCGGCGCGGAATGACGCGGTAGATGCCCTCCACGGCATTCTCCACCGCGAAGGCCAGCAGCCCCACCGCCACCGCGCCAAGCAGGAAACGTCCGAACGGGGCGGCCCGGATCTGCCCGAGAGCCTCGCCCACACCTCCCGCCGCGCCCGGATCGCTGGTCAGCGCCGCGTAGCAGATCAGCGCGCCGATGACGCCGATCACCACGCCCTCCGCGATGCAGCCGAATTTCAGCACCGGGTCGAGCCTGCGTGCGGCCGGCGTGACCCGAATGTGCTCCTTGTATCTTTCGCTCACACCCTTGTAGCCGTAGTAGCCCCCCGCCCCGATCGTGGCGAGGCCCACCGCCCCCACCAGCCAGGCCCCCATCGGCATCGCCATCACCCGCGCCGTCACACCATCCGCCCCGCCGCCCGACTCGCCCCGCAGCGCCAGCATGGCAACCGAAACCCCGATCGCACCGTGGATCAGCCCGGTCGCAACCAGCCCCGTGCGGGCAACGAGACCCTTTGCATCGGTGCCGTAGTCCTCAAGGTCCATCGCCGCGTCGATCAGCCGCCAAACGGTATAGGCCCAGAGCCCGGCAGCGATGAGCCAGAGCACCGGCGTCCCCCACCAATGAGCCAGAAGGTCGGCGAGCGCATCGGTCGTGCCCTCCGCCTCGCCCCCCGTGTAGGCGGCGGTGAGGGCGAGCCCGCCCACCACGGTGTAAACGGCGGCGCGAGCAAGGTAGCCCGCCCGCATCACGGGCACGACCCAGGCCGGGGCTTTTTCGGACATTGGCGCTCCTCCTCTGCAAGTAGGACGCGCCCGCCCGCCCGCCGGTTCCCGGCCCATGCCCTCAGCACCGCATGAAAAAGGGGCCGCCCGCGAAGGCGACCCCCAGTTTCACACCAGATAACCCCTTACTGACGCGCTTCGCAGAAGGCGCGTTCGGTCCGTTCGCTCGGCATCGGGTCGCATTTGATCTGCGGCCCGAGCGAGGAGGCGTTGGGCAAGGCCGTGGAGAGCGGCGGAATGTAGGTGATCATGATGAGGAAGATGAAGAGCACGCCCAGGAAGGGGGCCGCGGCCTTCACCACCCGCATCATCGGCATCCCCGCCACACCGCTCGTCACGAAGAGGTTGAGGCCGACCGGCGGTGTGATCATGCCGATCTCCATGTTCACCACCATGATGATCCCGAGGTGGATCGGGTCGATCCCCAACTCCAGCGCGATCGGAAACACCAGCGGCGCCACGATCACGATCAGCCCCGAAGGCTCCATGAACTGCCCGCCGATCAGCAGGATCACGTTCACGATGACAAGAAACATGATCGGCCCGAAGCCCGCCGAAAGCATCGCCCCCGCGATCTGCTGAGGGATCTGCTCGTCGGTCAGCACATGCTTCAGGATCAGCGCGTTGGCGATGATGAACATCAGCGTGATCGTCAGCTTGCCCGCGTCAAAGAGCGTGTCGCGGGTATCGCGGTGGAAGAAGGCGGTGACAAGCGCCTGCGGCCGGGTCAGCAGGCTCGCCCGCTTCCGCCCGTCCCGCTCGGCCAGCGGCCCCATGTCGCGATAGACCCAGACCGCCACGATGAAGGCATAGACCGAGGCCACGGCAGCGGCTTCCGTCGGCGTGAAGATCGCCGGCGTGATGCCCGGAATGCCGTAGATCCCCACCATGATGATGACGATGAGCATCAGGCCCCAGAAGGCCTCGGCAAAGCTCCGGCCGATCTCGCGCCACCCCTGCCACTGCCCGGCGGGCATGTTGCGGACGATGGCCATGATGTAGATCGTGACCATCAGCATGAAGCCCGCCAGCAGGCCGGGGATGACCCCTGCGAGGAACATCCGGCCCACCGACACATCGGTCGCCGAGGCATAGACGACCATCACGATCGACGGCGGAATGAGAATGCCCAGCGTGCCCGCGTTGCAGATCACCCCCGCGGCAAACTCCTTGGTGTAGCCCGCCTGCTTCATCGCCGCGATGACGATGGAGCCGATGGCCACCACGGTTGCGGGCGAGGAGCCGGAGAGCGCGGCAAAGAGCATGCAGGCGAAAACCCCCGCGATGGCGAGGCCGCCGCGCAGGTGGCCGACACAGGCGATGGAGAAGCGGATGATCCGCTTGGCCACGCCGCCCGTGCTCATGAAGCTCGAGGCCAGGATGAAGAAGGGGATCGCCAGCAGCGTCGCATGGCCCTCCATCGCCTGGTAGAGCGTCTGCGCCACCGAGGCGAGCGAGGTATCCGACAGCACCAGCAGGAAGACCATCGACGACAGGCCGAGCGACACCGCGATCGGAACGCCGATCATCAGCAGGCCGACGACCATCAGAAAGAGCAGGAACACGTCCATCAGCGGGTCTCCTCGTCGCGGTTCATGGCGGCCACGGCAGCCACGTCCTCTTCGGCCTCATGGCTCACGATCAGGCTGTCCTGACGGCCGGTGATGATGCGCCAGCCCACCTGGCAGAGCCGGTAGAGCATCAGCGCGGTCGCAACCGGCAGCATCGCGTAGGGCAGGAAACGGGGCAGCTTGTCCCAGTGATCCCACTCCGCCTCCGGGTAGCCCCGGTTCAGCGTGATCGGCTCGAGAAACCGCAGCCAGTCCAGCATCGGCACCTGCTCGGTCATCATGAAGCTGTTGTTGCGCGCGCCCCAGTTGATCCCGGTGGGAAACCAGCGGCCCTCGGTCGGCGGCAACCCGGCGAAGGGCGCCCAGTAGTCCCACGACCCCTTCAGCAGGAGCAGCACGTAGACCATGCAGATACCCAGCGACACCAGCGCCAGCACCCGCTTGCCCTTGGGCGGAAGCATGTTCAGCAGCGCGTCCACCCCAAGGTGCGCCGTGACCTTGAAGGCATAGGCGATGCCGAAGAGCACCAGCCAGGCGAAGAGGATCAGCGTCACCTCCAGCCCCCAGATCAGGGAGCTGTTGAAGAGGTAACGCAACACCACGTTCACGAAGGTCACGATCACCATCATTCCCAGCAGGAAGGCGATGAAGGTCTCTTCGAAACTGTTGACGATGCGGCCAAGACGGGTGCCGCTGCCCGGATAGGATGACATCCCGTCACCTCCCCCACTGTCCCCGGTATGCTGCAACTGTCTTGCAGCGAGGCCCCGCGCTTTGCGCGCGAGGCCGGTTTTTACGTGTCAGACTGACCGCTTACATGGAGGCGTTGATCGCCTGCGCGGCTTCGATGTTCTCGACACCCACGTCACCTTCGAACTGGCTCCACACCGGCTTCATCGCGTCGACCCAGGCCTGGCGCTGCTCGGGCGTCAGCTCGCGGATCACGCCACCGGCATCCAGGATCGCCTGACGGGCTTCGGCATCGACCTGGCCCACCGCGGCGTTGCGCTCGGCGGTCACCTCGCTGAGGATGGTCAGCAGCTGGTCCCGCACCTCGGCGTCCAGGCTGTCGAGCCAGTCGACGGAGGCCACCACGAGGTAGTCCAGCGCACCGTGGTTGGTCTCGGTGGTGCCGTCCTGAACTTCAAAGAACTTCTGGCCGTAGATGTTGGACCAGGTGTTCTCCTGGCCGTCCACGACACCCTGCTGGAGCGCGCCGTAAACTTCGGAGAAGGCCATCGGCTGGGCGGAGGCGCCAAGCGCTTCCATCTGCGCCACCAGCACGTCGGACGGCTGCACGCGGAACTTCAGGCCCGAGGCGTCGCCCGGCATCTCGAGCGGCTTGTTGGCCGAGAACTGCTTCATGCCGTTGTGCCAGAACTCGAGGCCCTGCAGGCCACGGCGCACCATCGAGTCCTTCATCGCCTTGCCGGCCTCGGAGGCCTGGAAGGCATCGACCGCTTCGACGTTCTTGAACATGAAGGGCAGGTCGAAGATGCGGAACTGCTTGGTGAAGGTCTCGAACTTCGACAGCGAGGGCGCGGCAAACTGCACGTCACCCTGAAGCATGGCTTCCAGCACCTGGTCGTCGTCGTAGAGCGTGGAGTTCGGGAACACCTCCATGCAGGCCTTGCCGTTCATCTCTTCGTTGACCCGGTCGGCGAAGAGCGAGGCGGCGATGCCCTTGGGGTGCTTGTCGGTATTGGTGACATGGGCAAACTTGATGACGATCTCGCCATCGTCGCAGGCGGCGAAGCCCGCACCGGCAGACATGACAAGAGCCACCGCGGTTGCGGTGAGGGTCGCGAATTTCATGTGGATGTCCTCCCAGACATGTTGGTTCGTTCGAGCGCCTCCCAGCGCCTGCCAAGAACAAGCCGCAAGCCGGAGGTTGCCGCAAGGGGTCAGTCCACAGGCCCCGGAGAATTGCGGCAAAGGGCTGACAACGCTCACTAATCCTCACAGGTTGGTGATCGCGCGCGCCATGCGCGCCCCTCGACCGTCCCCATTCCCACACAGTGCCGACCCGCCACCTGTGCGAAAATCCGCACAAGTCCGCGAAATCCCTCCTGCGCCGCGAGCGAGAATCTGCACGATATTGTCTCGCCCCTGAGTTGAAAACCGCACCACGCGCAACCACCTTTACCCTACGTCATTTCATCACGTCTTTCCGGGATCACATCATGCCTTTCACCACACATGCTTCTCTCACCGCCGCCTGCACTGCCGCCCAGGCCGCCGCGCACCATGTCATCACGCTTGTCGCGGGGCTGGATGGTCACCGCTACTACCTCGTCACCAGCACGCCCGACCTCGGCGCCACCGCCCCCTATGTGCACGGAGCCGTCGCAGGGCAATCCGCCCATGCCGAGATGCACTTCATCTGCGACTGGCCCGAGATCCTCCGCGATTTCCGTACCAGCGCAGGGCGCTTGCCCAAGCGCTGCGAGCTGTTCCTGTCGCACAGCCCCTGCCGCAACGAGGATGACCGCGCGAGCCCGCCGATGACCGTCAGCGGCGTCGACTACGGCACCAGCTGCAAGGACAAGCTGACCCTGTTTTTCCGCAAGAACGGCAGCATCCGGTTCAGCCTGCGCTACTGGCTGCGTTTCGCCTCCGCCGAGGCGATCACCGGCGAGCAGCTTCGGGCCAATTTCGGCGAGCTGGATTTCGGGCGGATGACGCCAGAAAACAACTACGGCAATCCCCTGCCCAGGATTACCGCCTGAGCCTCTGCCCGGGCGCGGCCGCTACCGGCGGAAGTCCTCGGCCTTCAGCCCATGCCGCGCCAGCTTGTCGTAAAAGGTCTTGCGCGGCAGCTTCAGCGCCTGCGCCGTGGCCGTCGCATTGCCGTTCTGTCGCCCCAGCGCGGCGGCGATGAGCGATTTTTCCACCCGCGCCATCTGCTCGGCCAGCCCGAGCTCCGCGGCCTCCTGCACCTCGCCCGGCATCCCCAGCACAAAGCGCATGGCGGCGCTCATGAGCGAGCGCGCATTGCCCGGCCAGTCCTGCGCCATCAACCCGGCAAGGTGCTCCTCGGTCACCTCCGGCTCGGGAATCCCCGCCTGCTCCGCCGCCTGCGCCACGTAATCCCGGAACAGCACCGGGATATCCTCGCGCCGCTCCTGCAAGGTCGGGATCCGCACCTGCATCACGTCGAGCCGGTAGTAGAGATCGGCGGCAAAGCGCCCCGCCCCCATCTCGGCCATCAGGTCGCGCGTGGTGCCGGCGATGATCCGCGCCTCGCCCGGGCTTTCCAGCCGGTCGAGCAGCACCAGCTGCACCGCCGCCGGCAAGGCGCTGATCTCGTCCAGAAACAGCGTGCCCGCGCCCGCCGCCTCGATCGCCGCATCGAGCCGCGCCTCGTCGAGCGAGGCCGCCAGCCGCTTGACGAAGGGCTGCGGCGCCGCCGGCGACAGCAGATGGATCACCTCCGCGACCTTGGCCGTCTGCGACCCCGGCGCGCCGGTGATGAGCACCTCCGCCCCCGCCCGCGCAACCGCGCGCACCTGCGCCCGCATCCCCTGCGCCTCGGCCGACTGGCCAAAGATCATCCGCGCCGCCGCGTCGCCCCGTTCCAGCTCGCGCTTCAGCCGCCGGTTCTCCAGCACCAGCGCGCGCGCCTTCAGCGCCTTCTCCACCGCGCCCACCAGCTCCTTCGGGCCGCAGGGCTTTTCGAGAAAGTCGAAGGCCCCCTCCCCGATCCCCTTGACCGCCATCGGCACGTCGCCCTCGCCAGTCAGCAGGATTACCGGCAGCTCTGGATCGCGCTTGCGCGCTTCCGCGAGCAGGAAAAACCCGTCGCGTCCGGGCATCCGGATATCGCTGACCACCACGCCGTCGAACTCCGGCCCGATATGGTCCTTGGCCTCGATGTAGCTTCCCGCCAGGATCGGTTCGATCTCGGCCAGCTCCAGCGTCTGGCCCAGCGCCTCCCGAACGGCGGCATCGTCATCCACCACCAGCACCCGCCGCGCCCCGCTCATGCCGCGGCCTCCATGTCTGCGGGCTGCAGCTCCACGGTGAACTCCGCGCCCCCCTCTGGGCGGTTCACGCCGCGGATATTGCCGCCAAAGCTCTGCACGAGACCGTAGCTGATCGAAAGCCCAAGCCCCATGCCCTCGCTCGCGCCGACCTCCTTGGTCGAGTAGAACGGGTCGAAGATCCGGTCGGGCTCGGCAATGCCCGGCCCGCTGTCGGCCACCCTGAGCCGCACCGGCGCGCCCGGCTCGATCGCGATCTCGAGCCGCGCCGCCGCGCTCCCGGCCATGGCATCAATCCCGTTGCTGACGAGGTTGAGCACCACCTGCTGCAGCCGCACCTCCCCGCCCCGCACCATGACCGGCGCCGGCGGCGGCATCCAGGCCACCTCGATCCCGGCCTGGCGCACCCGGCCCTCCGCCATCTCCAGCACCGCCTCCACGACCGCGCCCAGATCGACCCGCCCGATCGGCTCGCTCTCCTGCCGGGCAAAGGCCCGCAGGTTGCGAATGATCCGTCCCATCCGCCGCGCCAGGTCTCCGATGCGCCCGAGGTTCTGCGCCGCCCGCTCCGGGCTGCCGCGCTCCAGAAAGCTCTCGGCATTCTCGGCAAAGCTCCGGATCGCCATCAGCGGCTGGTTCAGCTCGTGGCTCAGCCCCGCGCTCATCTGCCCGAGCGCGCTCAGCTTGCCCGCCTGCACCAGATCCGCCTGCGCCCGCCGCAACGCCGCCTCCGCCTCCATTCGCTCATGAACCTCCGCCTTGAGCCGCTCGTTGGCGGCCCGCAACGCGGCCGTCCGCTTCTCGACCCGCGCCTCCAGCACCGCATTGGCCCGCGCCTCCACGGCAAGCCGCAGCGCCAGCGCCCGCCGCCGCTCCGAGAGCAGAAAGAGGAAGGCCCCGAACCCGAGGCAGAGCGCCGCCGTCGCCGCCGCGCCGAGCGCCGCGATCCGGATCGCCGGGGACAGGTCGATCAGCGCCTCGCCCCGCATTCCGATCACCGGCAACTCCTGCACCATGTGCAGCGCGGCACTCGGAATGTAGGGCCCTGCATCGACCCACCACAGGTCGCGCCCCTCCGCCTGCCAGGGCCGGTGGTCGATGAAGGGCCGCAGCTCCACCCCGGCATAGATGGCACGCTCCGCAGGCTCCGTCCGGCTGCGAAACAGCAGCTCGAACCTGTTGGCCGCAAAGATCACCCCCGCCGCATCCGAAAAGAACACCGGCACCGGGTCGCCGGCCCAATCCAGCTCGATGAGCCCGAGGTCGGCGCGCACCACCACGGTGCCCTCCACCGGCCCGGCCTCGGAGTATATCGGCGCGGCAAAGGAATAGAGCCGCCGCCCGCTGCCCGCATCCACCCCGTGCCCGCTGCCCAGGGCGCCCTGGCGTGCCCGCTCCACCACGGGGCCCCCGAGCCGCCCGTAATCGTCCGGCGCGCCATTGGTCGATGCCAGCACCCGGCCTTCGGCATCGGTGAGCAGCACCGCCACGCTGCCGGTCATGTCGGCATGGCGCTGGATCACGGCGGTCACCTCGGCAAGGTTGCCCCGCTCGGCGATATGCGCCCGCAACTCGGGCCGGTCGGCCAGCGCCACCGCTAGCTCGCCATAGCTCTGCAACTGCGCCGTCAGCCGCTGCGAGGTGAGCCGCAGATCGCTCCGCCCGCGCCGCTCCACCTCGTCCAGCGCCGAGGTGAACCCGCCCCAGCCCACCGCCGCCGACAGGAGCGCCGCCGCCGCGAGGTAGAGCAGGATGATGACAAGCCGCCGGGTCATGCCAAGTGTTCTAGACAATCCCCCGCCCCTCTGAAAGCGTCGCGCCATGCAGCGCCTCTCGCAATCCCCGACCGACCCGGCCTTCGTGCAGGATCCCTACCCCTTCTACCACCGCGCCCGCGACGCCGGAGACCTGTTCCTGTGGGAGGACTACGGCCAGGTCGCCGCCGCCGGCTATGCCCAGGTGAAACGCCTCCTGAAAGACCGCCGCCTGGGCCGCGAGATGCCCCCCGACCTGGCCCCGCCCGTGCCCGAGCGCCTGCAACCCTTCTACGATGTCGAGGCCCACTCGATGCTCGAGCTCGACCCGCCGCGGCACACCCGGCTGCGCGGGCTGGTGCTGCGCGCCTTCACCTCCGCCACCGTCGAGGCCCAGCGCCCCGCGCTGGAGGCCCTTTGCGCCCGCCTGATCTCCGCCTTCCCCTCCGGCCCCTTCGATCTGCACGAGGCCTTCTGCCGCCCGCTCCCCGTCATCACCATCGCCACGCTCCTGGGCGTCGACACGGCCCGTGCGCCAGACCTGCTCGCCTGGTCCAATGCCATGGTCGGCATGTACCAGGCCGGCCGGACCCCGGCGATGGAAGAGGCCGCCATCGCCGCCACCCGTGCCTTCACCGCCTTCCTCGCGGAAGAGATCGCCCGCCGCAGGGCCACACCCTCCGACGATCTCCTCTCCCATCTCATCGCCGCCGAGGAGGAGGGCGAGAAACTCTCCGCCGCCGAGCTCACCTCGACCGTCATCCTGCTGCTCAACGCTGGCCACGAGGCCACCGTGCACTCGCTCGGCAACGCGGTGAAACTCATTTGCGAACATGACCTTGCAGCCCTTGCCTCATCCACCGAGGACGCCCCCCTGCTCACCGAGGAAGTGCTCCGCTTCGCGCCGCCCCTCCACATCTTCGAGCGCATCGCCCGCGAGGATTTCGAGGTCTACGGGCACGAGCTGAAGCGCGGCCAGAAGATCTCCTGCCTGCTTGCAGGAGCCAATCGCGATCCGGCGGCCTACCCCAACCCCGATGTGTTCGACCCCATCCGCCGCGGCCCCTCCAACATGGCCTTCGGCGCCGGGCTCCACTTCTGCGTCGGCGCGCCCCTCGCACGGCTCGAACTGCAAGTGGCCCTGCCCGCGCTCTTTGCCGCCTGCCCCGGCCTCGCGCTGGCCGAAGCGCCGCGCTACGCGCCGGTCTACCACTTCCACGGGCTGGAAAAGCTGGTCGTCACCGCCTAACCTCCGGGCCATTGCTTCAGGAGATTGTTCATGCGCGCCGCCCTGCTTTTCCTCGCCTTGTCCCTGCCCGCAGCCGCGCAGGAGCGCGTCCTCTCGCCGGAACGGGCCAGCGGCTACGACGGCATCCTCACCCAGTGCGTCACCTTCACCCGCGAGAGTTTCGCCAACGACATGTGCGCCCCGCTCGAAACCTCCGTCGCGGGGCTCGCCTCCAAGGCCGGCCTCGAGCACCTGGGCCTCGGCCTCGTCGAATGGGGCTTCGGCACCGACGAATACGCCACCACCCCCGACACGCTCGGCATGATCGCCCCGCTCAACCTCACCTTCTACATCCGCGCCACCGCCGGGCCTGACAGCGCCGCCATCTGGGCATCGCTCTACCGCGAGGTGCCGGAGGGGCGGCTGGTCATCTGGGAGGATTCGGGCATCGGCGCAGGCGAGCGGAGCGTCATCCGCGATGGCCTCTCCACCGGCCTCGCCCGCAAGCTCGAGCCGGTTTTCGAGGCGCTCGCCAAGGCAAATTAACCTCACCCCGCATGCGCCTCATGTCATTGGATTAAATTGAGGTGCGGGCGGCAGTGGCACAGGCCCGCCATGCGCGCCCGGCTTCGGCCTCAGTCCACCCCCACCGGCAGCGCCGTCGTGCTCTTGATCTCCTCCATCGAGAGCAGCGCCGTCACGTTGTGGATCTTCACCTCCGAGATCAACGCCTGGTAGAATTCGTCATAGGCCCGCGCATTCGTCACCTGCACCTTCAGGATGTAGTCGATGTCGCCCGCCAGCCTGTGCGCCTCCAGCACCTCGGGCCGCACCCTGAGCGCCTGGAGGAACTTCCGCTGCCATTCCGCCTCGTGCTCGCTGGTGCGGATCAGCACAAAGAAACAGGCCTCCAGCCCCAGCGCCTCGGCGTTCAGCAGCACGGTGTTCTGCCGGATCACCCCGGCCTCCCGCATCTTGCGCACGCGATTCCACACGGGCGTCTTCGAACTGCCCACTTTCTTGGCAATTTCGTCCAGCGACTGCGCCGCATCGCTCTGGAGTTCGGCAAGGATTTTCCGGTCGATCCGGTCCAATCGGACAGACATTCGCTTTTCTCCCGCTTCGGCGGAATTACCGCCCACTTGCCCCAATACAGGGAACGTTTTTCCTTATCTGCCGCAGGTGGCTGCCATTTGCCAGAACAAAATTCTATATCTCTCCTCACGCAACAGGAGCCGCCGCAATGCAGCATTTTCCGATCTTCGTGAACCTCCGTGGCGAGCGCGTCGCGCTGTCCGGCGGCGGCGAGGCCGCACTGGCCAAGCTGCGGCTGCTGCTGAAGACCGAGGCCGAGATCCACGTCTATGCCGAGGCCCCCCACGCCGACCTCGAAGCCCTTGCAGAGAGCGGCAAGCTCACCCTGCACCGCCGCGCCGCCCGCGCAGGCGACTTTGCGCAGACCCGCCTCGCCTATGGCGCCAACGAGGACCACGCCGAAGACACCCGCATCAAGGCCCTGGCCGAGGCAGAGGGCGCGCTGGTCAACATCGTCGACGACCTGCACAACAGCCAGTTCATTACCCCCGCCATCGTCGACCGCGACCCGGTGACCGTGGCGATCGGCACCGAGGGCGCCGCCCCCGTGCTCGCCCGCGCCATCAAGCGCGACCTCGAAGAGCGCCTGCCCGCCTCGCTGGGCCTGCTCACCCGCATCGGCAAGGCCTTCCGCGCCGCCGCAGATGCCCTTCCCATGGGCAAGACGCGCCGCGACTTCTGGGCCGACTACTACTTCAACGAGGGCCCCAAGGCGCTGGCCAAGGGCGAAGACAACGCCCGCGAGGCGCTCGACGCCCTGCTCGCCCGCCACCTCGCCCAAGCCCCCGAGCCCGGCGAGGTCGCCTTCGTCGGCGCAGGCCCTGGCGACCCCGAGCTGCTCACCCTGGCCGCCCGCCGTGCGCTGGACGAGGCCGAAACCATCATCCACGACGGGCTGGTCTCTCCCGCGATCCTCGAGCTTGCCCGCCGCGAGGCGCTGATGATCGACGTCTCCAAGCGCGGCTTCGGCCGCTCCACCCCGCAGGAGGCGATCAACGCGCTGATCGTCGACCATGCGCTGAAGGGCGAAAAGGTCGTTCGCCTCAAGGGCGGCGACCCGGCGATCTACGGCCGGCTCGACGAGGAACTCGAAGCGCTTGCCCCCCATGGCATCGCCACCCGCATCCTGCCCGGCATCACCGCCGCCTCCGCCGCCGCCGCCGCCATCGGCCAGAGCCTCACCAAGCGCGGCCGCAACACCGAGCTGCGCTTCCTGACCGGCCACGACACCCAGGGCTTCACCGAGCAGGACTGGCACGCGCTGGCCCGCCCCGGCTCCGTCGCCGCCATCTACATGGCCAAGAAGGGCGCGCGCTTCCTGCAGGGCCGCCTGATGATGCACGGTGCCTCCCCCGCCACCGACGTGACCGTGGTCGAGAACGCCTCGCGCCCCGATACCCGCGTGCTGCATACCACCCTCGCCGCCCTGCCCGAGACGACCGAGGGCCTTTCCGGCCCCGCCGTCCTGCTCTATGGCCTCGCCCCGCGCGATGCCGCCGCCCAACTCCAGCTGAAGGCCGCCCAGTAATGCCCAAGCCCTATACGCCCAAGGTCGTCACGGCCAACGCGCTGATCGAAGGCGACGTGATCTATCTCACCAACTCCGGCGACTGGTCGCGCCGCCACGAGGAGGCCCGCCTCTTCACCGAGGAGGCCCCGGCCGAGGCCGCGCTCGCCGCCGCCTCGCTCCAGGTGAGCGAGATCGTCGGCGCCTATCTCGCCGATGCAGCCCCCTCCCCGCGCGGCCCGAGGCCCACGCACTTCCGCGAGGCCTTCCGTGCCAAGGGCCCTTCCAACTACGCCCACGGCAAGCAGGTGGACCTCTGATGTATTCCTACACCGACTTCGACGAAGCCTTCGTCCGCTCCCGCGTCAGCCAGTTCCGTGCCCAGGTGGAGCGCCGCATCGACGGCTCGCTCACCGAGGACGAATTCAAGCCGCTGCGCCTGATGAACGGCCTCTACCTGCAACTGCACGCCTACATGCTGCGGGTGGCCATCCCCTATGGCACCGTCTCGGCCCGCCAGATGCGCCAGCTCGCCATGATCGCCGACAAGTGGGACAAGGGCTACGGCCATTTCACCACCCGGCAGAACATCCAGTACAACTGGCCCGCGCTGAGGGACGTGCCCGACATGCTCGAGGCCCTGGCCGACGTGCAGATGCACGCGATCCAGACCTCCGGCAACTGCATCCGCAACGTGACCTCCGACCACTTCGCCGGGGCCGCCGGCGACGAGGTGGCCGATCCGCGCCCCTATGCCGAGCTGCTGCGCCAATGGTCCACCGATCACCCCGAGTTCCAGTTCCTGCCCCGCAAGTTCAAGATCGCCGTGACCGGCGCCGAGGCCGACCGCGCGGTGATCCGCGCCCATGACATCGGTCTGCAACTGGTCGAGCAGGAAGGCCAGCTGGGCTTCAAGGTCATCATCGGCGGCGGGCTTGGACGCACGCCCATGATCGGCCAGGTGGTGCGCGCGTTCCTCCCCGAGGCCGACCTGCTGCCCTACTGCGAGGCCATCGTGCACGTCTACAACACGCTCGGGCGGCGCGATAACAAGTACAAGGCCCGCATCAAGATCACCGTCCACGAGAACGGGATCGACACCATGCGCGACCTCATCGAGAGCCGCTTCGCCGAGATCCGCCCCGAGTTCACAGGCGTCGACCAGGAGATGCTCGCCGCGATCAAGGCCCAGTTCGCCCCCCCCGCCCTCCGCCAGGGCGACGTGGCCGCCTATGACGCCGCCTATGCCTCCGACCCGGTGTTCCGCGCCTGGGCCGACACCAACCTGGCGGCCCACCGCAATCCGGACCACGCCATTGTCACAATTTCGATAAAGGCCCACGGTAAGACCCCCGGAGATGCAACCTCCGACCAGATGCGCCTGATGGCCGACCTGGCCGAAGACTATGCCCACGGAGAGCTGCGCATCAGCCACGAGCAGAACGTTATCCTGCCCCATGTCCACAAGGCAGACCTGCCGGCGATCCACGCCGCGCTCAAGGCCGCCGGGCTCGGCACCGCCAACATCGGGCTGGCGTCGGATATCATCGCCTGCCCCGGCATGGATTACTGCGCCCTGGCCACCGCCCGCTCGATCCCGATCGCACAGGAGATCGCCACCCGTGTCGAGGAGTTGAAGATCGAGCACGAGGTCGGTGCGCTGAAGATCAAGATCTCCGGCTGCATCAACGCCTGCGGCCACCACCACGTCGGCCACATCGGCATCCTCGGGCTGGATCGTGCCGGGGTCGAGAACTACCAGGTCACGCTCGGCGGCGATCACACCGAGACCGCCGCCATCGGCACCCGCATGGGCCCCGGCTTCTCCGCCGAGGAGATCGTGCCTGCCATCGAGCGCCTGATGCTGGCCTACCTCGACCTGCGCGCCGAGCCCGCCGAGACCTTCCTGCAAACCTTCCGCCGTCTGGGGGATGCGCCCTTCAAGGCCGCCCTCTACCCCGAAAGCGAGGCCCGCAATGCCGCGTGACAGCGTAACAGGCGTCGCCGACGAGGTGGCCGAAGCCCGTGCCGCGCGCGAGGCCGAGGCGCTGAACGCGCGTTTCTCCGGGGCCTCCGCCCAGGAGATCCTCCGCCACGCGCTGACGGAGCCCTCTCTCGGCCGCATCGCCACCGTCTCCAGCTTCGGCGCCGAGTCGGTCGTGCTGCTGCACATGATCGCGCAGATCGACCCTGCGCATCCCGTGCTCTTCATCGACACCCAGCTGCTCTTCGAAGAAACCCTGAAGTATCAAACGGATGTGGCAAGGTCCCTCGGCCTCACCGGCATCGAGGTGGTCCGCGCCAGCGAGGCCGACCTCTCGGCGCACGACCCCGACAACACGCTGCACAAGCGCAGCACAGACGCCTGCTGCGACCTGCGCAAGACAGTGCCGCTGGCCAATGCGCTGCTGGCCTACGATGGCTGGGTGACCGGCCGCAAGCGCTTCCAGGCCGAGGCCCGCGCCGCGCTTTCCCCCTTCGAGAGCGAGGGCCCCCGCCTCAAGGTCAACCCGCTGGCCAACTGGACCGCCCAGGACCTGCGCGCCTACATGGACGAGCACGACCTGCCCCGGCATCCCCTCGTGGCCAAGGGCTACCCTTCCATCGGCTGCTTCCCCTGCACCACGCCGGTCAAGGAGGGCGAAGACGCCCGCGCCGGGCGCTGGCGCGGCGAGGACAAGGAAGAATGCGGCATCCATTTCATCGACGGCAAGCTCGTGCGCGGCCCCCTGCCCGCCGCCCCCGAGCCCCAAGCCGCCCCGGAACGAAAGAGCGCCTGACATGACCAGCATCCTCGTGACAGACGAAGGCTTCGCCCCCGACGACTGGGCCCACCCGGTCACCCCGCTGGCCGAGCTGGACAGCACCGAAACCGGTGCCCCCGCGCTCGCCGTGGACCTCGCCCCGAGCGACGACCCGGCCGCGCTCTCCGCCCGGCTGGACGGCATCGACATGATCCGCGTGGCCTTTCCCAGCTTCGCCGATGGCCGTGGCTTCACCCTTGCGCGCCAACTGCGCCGCATGGGCTTTGCCGGCCGCCTGCGCGCCTTCGGTCACGTGATCTCCGACCAGTATGCCATGGCCCGCCGCTGCGGTTTCGACGAGGTCGAGATCTCGCCCGAGCTCGCCGCCCGCCAGCCCGAAGCCGAGTGGGCGTTCCGTGCCGATTGGCAGGCGAACGACTACCAGTCCCGCCTGCGCGGCTGAGCCACTTGGAACGCATTCAAAAATCCTGATACAGATCAAGGCAGCAAGGAGCCGCGAGGCCGATAACGCCCGCGACAATCGCATATGACCGAACAGAGCCCCGTGACCCAAGCGCAAGGCCAACCCGTCAAAGCCACCCCCACCCTGCCCGACGCGCAGACCGTGACCGAGGTGAAGCACTACACCGACCGGCTGTTCAGCTTCCGCTGCACCCGGCCCGCCAGCCTGCGCTTCCGCTCGGGCGAGTTCGTGATGATCGGCCTGATGGGCGACCCCGACCCGAAGACCGGCAAGGTCAAGCCGCTGCTGCGCGCCTATTCCATCGCCTCGCCCTCCTGGGACGAGGAGCTCGAGTTCTACTCGATCAAGGTGCAGGACGGCCCGCTCACCTCCAAGCTTCAGCACATCCAGCCCGGCGACGAGCTGATCCTGCGGCCCAAACCCGTGGGCACCCTGGTGCACGACGCGCTCCTGCCCGGCAAGCGCATCTGGTTCTTCGCCACCGGCACCGGCTTCGCCCCCTTCGCCTCGCTGCTGCGCGAGCCGCAGACCTACGAGGACTACGACGAGGTCATCATCACCCACACCTGCCGCGAGGCCGGCGAGCTGACCTATGGCCGCGATCTGATCGAAAGCCTCAAATCCGACGAGCTGCTGAACGAGGTGATCGGCGAGGGCTTCTGGAAGAAGATCCGCTACTACCCCACCACCACCCGTGAAGAGAGTGCCAAGATGGGCCGCATCACCGACCTGATGCGTACCGGCGAGGCCTTCGAGGATCTCGGCGTGCCGCCGCTGAACCCTGTGACCGACCGCGCGATGATCTGCGGCAACCTCGCCTTCAACCTCGAGCTGAAGGAGATGCTCGAGGCCTACGGTCTCGAGGAAGGCGCCAACTCCAAGCCCGCGCATTACGTCGTCGAAAAGGCGTTTCTCGACTGATCGCTCCGGCGCGGTGGCTCTTGCCCCGCCGCGCCGAACATCCTAGGCGAGAGCCATGGATACCGCCTTCCTCATCTCCGCCTTCGTCACCCTCTTCGTGGTGATCGACCCGCTCGGCCTGGCGCCGCTCTTTGCCGCCATGACCCACGACGAGAGCGAGGCCCGCCGCCGTGCCATCGCCATCCGCGCCGTGGTGATCGGCTTTGCCATCCTCTGCGTCTTCGGCATCGCCGGCGAAGCGGTGCTGGAGTTCGTCGGCATCTCCATGCCCGCCTTCCGCATCTCCGGCGGGCTGCTGCTGTTTCTCACCGCGCTCGAAATGCTCTTCGAGCGCCGCACCAAGCGCCGCGAGGACCAGGCCGAAGAAGACCGGCCCGACCCCTCCATCTTTCCGCTCGCCACGCCGCTCATCGCCGGCCCCGGCGCCATCGCCTCGATGATCCTGCTCTCGGGCTCGCCCAACGCCACCTGGGCCACCACCGGCACGGTCATCGGCGTCATGGCCACCGTCCTGCTGATCGTGCTGCTGCTGTTCCTCGGCGGCGGACTGCTGTCGCGGCTCCTGGGCAAGACCGGCATCAACGTGGCCACCCGCCTGCTCGGCATGCTGCTCGCGGCTCTCTCGGTGCAATTCGTCATCGACGGGCTGCGCGACCTGTCACTGCTCTAGAAAAGCGCCGCGCCCCCGCCTAAATACCTGATATGGACGGCGATACCCTCGGACGGCTCACCTATCTCATCCTGCTCGGCGTCTTCGTCGGCAGCTACTTCTTCGTGTCGGGCCGCACCAACTGGGGCCAGACCGCGCGGCATGCCGCGCTCTGGGTCTTCATCTTCCTCGGCGCCGTCGTCGCCTACGGCCTCTGGGAAGACGTGAAACGCGAGGTCGCGCCCCGGCAATCGGTCTTCGAGGGCGATGGCCGCGTCGAGGTACCCGTCTCTGCCGACGGTCACTATTACCTCACGCTCGAGATCAACGGCGCCGCCACCCGCTTCGTGGTCGATACCGGCGCCTCCGATATGGTCCTCAGCCGCGACGACGCCCGCGCCGCAGGCATCGACCCCGACAGCCTTGCCTACCTGGGCCGCGCCATCACCGCCAACGGCGAGGTGCGCACCGCGCTGGTGCGGCTCGACGAGGTCGCCCTCGGCGGCATCACCGACCGCAACGTGACCGCGCTGGTCAACGACGGCGAGATGAACGGCTCGCTGCTCGGCATGCGCTATCTCGAACGCTTCGCCTCGGTCAGCTTCTCCCGCGGCGAGATGATCCTCCAGCGCTGAGCGCAGGTCGCAGGCGCGATGCGTCCTGCGTGTTGTCTCGGCGCCCCCCTCCGCGCCTGCCCCGAACTCTCCGAAGGTCTCACCAGCACCAGGGCCGCCGCCGGCTCCCGCTGCGCCACCGAGTGGCCCGCGGCCATTGTCTTGCAATAAACCTTCCCGCCGGAGGCTCAAATCCCTTCAGGGCCTCGGGCAAGGCCGGCCGCCACGGCGCCGAAAGCCCCCACCAAAGCCCCCACCCTCGTCTCAGGCGCCGGGCGGGGCGCTTCCCGCCACCCCGGCTACCCGCCGCTCTCGGCCTTCTTCTCCCAGCGCCCGCTCTCCTCCGACCAGTATTCAGCCACGGCCCCTGCCCCGGTCAGCGCCTTCCACTGGCCGCGCGCGTGCTGCATGGCATCCGGGTCGTGCCCGTCGAAGAGCACGCAGACCCGCTCCAGCGCGGCCACCTCACCCGGGTCCACGCCCGCGCCATCCACCGCCATCAGGCAGCTCGCGCCGTTGGGCAGGTCGGCCTCCGTGGTCAGCAGCACCGGCTGCATCGCATCATGGGGCCCGCCCGCCCGGCCATGGGCCAGAAAGGCCTCGTCCCGTCCGAGCCAGAGCTTCTCGTCCAGCCAGTCCATTCGGGCCGGGTCGCGGCCACGCACCGCCACCCTCCAGCCCGCGGCGAGGCTGCGCTCCAGCAAAACCGGAAGGGTCGCCTCCAGCGGCTGCCGGGTCAGGTGGTAGAACATGGCCTTGCCCATGCAGCTCAGCCCTCGTAGCCGTCCGCGACAAGCCGGTTCAGCGCCAGCACGCCCCAGCCCGAGGCGCCCTTGGGCCCGAGCGCAGGCGCATCGGCAGGCTGTGCCACACCGGCAATGTCGAGGTGAATCCAGGGCGTGCCGTCCTGCACGAAGCGCCTGAGAAATTCGGCCGCCGTGATCGCCCCGCCCCAGCGCGTGCCCACGTTCTTCACATCCGCCTTCCGGCTCTTCAGCTGCTTGGCATAGGCCTTGCCCAGCGGCATCCGCCAGGCCCCTTCGCCCTCGGCCTCGGCGGCCTTGAGGAAGGCCCCGGCAAACTTGTCGTCGTTGGAGAAAACGCCCGCGTTCTCATGCCCCAGCGCCACGATGATCGCACCGGTCAGCGTGGCGAGGTCCACCATCGCGGCGGGCTTGAACCGCTCCTGCGCATACCACATCACATCGGCCAGAACGAGCCGGCCCTCGGCGTCGGTGTTGATCACCTCCACCGTGTCGCCCTTCATGCTCTTCACGATGTCCCCGGGCCGCTGCGCACGGCCGTCGGGCATGTTTTCCACCAGGCCAACGAGCCCCACCACGTTGGCCTTGGCCTTGCGCGCCTTCAGAAGCTGCATCACGCCGCTGACCACGCCTGCGCCGCCCATGTCCATGGTCATGTCTTCCATGCCCGCGGCGGGCTTGAGGCTGATTCCCCCGGTGTCGAACACCACGCCCTTGCCCACCAGCGCCAGCGGGGCCTCGTCCGTCTTGCCGCCCATCCAGCTCATGACCACCACCTTGGAGGGGCTCTCCGAGCCGATACCCACGCCCAGCAGGCAGCCCATGCCGAGCTTCTCAAGCTCGGCCTCCTCCAGCACCTCGACCGTCAGCCCGTCGCCCTCCAGCGCCTTCAGCCGATCGGCAAAGCTGGTGGTCGTCAGCACGTTGGCGGGCGCATTGACGAGATCGCGGGTGAAGGCCACCCCTTCGGCCATCGCCTGCACCGTCGCACCGTCCACCTCCTCGGGCTTGCCCAGCATCATCGTGATCTCCGGCTGGGGCTTCGGCGCCTTCGAGGTCATCTCGACGTAGTCATAGGCCCCGAGCAGCGCGCCCAGCAGCAGCGCATCCGCGCGCCGGGCGGCCCCCGCCAGCACCAGCACCGGGCCCTCGCCCGCCGCCTTGCCGATGGCCGCACCCGCACGGCGGGCCTCCTCCACCGAGGCGCGCCGCGACAGCCGCACCACCTGCACCGCCTCCGCCGCCATGCCCGCGGGCCAGGCCAGATCCTTCGCCTCGCCCTCCTCGAGCTTCCCGAAGGCCTCGCTCTCGACGAACCGCTTGAGCGCCCCCTTGCACAGACGGTTGACCCGCCGCCCCGCCACGTCGAGCTGGCCGCCCTCGGGCACCAGCACCACGACCCGGCCCTCCGCCCCGGCAATCGCCTCGATGTCGGTTTCCTTGAGGGTGAAACGGGGCAGATCGGTCATCTGGGCGACTCCTTTGGTTGGTCCGGTGTCATAGCTAGGGCACAACCGCCCGAAAGGAAAAGGGGGAGCACCGCCCACCCCGCCATTAACGGTTTCCCCGCTCCGGCCGATCAGGTAGCTTCACCGCCAACCAGAACACCACCCTTGGGGCAGCCGGTGCCGAGATACGACCGATACATCCTTGCGCAACTGCTTGTGCTGTTCGGCTTTTTCTCGCTGGTGCTGGTCTCGGTCTACTGGGTCAACCGCGCCGTCATCCTGTTCGACCAACTCATCGCCGACGGGCAGTCGGCGGGCGTCTTCGTCGAGTTCACCGCGCTCTCCCTGCCCAACGTGATCCGCCTCGTGCTGCCGATGGCCGCCTTCGTGGCCACGGTCTACGCCACCAACCTGCTGGCCTCCGAATCCGAGCTCGTCGTGATCCAGGCCACCGGTTTCTCGGCCTGGCGGATGGCCCGCCCGGTCCTGGTCTTCGGGCTCTTCGTCGCCCTGCTGATGGCGGCACTGGTGCATGTGCTGGTGCCCGTATCGCGCGGCCAGCTGGCCGAACGGCAGGCGGAGATCGCCAACAACATCACCACGCGCTTCCTCACCGAGGGCCAGTTCCTGCACCCCGCCAAGGGGATCACCTTCTACATCCGCGAGATCTCGCCCGAAGGCGAGCTGCGCGACGTGTTCCTCTCCGATGCCCGAAACCCCGACCAGCGCACCACCTACACCGCCGCTCGCGCCTTCCTCGTCCGGCAGGACACCGGGCCGAAGCTGGTGATGTTCGACGGTGCGGCCCAGACCCTCTCGGCCGAGACCGAGCGGCTCTTCAACACCGCCTTCTCGGATTTTTCCTACGACATCGGCGCGCTCATCAGCACCACCACCTTCGCCCGCACCGATATCCGCCACTACCCGACCCCGGTGCTCTTTGCGCCGACCCCCGAGATCCTCGAGGTGACCCGGAGCACCCGGGCGGAGTTCATCTACGAGGCCAACCTGCGCATCGCCCAGCCCTTTACCGCGCTGGTGGCGGCACTGATCGGCTTTGCCACCCTGCTCACCGGCGGCTTCTCGCGCTTCGGGGTCTGGCGGCAGGTCCTCCTGGCGGTCGGGCTGCTGATCTTCATCCAGGTCGTCGAAGCCGCAGCCGCCGGGGCCGCCCGCAAGGACGCGGCCCTCTGGCCGCTGGTCTACCTGCCGATCGCGATCGGCCTCGCCCTGTCGGCAATGCTGCTGTGGTATGCCGACCGGCCCTTCCTCTTCACCCGGCGGCGCAGGGTGGATGTCACGTCGGAGGCGGCGACGTGAGACTTCACTTCTACTTCGCCCGCAAGTTCGCCATCGCCCTGCTGGGCGTCTTCGGCGTGTTTGCCATCCTGCTCACGCTCCTCGACATCGTCGAGCAGATCCGCCGTTTCTCCGATGCCGACATCTCCTTCGGCGCGGCCTTCGAGCTCTCGCTCCTCTCGGTGCCGCAAACGCTCTACCGCATCCTGCCACTGATCGTGCTCCTGGCCACGCTGGTGCTCTTCCTCGGGCTTGCGCGCAGTTCCGAGCTGGTGGTCACCCGCGCCGCCGGGCGCTCGGCGCTGCGGGCGCTGATCTCGCCGGTCGCGGTGTCGCTCCTGCTCGGCGGGCTGGGGATCGCGGTGATGAACCCCATCGTCGCCGCCACCCAGGTCCGCTACGAACAGAAGGCCGCCGATCTCGAGGCCGGCGGCGGTTCGGTGCTCTCGATCTCGGGCGAAGGCCTCTGGATGCGCCAGGGCGGCAGCGAGGGCCAGACCGTGATCCGCGCCGCCCGCGCCAGTCTCGACGGCACTTCCTTCGAGGGGGTCACCTTCATCCGCTTCGCGCCCGAGGGCGGCGATCTGCAGGGCCCCGTGCAGCGCATCGAGGCCGCCGCCGCCCGCCTCGAACCGGGCCGCTGGGTGCTCGAGAACGCCAAGGTCTGGCCACTCTCCGGCGTCCCCAACCCCGAGGCGGCCTCCTCCCGCGCGATGGAGATGGAGCTGCCCTCCTCCCTCACCCTCGACCAGATCCGCGACAGCTTCGGCACCCCCTCCGCGATCCCGATCTGGGAGCTGCCCGCCTTCATCGCCAACCTCGAGAGCGCCGGGTTCTCGGCAAAGCTGCACCGGGTCTGGATGCAGATGGAGCTGGCCCTGCCGCTGTTTCTCATGGCCATGGTGCTGGTGGGCGCGGGCTTCACCATGCGCCACACCCGCTTCGGCCGCACCGGCCTCATGTTGCTGCTCGCCCTCATGCTGGGCCTCGGTCTCTACTTCATCCGCAACTTCGCCCAGATCCTCGGCGAGAACGGGCAGATCCCGGTCGGCATGGCCGCATGGACCCCGCCCATCGCCGGCATCCTCGCCTCGCTGGCGCTGCTCCTGCACATGGAGGACGGATGATGATGCGGCCCTTCCTCGCCTCTCTCCTCGCAGGCCTCGGCCTTCTCGCCATCCTGGCGCTGCCGGTCCGGGCGCAGCAGGAGGATGCCGTGCTGCTCGCCGACCGGGTCGAGATCAACGGCAACGACCAGCTCATCGCCACCGGCAACGTCGAGGTGCTCCAGGGCACCACCCGGCTGACCGCCAGCCGCATCCTCTACGACCAGTCCAACAACATGCTGGTGATCGACGGCCCCATCGCCATGACCGACGGCGCCGACACGGTGATCCTCGCCTCCGACGCAGCGCTCTCGACCGACCTGCGCAACGGCATCCTGCGCTCCGCCCGCATGGTGCTGAACCAGCAACTCCAGCTCGCCGCCGCCGAGATCAACCGGGTCAACGGCCGCTACACCCAGCTCTACAAGACCGTCGCCTCCACCTGCCAGGTCTGCGCCAAGCGCCCGGTGCCGCTCTGGCAGATCCGCGCCCGGCGGATCGTCCACGACGAGCAGGAGCGCCAGCTCTATTTCGACAATGCCCGCTTCGAGGTCGCCGGCGTGCCGATCATGTATCTGCCCCGCCTGCGCCTCCCCGACCCCACGCTGAAGCGGGCCACCGGCTTTCTGTCTCCCACCTTCCGCTCCACCGATGCGCTCGGCTTCGGGGTCAAGATCCCCTATTTCATCACGCTGGGCCGCAGCGCCGACCTGACCCTCACGCCCTACCTGTCGACCGACGTCACCCGCACCCTCGAGTACCGCTTCCGCCGCGCCTTCCGCGCCGGCCAGCTGGAAATCGAGGGCGCCATCTCCGAGGATGACATCCGGGAAGGCGAGCTGCGGTCCTATGCCTTCATCGAAGGCCAGTTCGACATCGGTCGCGGCTACGAGCTGACCTTCGACATCGAGACCGTCTCCGACTCGGGCTACCTGCTCGATTACGGCTATTCCGACAAGGACCGGCTCGACAGCGCGGTGGAGATCGGCCGTACCCGGCGCGACGAGAACTTCCGCGCCAATGTCACCGCCTACCGCTCCCTGCGCGACAGCGAAAGCAACGAGACCCAGCCCACGATCCGCGCCGACCTGCACTGGGAGCGGCGCTTCACCCCGGGCTGGCTGGGCGGCTCGGCGGGCTACACCTTCGACCTGCACCACCACTACCGCCGCTCCGACCTCGACGTGGACAGCGCCGACGACGACCTCATCACCGATGGCCGCGATGTCACCCGCGCCTCGGCCCGGCTCGACTGGCGGCGCGACTGGCTGCTGGGCAACGGCATGATGATCGGCACCCTGGGCGCGATCAATCTCGACTGGACCAGCGTCACCGACGACGCCGCCTATTCGGAGTCCGTCTTCGAGGTCACGCCCCAGGCCGCGGTCGAGCTGCGCTGGCCCTTCATCCGCCGCTCCGCCTTTGCCACCCACATCCTCGAACCCATCGTGCAGCTCGCCTGGACCCCCGAGAGCGACACCGACCTGCCCAATGACGAAAGCACCCTGCTGGAGTTCGACGAGGGCAACCTCTTCTCGCTCGACCGCTTCCCCGGCGGCGATGTCAACGAGCGCGGCCTGCGCGCCAACCTCGGCCTCCGCTGGACCCGCTTCGATGCCGACGGCTGGATGCTGGGCGTCACCCTCGGACGGATCATCCGCGCCGACGACCTCGGCCAGTTCGCCGGATACTCCGGCCTCGAGGGCGAAAAATCCGACTGGCTCGCCGCCGTCCAGCTCCAGTTCCCCAACCGGCTGACGCTCACCAACCGCGCCCTCTTCGACGACGATTTCTCCTTCGCCATGAACGAGCTGCGCGCCTCCTGGTCCTCCGAGACCCTCTCGCTCGCCGGCTCCTACATCTGGATGGAGGCCAACACGCTCGAAGACCGCCCCCTCGACGTGAACGAGATCACCCTCGACAGCGCGTGGCAGGTCGATGACAACTGGCTCCTCTCGCTCGACTGGCGCTACGACGTCGAGCAGAACCGCGCGGCAGAGGCCACCTTCGGGGTCGAATGGCGCAACGAGTGCGTCGCGGTCGATCTCTCGGTCTCGCGCCGGTTCACCTCCTCCGCCGCCGTCGAGCCGACCACCGATCTTGCGCTCCAGGTCTCGCTTTCGGGCTTCGGCGCGGGCCGCGCCTCCCAGCGCCACCTCGCGCGCGGATGCCGCGGCTGATCCCGGCCCGGTCACACGCCTTCTTGGGATGACAAACCCCCGCACCTTTGCGATAAGAACCCGAACAACCAAGAGAACATCAGGCGGGCAGCCATGATCCAACACCTCAAGCACCTCTTCGCCGGCCTCGCGCTGGCCACCCTCACGGCCCTCGCCGCGCCGGCCACCGCGCAGGTCGCCTCCACCGACCTCTTCAAGCCGGTCGTCGTGGTCAACGGCAAGGCGGTGACCAACTTCGAGGTGCAGCAGCGCATCATCATGCTCAAGCTGTTCCGCACCCCCGGCGACCTCGAGAAGGAGGCCCTCGACGGCCTCGTCGACGACCGCCTCCGCTTCATCGCCGCCGACCAGCTGGGCCTTGAAGTCACCGAGGAGCAGATCCAGGAAGGCGAGGCCGAATTCGCCTCCCGGGCCAACCTCACGCGCGAGGAGTTCCTCCAGGCCCTCGCCGGCGCAGGCGTCGCACGCGAGAGCTTCCGCGATTTCGTGGCCGCCGGCCTGCTCTGGCGTCAGGTGGTGGGCCAGCGCTTCGCGGAGCTTGCCCGCGCCCAGGTCACCGAGAACGACATCCAGCACGCCATTTCCGCAACCTCCCGGCGCGGCGGCGGCGTTCTGGTCGACTTCGCCGAGATCATCATCCCCGCCAACACCCCCGCCGCCGCCGCCCAGGCCGAGCGCCTGGCTGCCGAGCTTGGCGGCACCACCATGTCCGAGGCCGCCTTCTCCTCCGCCGCCCGCCGCTACTCCGCCTCGCCCTCCCGCGCCCGCGGCGGCCGCGTGCCCGAGCCGGTGCCGATCGGCAACCTGCCCGGCCAGATCGCCCAGGCCTTCCTCACCCTGCCCCCCGGCGGCGTGACAGAGCCCTTCCCGATCCCCAACGCCATCGCCATCTTCCAGCTGCGCCGCCTCATCGACAGCGAGGACCCCGGCGAAGAGACCGTGGCGCTCGAATATGCCCGCTTCCTCATCCCCGGTGGCCGCAGCGAAGAGGCGCTGACCCGCGCCGCCAAGATCAAGGCACGCGTCGATGCCTGCGATGACCTCTACGGCATCGCCAAGGGGCTGCCCCCCGAGATGCTCACCCGCGAAACCCGCGCCGCCGCCGACGTACCGCGCGACATCGCGCTGGAGCTGGCCAAGCTCGACGCGGGCGAGAGCTCCACCGCGCTGACCTCGGGCAACGCGCTGGTCTTCCTCATGCTCTGCGGCCGCACCACCGCCGTCCTGGCCGATGACAGCCCCGCCGGCACCGGCGCCGCCGCGGCCGCCGCGCCCGGCACCGAGGGCGAAGCGCCTCCCGCCGCCGAAGAGCAGGAGGATCCCACCGTCGCCGGCGTGCCCGAAGTCGAGCGCCGCGCCGTGCGCGAACGCCTGATCAACCAGATCGTGGCGGGCTACGCCGACGGCTACCTCGCCGAGCTGAAGGCCGATGCCATCATCACCTACCCCTGACGGCTCGCCCCGCCCGATCGCCCTGTCCTGCGGCGATCCGGCGGGCATCGGTCCGGAAATCGCCGCCAAGGCCTGGGCAAGGCTGCGCGACAGCCAGCCCTTCGCCTATATCGGCGCCCGCCGTCACCTGCCCGAGGGCCTGCCCACCGCGCTGGTCTCCTCCACCGCAGAGGCCCCCGCCGTCGCCGCCACCGCCCTCCCGGTGATCGAGATCGACTTCGCCGGCGCCAGCACCCCCGGCACACCCGACCCGGCCGATGCCGCCGGAACCATCGCCGCCATCGAGCGCGCCGTGGCAGAGGTGCAATCCGGCGCGGCCGCCGCGCTCTGCACCTGCCCGATCTCCAAGCTGGCCCTGATCGAGGGGGCCGGATTCGCCTTTCCCGGCCACACCGAGTTTCTGGCCCATCTCGCAGGCGGCAGCCATCGCCCGGTGATGATGCTCGCCTCGCCCGAGCTGCGCGCGGTTCCGGTCACCATCCACATCCCCCTGGCCGATGTGCCCGCGGCGCTCACGCCCGGCCTGCTCACCGAGACCCTCCGCATCACCGCCGCCGCCCTGCGGCAGCACTTTGGCCTCCCAGCCCCCCGCCTCGCCGTGGCGGGCCTCAACCCCCACGCGGGCGAAGGCGGCAAGATCGGCACCGAAGAGCTCGACTGGATCGAGCACACCCTGGCCGACCTCCGCAAGGAAGGGCTCGACATCACCGGCCCCCTGCCCGCCGACACCATGTTCCACCCCGCCGCCCGCGCCCGCTACGACGCGGCGCTCTGCATGTATCACGACCAGGCGCTGATCCCGGCCAAGACGCTGGCCTTCGACAGCGCCGTCAACGTCACCCTCGGGCTGCCCTTCATCCGCACCTCGCCCGACCACGGCACCGCCTACGACATCGCGGGCACCGGCACCGCCAACCCCGCCTCCCTGATCGGCGCCCTCCAGATGGCCGCCGAGATGGCCACCGCCCGGAGCACCCATGGCGCAGATTGACGGCCTCCCTCCCCTGCGCGAGGTCATCGCCACCCACGGGCTTGCGGCCAAAAAATCGCTGGGCCAGAACTTCCTGCTCGATCTCAACCTGACCGCCCGCATCGCCCGCATCCCGGGCGACCTGAGCCAGGCCGATGTGCTAGAGGTCGGCCCCGGTCCCGGTGGGCTGACCCGCGGCCTGCTGGCCAACGGCGCCCGCCGCGTGCTGGCGATCGAAAAGGACAGCCGCTGCCTCCCCGCCCTGGCCGAGATCGCCGAGGCCTACCCGGACCGGCTCACGGTGATCGAGGGCGACGCGCTCGAGGTCGATCCGCTCCAGCACCTCACCGGCCCCATCCATGTCGTGGCCAACCTGCCCTACAACGTCGGCACCGAGCTGCTGATCCGCTGGCTGACCCCGCAGGTCTGGCCGCCCTACTGGCAGAGCCTCACCCTGATGTTCCAGCGCGAGGTCGCCGAGCGCATCGTGGCCCAGCCGGGCGGCAAGGCCTACGGACGCCTCGCCGTGCTCGCCCAGTGGAAGGCCGAAGCCCGCATCGCCCTGTCGCTGCCGCCAGAGGCCTTCACGCCTCCGCCCAAGGTCTCCTCTGCCGTGGTCCACCTCACGCCCCGCCCCGCGCCCGCCTTCCCCGCCGACCCGGGGGTGATGGAGCGCGTGGTCGCCAAGGCCTTCAACCAGCGCCGCAAGATGCTGCGCGCCGCGCTCAAGGGCCTGCACCCCCGGATCGAGGACAAGCTCGAGGAGGCCGGCATCGCGCCCACCGACCGGGCCGAAACTGTCTCCATCGAACGCTTCGCCGCTCTCGCCCGCGCGCTCCAGGGCTGAACCAACGGGATGGCGGGTGGGGTGTCGTGGGCACAGCCCGCGCACGGCACCCCCATCCGCAACGAAAAAGGGCGCGCCCGCCGGACACGCCCTCGAATTCTTCAAGCCGAACGGCTCACTCTGCCGCGTTGGCCTCCTGCGAGGCACCACCGCCTTCGCCGCCGCTCTCCGCGGCCGGCTTGCGGGTGCGCTTGCGGCGCGGCTTCTGCGGCTTGCTTTCGGGCGTTTCCACCAGCCCGCTGTCGCTCTCGTCGGTGTCCATTACGTCCATCACGTCGGAGCCGCCGCTCTTGCGCTCCTGCGCCCGGTCGTCCTGGCCGCCCTGGTTGCCGTAGCCGCCACCCTGGTTGCCACCACCCTGGTTGCCGTCATCCCCCTGCTGACGGTCCTGGCCGCCACCCTGGTTCTGCTGGTTGTTGTTGCCCTGCTGCTGCTGGCGGCTTTCCTGCTCCCGCTGCGCCTCGCCCAGCATACGGATGTAATGCTCGGCGTGCTGCTGGAAGTTCTCCGCCGCCACCCGGTCATTGCCGAGCTGTGCGTCGCGGTGCAACTGCTGGTACTTGTCGATGATCTGCTGCGGCGTGCCGCGCACCTTGCCCTCCGGCCCCGAACTGTCGAAGACCCGGTTGACGATGTTGCCCATAGAGCGCGAGCGGTTCCCCTTGGAACGCGAGCGTGACTTGGAAGATCTCATGTATACTACAATCCGCCTTGTTGCGGTTCTTGCACGACCCGACCGCGGTTGCGGTCTCGAAATGATCCGGTCGGCGATTGGATGACAGCGAGAGGGGGTGTGCCCGAGCACCGCGCCTCTGTTCATTGGTTATATGGGGCTTTCAGCCCGTTACAAGCAAAAAATCACCCGAATGCGGTGCAAGCCGGGCGGTCTGCGGCGTTCTGCCGCCGGTTCAGCCCCGCGCCGCCACCACCCTGTCGCGCCCGTCGAGGTCGGGCAGCACCCGGATATCTGCCAGCCCGACGGCATCGAACAGCGCGCTGACCGCTCGGCCCTGCGTCGGCCCGATCTCCACCAGCACCCGCCCGCCCTTCGCCAGCCGGTCGCCCAGCCCGCCGGCAATCGCGCGATAGGCCGAAAGCCCGTCGCCCCCGTCGGTCAGCGCCCCGCGCGGCTCATGGGCCAACTCGCGCTGCAAGCCGGCCATTTCCGCCTCGGCGATATAGGGCGGGTTGGACACGATCAGGTCGAAGCGCCCGCGCAGCCCTGCGCACCAATCGGTCTCGATGAACCCGGCCCGTCGCTCCAGCCCGAGCGCCCGCGCGTTCTCTCGCGCAACCTCCAGCGCCGCGCCGGATACATCGGTGCCAACGCCCCTCGCCTGTTGGCGTTCTGCAAGCAATGTCAAAAGGATACAGCCCGATCCTGAGCCGAGGTCCAGCACGTCTCCAAAGGGCTCTTCCAGCGCCGCCGCCACGAGAACTTCGGTCTCCGGGCGCGGGTCCAGCACCCGCGCGTCCACCTTGAACCGGCGCCCCCAGAACTCCCGCCAGCCGCGAATGTGGCTCATCGGTTCACCGCCCGCCCGCCGCGCCGCCAGCGCCTCGGCGCGGGCCAGGGCCTCTGCGTCGAGCAGCTCGTCGCGCCGCAGCGCGAGCCTGTCCCGTTCCACGCCCAGGGCCTCCGCCAGCAGCATCGAGGCCTCGCGCGGCGCATCCCCGATGCCCGCGCCCGCCAGGAGATCCGCCACCCGGCGCAGCCCCGCGCCGACGGTGCTCACCCGCCCAGCTCCGCCAGCTTGCGGGCCTGATCCTCGGCCACCAGCGCCTCGACGATCTCGCCCAGCTCGCCCTGCATCACCCGGTCGATCGCATAGAGCGTCAGGTTGATGCGGTGATCGGTCACGCGCCCCTGCGGAAAATTGTAGGTCCTTATCCGCTCGCTGCGGTCTCCCGAGCCCACCTGCGCCTTGCGGTCGGCGCTCCGCGCGCCCTCCACGCGGCTGCGCTCAAGGTCGTAGAGCCGCGTGCGCAGCACCTGCATGGCGATCTCGCGGTTGCGGTGCTGGCTCTTCTCGCTCGAGGTCACCACCACACCGGTCGGCAGATGGGTGATCCGCACCGCCGAATCGGTTGTGTTCACATGCTGCCCGCCAGCGCCGCTGGCCCGCATCGTGTCGATCCGGATGTCCGAGGCCGGGATCTCGATATCCACCTCCTCCGCCTCGGGCAGCACCGCCACCGTCGCCGCGCTGGTGTGGATCCGCCCGCCGCTCTCGGTCTCGGGCACCCGCTGCACCCGGTGCACCCCGCTCTCGAACTTCAGCCGCGCAAAGACCCCTTCGCCCTTCACATGGGCCACCGCCTCCTTCACGCCGCCCAGCTCGGTCTCGGCCAGCTCCAGCAGCTCGAACCCCCAACCCTGGCTCTCGGCGTAGCGCTGATACATCCGCAGCAGGTCACCGGCAAAAAGCGCCGCCTCCTCGCCCCCCGTGCCGGGGCGGATCTCCAGGATCGCGGGCCGCGCATCCGCGGCATCCCTGGGCAACAGCGCGATCTGGAGGTTCTGCTCGATCTCCGGCAGCCGCTCCTTCAGCGCAGGCAACTCCTCCTCGGCCAGCTCCGCCATCTCCGGGTCGCGCAGCATGGCCTCCGCCTCGGCGATGTCGGCCCGCACCTGCCGCCAGGCCGCGATCTCGGCGACCACCGGCTTCAACTCGGCATACTCGCGCCCCAGCCGGGCGATCTCCTCGCCGCTGACGCCCGCGTTCATCCGCGCCTCGAGATACTCGAAACGGGCCGTGATCTCTGCCAGTCGCTCTTCCGAAACCATGGCCCCCTCTCCCTCATCATCGCGCTTTGGTCAAGAGCGGCCCCGTGCTATGCTCTCGGAATGAAACGGCTTCTCGCCCTCTCGCTCGCCCTTGCCGGCCTCTCCGCCGGCCCGGTCGATGCAGCCGGCAAGACCGTGGATTGCTACTGTACCGATACCCAGGGCAGCCGCGTGGAGCTGGGCGAACAGATCTGCCTCACGGTGGGCGGCCGCAGCTTCACCGCGCAGTGCCAGATGTCGCTGAACGTGCCGATGTGGCGCGAGATCCGGCCCAACTGCCTCAGCTCGTCCCTGCTGCCCCGGCCAGTCCAGCCTCGGCAATCCAGCGCTCCAGCCTCTTCCGGTTGACCCCGAAGTCGCCGCGCCCGATGACCAGATGGGCGTGGATGTGCAGCGCGCCCGCACCGTCGCGCCAGACCCGTGTCACATCGGGGAACTGCCAGATCACCGAGCGTGTCACATAGGTGCCTTCGCGCGGCGAGACGGTGCGCAGGTCATCGAGCGCCACCTTCTTGAGCCGTGCCTCCGCATCGCCGGGCGCGCCGGGGATCACCAGCTTGGCGCCGCCCTCCATCGCGTGCCACCCCGCAGCGTCAGGGCCGGGCCGCCCGGCCAGCCGCGCCTCGGGGATCGGCCAGAGCCGCACCGCAAGCCCAAGGACCATCAGCCCCACCCCGATCGAAACAAGCGCCCAGAACATGGCCCGCTCCTGCATTGCCACCCCGATGTGCAGCCTCTAGCGGCGGCGCCACATCACGGCGAGGTTCACCATGGCAAAGACAAAGCAGGCCATGGCCACAAGGTAGAAGAAGATCTCGTATCTCGGCGCGAGGCCGAGCTTCACCACCAGCCAGGGCGCCAGCACCGCCAGCACCCCCGCCGCCGCGATGAGCAGCGCCATGCGCCGCCCCATCCGGGCAAAGGCCCGTTCCTCTTCCGGAGTCACAGCGCCCGCATCAGTAAACGTCGCCCTTCTTCACCCGGCCCGAAAACTCGGTCTCGCCACCCTCGGCCAGAACCTTGGCCTGGCTCACCCAGTCGTCCCGGCGGGCCCGACCCTTGAAGCCTTCAAGATTCTGGTCCACCCAGTCGAGCTCGTCCTCGCTCCAGTTGGCGACCTGGTCGAAGTGGTAGAACCCCATGGAATTCAGGAGCTTTTCCAGCTTCGGACCCACGCCCTTGATGGCCTTCAGGTTGTCAGGCTTGCCAGCACGGGCCTCGGTGAGCGTGGCGGGCTTGGTGCCCGGACCGGCAGCTGTCTCGCTGGCTCCCCCCGCCTTCGGGCCCGGCTTGGCCGCCTTTGCCTCGCTGGCCTGTCCGCCGTCGCGCGAGGTGCTGTCCTCTCCGGCGCCGCCGCTCGGCGCGGTGGCCTGACCCTTGGCATCCTTGGCGTCCTTGCCCGCATCGGCCTTGCGCTCGGCATCGCCCGCGCCCTTGACCTTCTCCCTGTCGGCCTCGGCCTCGGCCTGCTCGGCCTTGGGGGCGGGCTTCTTCTTCGCCTCCGCGTCCTGCCGAACCGAGGATTTCGGGCTCTCCGCCTTGGCCGGCTTGCCCGCCTTGGCGGCCGCCTCCGCGCGGGCCTTCGAGGTCGGCGTCGCGTTCTTGCCGCTCCAGGGCGTGAGCAGCGGAACCTCGGTGCCGTCGATCCGCTTGACGGTGTCGCCCAGGTCGGTGGCCAGCTGCACAGAGGCGTTGTACTTGGTTTTGCCGCTGTCATGCTCGGTGAGCGAGGTGAGCCCGGAGAGCGGCTCGGCGGCATAGCGCCCGTTCTGCGGCCCCGGCACCGGCACCTTGCCGGCGCGCAGTTCTTCGATGATCTCGCCAAAGCGGGCGGCCGTCAGATCCTCGTAATAATCCTTGCCGATCTGGGCCATCGGCGCGTTCGCGCAGGCGCCCAGGCACTCGACCTCCTCCCAGCTCAGCTTGCCATCTTCCGAGATCTCATGCGGGTTCGCGGCGATCTTCTCGCGGCACACCGCGATCAGGTCCTCGGCGCCGCAGATCATGCAGCTCGTCGTGCCGCAAACCTGGATATGCGCAACGCTGCCAACGGGTTGCAGCTGGAACATGAAGTAGAAAGACGCCACCTCCAGCACCCGGATATCGGCCATGCCCAGCATGTCCGCAACATGCTCGATCGCCGGACGGGTCAGCCACCCCTCCTGCTCCTGCGCCCGCCACAACAGCGGGATGACGGCACTCGCCTGCCGCCCCTCCGGGTACTTGGTGATCTGCGCCTCCGCCCACTTCCGGTTGGCCGGGGTAAAGGCAAAACTCTCGGGCTGATCGTGGTACAGGCGGCGCAGCATCAAACCTCTCCTTCCGCAACCAGGCGGCAGCCGGTGAACACCGTGTATTGCGCGCCCAGAAATTCGCTCAACGCGGCAATGACCGCGCGGTTGTCATCCGTCAACCCGCCTTCGCCGATCTGGCCGGCGGGAATGTCCAGAAGGCGCTTGCTGAGGCCCTCCAGCTGTTGCGCCAGGTAGGCGCGATACTTGTCGAGCGGGCCAAGGATCTCGGCCTTGGCCAGCTCGCTCTGGAGCGCGTCAAGCCGCGGCACGACGCTGCGCTGCAAGGCGGTCAGCCGTGCCTCGCTCTCCACCACGATCTCCGGCGGCCAGTGCTCGTCCAGCCCCGGCCCCGGCGCCACCTGCCTCAGCGCCGCATCCAGCGCGGCGGCGGCGTCGAAGGTCTCGAAGCAGAGATCCAGCTTCTTTTCCAGCAACCGCGACTCCTGGGCGGCGACAAAGGAGGTGCGGGCATAGAAGGCCTGCACCGCCACGAAGATCGCCGCCACCAGCGTCGAGCCCGCCAGCACCATGTTGCCCCCCGGCCAGCCCATGCCCCGCCCTATTCCGCACGGGGAAACATGGGCATCTCGTTCAGCAGCGCGAAGGAGAGCGTAAAGGTGAAGAGCAGGAACAGCGCCACGAAGGTCGCGCCTCCGGCCAGGATCCCCAGCGGATAGGCCGTCAGCGCCGACGGCACCCGCCTGGCCACGAAGATCGTGACCGAGAGCGATGCGACCAGCATCAGGAGAAACACGAGCACAGGCATCATCGGCTCAGCGATCTACCTCGCCGAACACGATATCCATCGTCCCGATGATCGCGGCGATGTCGGCCAACTGGTGGCCCTTGGCGATGTGATCCATGCTCTGCAGGTGCAGGTAGCCCGGCGCGCGCAGCTTGGCTCGGTAGGGTTTGTTGGTGCCATCGGCCTTGAGATACACGCCGAACTCGCCCTTCGGCGCCTCCACCGCGCAATAGACCTCGCCCTCGGGCACGTGGAACCCCTCGGTGTAGAGCTTGAAGTGGTGGATCAGCGCCTCCATCGAGCGCTTCATCTCGGCCCGCGGCGGCGGGGTGATCTTGCCCCGCGCCAGCACGTCGCCCTGCCCTTCGGGCGCGCGCAGCTTGTCGATGGCCTGCAGGATAATGCTGGTCGATTGCCGCATCTCCTCCATCCGCACGAGGTACCGGTCGTAGCAATCGCCATTCTTGCCGATCGGGATCTGGAACTCGAACTCGTCGTAGCACTCGTAGGGCTGGGCGCGGCGCAGGTCCCAGGCCATGCCCGACCCGCGCACCATCACGCCCGAATAGCCCCAGTCCAGCGCCTCCTGCTGGGAGACCACGCCGATATCGGCGTTGCGCTGCTTGAAGATGCGGTTCTCGGTGAGCAGCCCGTCGATATCGTCGAGCCGGTTCGGAAACTTCTTCGCCCAGGTCTCGATATCGTCGAGCAACTCGGGCGGCAGATCCTGATGCACGCCGCCGGGCCGGAAATAGGCCGCGTGCAGCCGCGCGCCGCAAGCCCGTTCGTAGAAGATCATCAGGTCTTCGCGCTCCTCGAAGCCCCAGAGCGGCGGGGTCAGCGCGCCCACGTCCATCGCCTGCGTCGTGACGTTCAGCAGGTGGTTCAGGACGCGCCCGATCTCCGAGAAGAGCACCCGGATCAGCGAGGCCCGGCGCGGCACCTCCACGCCCGTCAGCTTCTCGATCGCAAGGCACCAGGCGTGCTCCTGGTTCATCGGGGCGACGTAGTCGAGCCGGTCGAGATAGGGCAGGTTCTGCAGGTAGGTCCGGCTCTCCATCAGCTTCTCGGTGCCCCGGTGCAGCAGCCCGATATGCGGGTCGCAGCGCTCCACGATCTCGCCGTCGAGCTCCAGGACCAGCCGCAAGACCCCGTGCGCCGCAGGGTGTTGCGGGCCGAAGTTGATGTTGAAGTTGCGGATCTTCTGCTCGCCGGTCAGCGCGTCGTCAAAGCCCTTGCCATCCATCGGTCAGACCCTTTCCATGTTGCGCTGCCAGGCTTCCGGAAGCGCCCCCATCTCTTCGGCCACCGCCGCGTATTGCGGGGCCAGCATCCGTTGCAATGCCGCCCGGCGCGGCTCGTCGAGCTCCACCTCCGGGCCGGCGTTCACCTTCTCGTTCAGGTTAACCTTCACCCGGTCGATCCCGAGAAAATCGCAGAGCGCGCGCACCGAGCCGGGCTTGAACAGGTCTTCGTAGAACCCGCACATCACCCGCTCCTTCGGCAGGGCGGCCAGCTTGGCCAGCACCGCCGTGTAGTCGCCCCTCTGGGCGATGTCGGCATTCTCGCCGCGCAATGCCTTGTCGAGCAGCTGGCGCGCCACCTCCTCGGTGTTGCCCTGCCCGGCCCGTGCGGCGCGGCGGCCAGCCATGAACCGGCACTGGCTCCAGTACCGATCCACCGGATCGCGCATCAGGAACAGGAACCGCGTCTCCGGCACCACCTCGGCCATCTCGCGCAGCCGCTTCTGCGGCAGCAGGCAATAGGCGGGCGTGATGTCGGCCACCAGCTTCGCGTCCTCGGCGCCCTCATAGAGAATGTCGACATAGGCGCGCGGGTCGCGGGCGCCGATCACCAGCACCGCCAGCCAGCGCTCCATCTGGCGCAGCCTCCGGCGCAGGCGCGGCAAGCGGCCCTCCTCCTCGCCCGAGTCCACGCGGGCGATCCGGTCCCGCAGCCGCCCGATCTGGGCCACCACGGCATCCTTCTGCCAGTCGGGGTTCATGCCCTCGACCGTATCCCAGTAGTGCATCTCCTTGGCCACGGGCATCGCACACTGCGGATGTGCATCCAGAAAGCCGTAGAGCCAGCTCGTGCCGGTCCTCGGCGCGCCGATGCCGTAAAGCAGTGTCGCCCGCTCGCCCACGCTCAGCCCTTGGCCTCTTCGGCCTTCTTCTCGTCACCGGGCAGGATGTATTCGGCGCCCTCCCAGGGGCTCATGAAATCGAACTGGCGGTAATCCTGCGTCAGCTTCACCGGCTCGTAGACCACCCGCTTCTCGACCTCGTCGTAGCGCAGCTCCACGTAGCCCGTGGTCGGAAAGTCCTTGCGCAGCGGATGGCCGCGAAAGCCGTAATCGGTGAGCAGGCGGCGCAGGTCGGGATGGCCCGAGAACATGATCCCGAACATGTCGAAGACCTCGCGCTCGAACCAGTTGGCGCTCGGGTGCTGGCCCACGATCGAGGGCACCATCTCGTCCTCGCGCACGGCCACCCGCAGGCGGATGCGCTGGTTCTGGTACATGCTGAGGAAGTGGTAGACCACGTCAAACCGCTTGTCCCGCTCGGGGTAGTCCACGGCAGTTATGTCGACCAGCGTGGAAAAGCGGCAGTTGGCGTCGGCCTTCAGGAACTCCACGAACCCCGGCAGGTTCGATGGGGCCACATCGACGTTCAGCTCGCCAAAGGCCACATCCCACCCCAGCACGCAATCGGTGCGGCGGGCCTCGAGGTGCTGGCCGAGTTCGTTCAGGGCGTCAGACATGGGCGGTCCTTTTCAGCGAACGAGGGTGCCGGTGCGGCGGATGCGGCGCTGGAGCTGCAGCAGCCCGTAGAGCAGGGCCTCCGCCGTCGGCGGGCAGCCTGGCACGTAGATGTCGACCGGCACGATCCGGTCGCAGCCGCGCACCACCGAGTAGCTGTAGTGGTAGTAGCCGCCGCCGTTGGCGCAGGAGCCCATAGAGATCACGTAGCGCGGCTCGGGCATCTGGTCATAGACCTTGCGCAGCGCAGGGGCCATCTTGTTGGTCAGCGTCCCGGCCACGATCATCACGTCGCTCTGGCGCGGCGAGGCGCGCGGCGCGATCCCGAAACGCTCGGCATCGTAGCGCGGCATCGAGGTGTGCATCATCTCCACCGCGCAGCAGGCGAGCCCGAAGGTCATCCAGTGCAGGCTTCCGGTGCGGGCCCAGTTGATCAGGTCTTCCGTCGAGGTGAGCAGAAAGCCCTTGTCCTGCAAATCGCGGTTGAGCGACTGCACGGCCACTTCCTTGTCGGCCCCGGCGGTAATGGCGCCATAGGGAGCAAGTTCGCCCTGCACCTGCGGCGGGGCCAGCGGGCTCTCCGGCTTGGTCGTCACTCCCATTCCAGCGCCCCCTTCTTCCATTCATAGGCAAAGCCCACCGTCAGCACGGCGAGGAACACCATCATCGACCAGAAGGCCAGCATGCTCATGTCGGCAAAGGCCACAGCCCAGGGAAACAGGAAGGCGATCTCGAGATCGAAGATGATGAAAAGGATCGAAACGAGGTAGAACCGCACATCGAACTTCATCCGGGCGTCGTCGAAGGCGTTGAAGCCGCATTCGTAGGCGCTCACCTTCTCCGCGTCGGGGTTTCGCACCGCCAGAACGGCCGCGGCAAGGATCAGCACCACCCCGAGGCCGATGGCGATCGCGATGAAGATGACGATGGGCAGGTATTCCCTGAGCAAAGCGTCCAAAGCCGGCTCCTTTCTCGCGTGCTGCACGTGCAGGCCGAGGCGGCCCCGGGCACGCGCATCGTGGCTGTGTCAGGTCTTACTCCCGCACCCCGGAGGGGTCAACCAAGAGCGCCTTCAAAGTCCGGGGCTTTTTGCCGCTGTACGCCACCCTGCGCCGCCGCCAGGGCAGACCGGCCACCCGGGCCGGACCGTCCTTGAAAACCGCCCGGCGCGGCCCTTCGGGACGGGGCGCCACTCTACGACCGCCGCCCGCGCCACCCCCCGCGACGCTTCGGCTCCGCCCTCTGCTCCATGGCGGCCTTCAGAACCACGCTCATCGGGTGCTCCGGGGCACCCTTGCCGTAGTGCGCCCACATCGCCCGCAGGGCCATCGGCTGCTCGGTGTCGTCCGGCAGGCTCAACGCCCAGTCCAGAAAGATCGACCTTGCCTCGCTCTCGCCCACGCCCTCCATCCGGTAGGCCTCGCGCATCAGCCCCTTCCGGTCGAACCGCGCCGTCTCATCCCTCTCGCCCATCGTCCCCCCTTTCGGCGCCACCCAGCGCGCCCTCGATCACCTTGGCCGCCCCCCGGGCCGCCTCGTCCACCCGGTCGGAGAGCGCCTCCAGCCCCTCCACCCCGGTCTCCCGGGCCAGCAGCGCGCGTGCGCCCTGGCCCAGGGCCTCCGGTTCCAGCGCCCCCGCCGTGAGCAGCCGGGAACAACCCTGCACCTGCCGCAGCAGCGCGTAGCTCTGCGCAAGCACCCCGGCCCCCTCGCCCAGCCAGCCCTCGGCCCCGGCAAGCTGGTCGTCGAGCCGCCGTGCCGGCAGGCCCGCCAGCAGGGCCGCCGCCTGGGCCGTCAGTTCGATGTCCTGCATCCGGCCCGGCCCGATCTTGGCCTCCAGCCCGCCGCCCGATCCCTTGGCATCGAAGATCCGCGCCCGCATCTCGGCCACGTCGGCCAGCACCCTCGCACGGTCCTTCGGCGCGGCCAGCACCTCGCAGCGCACCGCCTCGACCTCGCGCGCCAGCGCCTCCGCCCCGCAGATCACCCGCGCCCGGGTCAGCGCCAGGTGCTCCCAGGTCCAGGCCTCCTCGCGCTGGTAGGCCGCGAAGGCCGAGAGCGAGGTGGCCACCGGCCCGGCATTGCCCGAGGGCCTGAGCCGCATGTCCACCTCGTAAAGCCGACCCTCGGCCATCAGCGCCGTCAGCGCCGTGACCAGCGCCTTGGTGAGCCGCGCATACCACGCCCCGGCGGTCAGCGGCCGCGCGCCGTCGCTCGCCTCCGCCCCGTTGGCATCGTAGATCATGATCAGGTCGAGGTCCGACCGGGCGTTCAGCCAGCCCGCGCCCAGCGAGCCCATGCCCAGCACCACCGCGCCGCGCCCCGGCGCCGCGCCGTGGCGGCGCGCGTGCTCGGCCTCCACCACCGGGTAGACGGCCCGCAACACCGCCTCCGCCAGCAGCGCGTATTGCTCGCCCGAGACCAGCGCATCGGCATGGCCCCGCAGCAGATGCACCCCGATCCTGAAATGCCACTCCTTGGCCCAGCGCCGCGCCGTGTCGAGCTTGCCCTCGTAGTCCCCCGCCCGCGCCATCTCGGCCGAGAGCGAGGCCTCCAGCGTCGCCGCGTCCGGCCAGTCGGCAAAGAAGTCTCCGCCGATCACCGCGTCGAGCACGCCCGCGTTACGGCTGAGGTATTCCGCCAGCTCCGGCGCGGTGGCGCAGATGTCCACGATCAGGCCCAGAAGCTGCGGGTTGGCCGCAAAGAGCGAGAAGATCTGGATCCCCGCAGGCAGGCCCCGCAGAAACCCGTCGAAGGCCGTCAGCGCCTCCTCGGGCCGTGCCGCGCCAGCCAGCCGTTCCATCAACTCGGGGCGGATGCGGGCAAAGAGCTCGCCCGCGCGGGTCGACCGGAAGGCGTTGTAGCCCTTCCAGCGATCCATGATCTCGCGCGCCGCCTCGCCCCACTCCGGCCCGTCCTCCTGCTGGCGCTTCTTGCCGGGCGCAAAGAAGCCCTCGGCCAGCTTGGCCACCCGGCCCAGCCGGGCCTCCAGACCGGCACGAAAGGCCTGCGTGTCGCCCTCGCCCGACAGCCGGGCGATCCGCTCGATCCCGGCGGCATCCTTGGGCAGCGCATGGGTCTGCTGGTCGTGCACCATCTGGATCCGATGCTCCAGCTCCCGGTGCGCCCGGTAATCCGCGCTCAGCTGCGCAGCCTCCTCCTCGCCGACCCAGCCCTTCTCGGCCAGCCGCGCCAGCCCCTCCACCGTGCCGCGCACCCGCAGCTCCGGGTCGCGCCCGCCGGCGATGATCTGCCGGGTCTGGGTGAAGAACTCGATCTCCCGGATCCCGCCCCGCCCCAGCTTCAGGTCGCGCCCCTCCAGCGCGGTGCCGTGCAGCCCCTTGTGCTCCCGGATCGCCAGCCGCATGTCATGCGCATCCTGGATCGCGGCAAAGTCGAGGTGCTTGCGCCAGATGAAGGGCCGGAGCCGCTCCAGGTAGCCCGCGCCCTCCCGCAGGTCCCCCGCGCAGACCCGCGCCTTGATGTGGGCGGCCCGCTCCCAGGTGCGGCCCACGCTCTCGTAGTAGCGCTCGGCGGCCTCCATCGACAGGCACACCGGCGTGACGCTCGGATCGGGCCGCAGCCGCAGGTCGGTCCGGAAGACATAGCCCTCCGCCGTGTTGTCACTGAGCAGCTTGGCCGCCTCGCGTGTGGCGCGCACAAGGCTCGCGCGCAGCTCGTGCGGATCCCGCTCGGGCCAGCGATCCTGGTCGAAGAGCACGATCAGGTCGATGTCGGAGGAGTAGTTCAACTCCCCCGCCCCCATCTTGCCCATGGCAAGGATGAAGATGCCGCAGAGATCGTCGTCCACGTCTTCGGGCTCCAGCACCGACTTGCGCCGAGCGGCCTCCTGCTCCAGCGCATGCCGCCAGGCCACCTGCACCGCGCGGTCGGCAAAATCGGCGAGCGCGCCGGTGACCTTCTCCAGCGGCCAGATCCCGGCCAGGTCGGCCAGCGCGGTAAAGAGCGCGAGCCGCCGCTTGGCCTGCCGCAGGGCCCCCGCCGGGTCGCCCTCGCCCGCCGCCGCCATCAACCCCGGAATCACCCCGTCGACCGGCCCCGCCACGGCCTCCGAAAGCCACTGGCCCTCCCGCTCGATCAACCCGGCGAGATAGGGCGAGGAGCCTGCGGTTCCGCCGATGAGCCGCGCCATGTCCCCCCCGGCCCAGCCATTCGCCTCCCGGGCGCGGGTGGCGGCGGTCTCGTCAACGGCGATCGGCAGGCGGGTGATCTGTGCGGCAAAATCCATGCGCCTTCATCTCCCGCCTGCACGCCCCGGTCAACGGGGCGCAAATAATCTCTCGCCCGCCACTTGCGCGCCCCCCGGCCACTCCCGATATCCGCCCTACCACCCCCGCGAGGCTCACCTCACATGCTTCTCCTCACCCTGGCCGCCGGCCTCACGCTGCTGATCCTCGGCGGCGAGGTCCTGCTGCGCGGCGCGATCGCCCTGTCGCTCCGCCTCGGCCTCTCCCCGCTCTTCATCGGCCTCACCGTGGTGGGCTTCGGCACCTCCACGCCCGAGCTCTTCACCTCGCTCCAGGCCACCTTCTCCGGCGCGCCCGACATCGCCCTCGGCAACGTCATCGGTTCCAACATCGCCAACAGCCTGCTGATCCTCGGCGCCGCGGCGCTGATGGCGCCCATCGTCGTCGCCCGCGCGGCGCTGATGCGCGACGGCGCGGCGGTGATGCTGGCGACCCTGGCCTGCCTCGGGCTGGCCTTCACCGGCAGCTTCACCCGGCTCTCGGGGGTGATCCTGCTCGCGGGCCTCGTGGCCTACCTCTACCTCGCATGGAAGTCCGAGGCCGCAGAGCCCGCCGAGATCGACGACAGCACCGCCCGCCTCTCCCCGCTCGCCGCCCTCGGCCTCACCGCCGTGGGCATCGCGCTCACCGTGCTGGGCGCGCGCTTCCTCGTCTCGGGCGCCGTCGAGCTTGCCCAATGGGCCGGGGTCTCCGAGGCGGTGATCGGGCTCACCATCGTCGCCGTCGGCACCTCGCTGCCCGAACTGGTGACCTCGATCATGGCCGCCCGAAAGGGTCAGCCCGAGCTGGCGCTCGGCAACGTGCTGGGCTCCAACATCTACAACATCCTGGGCATCCTCGGCGCCACGGCCCTGCTCTCGCCCGCCCCGCTGGACGCCTCCGCGATGATCCCCGACGCGCTGGTGATGCTGGCCGCCACCGCGCTGATGCTCTTTCTCGCCACCACCGGCTGGCGGGTCACCCGCGCCGAGGGCAGCCTGCTGCTGGCCCCCTACGCGGCCTACCTCGTCTGGCTCCTGCCCGCCTGACCCAACCTGCCTGAATCAAAAAGGGCGCCCGACCGGCGCCCTTTCCAATCTCCTGATCCGGTCAGACCCGCGATCAGCCCACCAGCTCGAGGCCGGAGAAGAAGAAGGCGATCTCCTGGGCGGCGGTCTCGGGCGCGTCCGAGCCGTGCACGGAGTTCTCGCCGACCGACTCGGCAAACTCGGCGCGGATCGTGCCCGGCGCGGCATCGGCGGGGTTGGTCGCGCCCATCACTTCGCGGTTCTTCAGGATGGCGCCCTCGCCCTCCAGCACCTGCACCACCACCGGCTCGGAGGCCATGAACTCGCAGAGCTCGCCGTAGAACGGACGGGCGGCATGCACCTCGTAGAACTTGCCGGCCTGCTCCATCGAGAGCTTGATCCGCTTCTGGGCGACGATCCGCAGACCGGCCTCCTCGAACTTGGCGTTGATCTTGCCGGTCAGGTTGCGGCGGGTGGCGTCGGGCTTGATGATGGAAAGCGTGCGTTCGGTGGCCATGGGGCGTCTCCTTGCTGGCCGGGCAGCCTGCCCGGTCGATAAATCGCGGCCCCGGTAACATGGGCCACAGGCTTTTGAAAGCCCCCGTCTGCGCCCTACCTTGGCCTGCATGAGCACCGCCCCCCTCCTCGTCTTCGGCGCCGGCCACATCGGCCGCGCCATGGCCCAGTCCGCCCTCGCCGCGCCCGGCGCGCCGCCCGTGCACGTCGTCACGCGCCAGCCGGACGCCCCCGATGGCGCCACCCACCACCGGATCGACGCTGCCGACGAGCCCGCCCTCGCCGCCCTGGCCAAGACCCTTCCCGAGATCTCCGGCCTGCTCATCACCACCGGCACGCTCCACACCGAGGCCTATGCCCCCGAGAAAACCCTCAAGGCCCTCGACCCGCAGGCCATGGCCGAGGTCTACCGGGTCAACTGCATCCTGCCCGCCACCATCCTCAAGCATTTCCTCCCCCGCCTGCCGCGCAACACGCCCGCCTTCGCCGCGGCCCTCTCGGCCCGCGTGGGCTCCATCTCCGACAACGCGCTCGGTGGCTGGGTCAGCTACCGCGCCTCCAAGGCCGCGCTGAACCAGGTCATCCGCACGTTTTCCATCGAACTCGCCCGCACCCACCCGCAGGCCCGGCTGATCGGCCTGCACCCCGGCACCGTCGCCACCCCGCTCTCCCAGCCCTACCGGGGCACCGCGCCCACAGTCTTCACCCCCGCCGAAAGCGCCGCCCACCTCTGGCGCGTCATCGAGGGCACCACCCCCGAACACAGCGGCAATCTCTTCGCCTGGGACGGCCAGCACATCGCCCCCTGACCCCCCTCCGCAAGCTCCTCATTGGTCCTGAGAATATCCCGGGGGGTCCGGGGGGCTGGCCCCCGCTCCCGGTCTCGTCCCCAACAACCCCGCTTCCCCCCACGCCACAACCCTGCTACCTCGCCCCCCATGCTGCGCATCTCCGACATATCCTTCGCCATGGAAGGCCGCCCGCTCTTCGAGCACGCCTCCGCGACCATCCCCGAGGGCCACAAGGTCGGCCTCGTCGGGCGCAACGGCACGGGCAAGACAACCCTCTTCCGCCTGATCCGCGGCGAGCTGGCGCTCGAAGGCGGCGAGATCTCCCTGCCCACCCGCGCCCGCATCGGCGGCGTCGCGCAAGAGGCGCCCGCCACCGACGACTCGCTCATCACCACCGTGCTGGCCGCCGACACCGAGCGCGCCGCCCTGCTCGCCGAGGCCGAAACCGCCACCGACCCGCATCGCATCGCCGAGGTGCAAACCCGGCTGGCCGACATCGACGCCTGGTCCGCCGAGGCCCGCGCCGCCTCGATCCTCTCGGGCCTGGGCTTCTCGCACGACGACCAGCAGCGCCCCTGCGCCGATTTCTCCGGCGGCTGGCGGATGCGCGTGGCGCTGGCCGCCGTGCTCTTCTCCCAGCCCGACCTGCTGCTGCTCGACGAGCCCACCAACTACCTCGACCTCGAAGGCGCGCTCTGGCTCGAGGCCTACCTGGCGAAATACCCCCACACGGTCATCGTCATTTCCCACGACCGGGGCCTCCTGAACCGCGCCGTCGGCGGCATCCTGCATCTCGAAGACCGCAAGCTGACCTTCTACCAGGGCAATTACGACACCTTCGCCGAAACCCGGGCCGCCCGCCTCGCCGTGGCGGATGCCGAGAATCGCAAGCAGGAGGCCCGCCGCGCCCACCTGCAAAGCTTCGTCGACCGCTTCCGCGCCAAGGCGTCCAAGGCCGTGCAGGCCCAGTCGCGCCTCAAGATGCTGGCCCGCCTCAAGCCGATCAGCACGCCCCAGGAGGCCGCGCTGAAGGCCTTCACCTTCCCCGAGCCCGAGGAGCTGTCGCCTCCCATCATCAACATGGAGGGCGCCGCCGTGGGCTATGACGGCACACCCGTCCTGCAACGGCTCTCCCTGCGCATCGACCAGGACGACCGGATCGCCCTCCTGGGGCGCAACGGGCAGGGAAAATCCACGCTTTCCAAGCTCCTGGCGGGCAAACTTGAAGCCCTCTCCGGTCGCATGATCTCGGCCCGCAAGCTGCGCATCGGCTACTTCGCCCAGCACCAGCTCGACGAGCTGCGCCCCGAGGAAACCCCGCTGGAGCACCTCCGCCGCCTCAAGCCCGGCGAGCTGCCCGGCAAGCACCGCACCCGGCTCGCGGGCTTCGGGGTGATGGCCGCCCAGGCCGAAACCCCCGTGGGCAAGCTCTCCGGCGGCCAGAAGGCGCGGCTCTCGCTGCTTCTGGCCACGCTCGAGGCGCCCCACATGCTGATCCTGGACGAGCCCACAAACCACCTCGACATGGAAAGCCGCGAGGCGCTGGTCGAGGCCCTCACCGCCTACACCGGCGCCGTGGTGCTGGTGTCCCACGACATGCACCTGCTCGCCCATGTCGCCGACCGGCTCTGGCTGGTCGACGCGGGCACCGTGACCCCCTTCGAGGACGATCTCGAGGCGTACCGCCGCCTGCTGCTGGCCTCCCCCGAAAAGCCCTCGAAGGACAAGCCCAAGCCCCAGAAGCGTGTCAGCCAGGCCGATATCCAGGCCCTGAAGTCCGAGTTGAAGAAGGCCGAGGCCCGCATCGCCAAGCTCGAGGAGATGCGCGACAAGCTCGCCACCAAGCTGGCCGACCCCGACCTCTACGAAGACGCCCGCAAGGGCGAACTGGCCACCTGGAACGCCAAATATGCCGAGGTGATGGAAGGTCTGCAACGCGCCGAGGCGATCTGGGTCAGCGTGGGCGAAAAGCTCGAATCCGCCCAGGCCGCCGCCTGAAGCATCACCTCACCCTGCGCCGCCAAACCCCTGAAAAGAAAAAGCCCGCACCAGGTGGTGCGGGCTTCCTCATGTTCTGTCACCCGGTCGGGCTGCGAGCTGGGCAGACCCCACCGCATCCCGCCGCGCCGCGTTCAGCCTTCTAGGCCCAGCGCTTCCTTCACGCTGTCCAGCGCGCCGGTCAGCGCCTCGGGGTTGTCCTTGGCAGCTTCCACGGCCTTCACCAGCGCGGTCTTCTGAAGCTGGCCGAGGTCGGAGCCCTCGATCATCTCCTTCACCTTGTCGAGGTCGAAGCCCTCGGCGGTGAGCGCGGTCAGGTCCATGCCCTCGGCAGCCTCGGCGGTTGCCGCGGCAGTGTCGGTCGCGGCCTCGGTGGTCGCGGTGTCGGTCGCGGCTTCGGTGGTCGCGGCGGCAGCATCGGTCGCGCCTTCCACGGCCTCGGCGGCCTCGTCCATCGCGTCGGCGGCGGCTTCCATCGACTCCGATGCCGCTTCCATCGCCTCGGAGGCAGCCTCGGTGGCGCCCTCTTCGGCAGCTTCCACCGCCTCGGCGGCCTGGTCCATCGCCGCATTGGCCGCATCGCCCGCCGCTTCCACGGCAGTCGCTGTCTCTTCAACCACCTCCTCGGCGGTCTCGGCGGCCGCGTCGGCCGCGCCTTCCACGGCCTCCATCGCCTCGCCAGCGGCCTCTTCGGCCGCCTCGGTCACCGCATCGGCGGCCTCGGTGGTCTCTTCCACCACGGTCTCGACGGCTTCCTCGATGGCGCTCTCGCCCTCGGCCGCAGCCTCCTCGGTTGCCTCGGTGGCCTCGGCCGCAGCCTCGGTCGTGTCCGGCATCGCCTCTTCGCCACCCTGGGTCGCGTAGATGTAACCGCCAATCGCCAGGGCGACGACAACAATGCCGCCGATCATCTTGCTATCCATTGGATTCTTCCTTGTCCCGCACTTGCCTTTTCAAAGGCCCGCCCCATCCTATGCCCTCGCCGCGCGATTGAAAAGCGACATTGCGGCAGCGCGGCATTTCCCGCGCCGCTCCGCCGCATGGGGCCTGTTTGGCCCCGCGCCGCCCGCCTGCCCCGCAATCCGCTTGAACCGCGCTTTCCGCGCGTCTATTTTGCGCGCCATTGAACTTCGGCTGACACAGGAGACATCCCATAGCCCGCAGACCCCACAACGCCCCGCCGACGCGCGACACAGGCCCTCGCGTCAATGAACGCATCACGGGGCCCGAGATCCGACTGATCGGACACGAAGGACAAAACGTCGGGGTCGTCACGCCCCAGCGCGCGATGGAGCTCGCCGAACAGGTCGGCCTCGATCTGGTCGAGATCTCGCCCAATGCCACCCCGCCGGTGTGCAAGATCATGGATTTCGGCAAGTTCAAGTACGAGACCCAGAAGAAAGAGGCCGAGGCGCGGAAGAAACAGAAGATCATCGAGATCAAGGAAATCAAGTTCCGCCCCAACACCGACACCCACGACTACGAAGTGAAGATGCGCTCGGTGTTCAAGTTCCTCGAGAACGGCGACAAGGTAAAGATCACCCTGCGGTTCCGCGGGCGCGAGATGGCCCACCAGGACATCGGGCGCGATCTGCTGGAGCGCGTGGCCGAAGACGTCAAGGAACTGGGCAAGATCGAGTCCATGCCCAAGATGGAAGGTCGTCAGATGGTCATGATGATCAACCCGCTCCCCAAGTGAGCGCCTGATCCTCGCGATCGACAGGGCGGCCCGGGGCCGCCCTTTTTCATGCCCGGCGCAAGCCAGCCATCCGCCCCGCAGGGCGCAGCCAACCCCGCGCCCCTACCGCCCCTCCCGCGGTTGCGGCCGGATCGGGATTTCCTTCAGCAACCCGCCCACCCCCATCGCGGCAAACGCGTCGGGCCCCGGTGCCATGCCGCAGGCCACCCGCTCCAGCACCCAGTCGGCCCCGTTCAGCGCCGGCGAGCGGGCGCAGCCCGGCAGGCCGATCACCGGAACTTCGCCCGGCAAGGCCCCGAGAAACAACAGGTTTCCGGGGTCCACCGGCATCCCGAAGCGGTCCACCCGTCCGCCCGCCTCGCGCAGGGCCTGCGGGGCCACGTCATGGGTATCCGAGGTGGCCGAGCCGGTCAGGATCAGCACCAGGTCGGCCTCCAGCCGCCCCAGGGCCTGCGCCACCGCGCCCGGCTCATGGGCCACCACCTCCACCGCCGCCACCGCGATCCCCAGCGCGTCGAGCCGCCCCACCACGGCGGCGCGGCCCTTCTCGGTGATCGAAGACTTCTGCCCGGGCACCTCCGTCAGCACCACCGCCGCGCGGCCAAGCACCACCGGTGCCACCCGCATCGCGCCCGCCGCCACCGCGCAGGCCGCCTCGAGCGCCGCGGCGGGCACGGCATAGGGGATCATCTTCACCGTGCCCGCCAACAGCCCCGGCGTGACCCGCGTATAGGGCGCCAGCGTCGCCAGGGTGATCCCCGGATCGACCGCGTTGATCGCCTGCACCCTGGCCGCATCGACCACCAGCACCCCCGGCCCCTTCGCCTTGAGGTTCACCCGGCCGGTGTGCGCCGCCGTCAGCGTCAGCCCCGCGCCCTGCACCGCCTTCGCCAGTGCCTCCGCCGCCACGTTCTCGGCCACGTCGCCCGGCTCCAGCCGCGCCACGATCACCTCGCCAAGCCCTTCGGCCTCCAGCGCCGCAAGGGCCTCGGGCCCCAGCACCGCGCCCTTCTTCAGCACGCGCCCGCCCGCCCGCACCGAATGGGCCAGCACCGCGCCCAGGGCCTCGCGCAGCGGAACCGGGCCGAACTTCACCTGCTCCCCCGCAGCACTTCGGTCACCTGTGCGAGCACCGAAACCGCGATCTCCGCCGGGCTCTTGGCTCCGATGTCCAGCCCCACCGGCGCATGGATGCGGGCCAGGTCGCCCTCACTCACGCCCGCCTCGCGCAGCCGGTCCAGCCGCTTGCCGTGGGTCCGCGTCGAGCCGAGGCAACCGAGGTAAAAGCACTCCGACCCCAGCGCCACCCGGATCGCCGGATCGTCGATCTTGGGGTCATGGGTCAGTGTCACCACCGCCGTCCGCGCATCGAGCCCCCAGCCCTTCAGCGCCTCGTCCGGCCAGTCGTGGCTGAGCGCGGTGTCGGGAAAGCGCGCCGCGCTGGCGAAGGCCTCGCGCGGGTCCACCACGAAAAGGTCGTAGCCGGCCATCTGCGCCATCGGCACCAGGAACTGCGCGATATGCACCGCCCCCACCACCGCCATCCGCAGCGGCGGGTTGTGGATGCTGACAAAGGTCGTGCCATCTTCCTCGAAGCCGGAGCGATCGGCCCGGAACCTCCGGGCAAAGTCCTCCGGTCCGCTCACCCGCGCGGCCCAAGTTTCGGTATCGACCACATAGGCCACCGGCCGCCGCGCCTCCATCGCCGCCACCACCTCGGCCAGATCCTCCTCCGAGATCCCGGCGCCGACCGGGCGCACCATGATCCTTATGGTGCCGCCGCAGGCCAGCCCCACACCGAAGGCCTCGTCATCGCTCACGCCATAGGTCAGGAGCTTGCTGCCGCCGCTCTCAAGCAGCGCAAAGGCCTCGGCCACCACCGCGCCCTCCACGCAGCCGCCCGAGACCGAGCCCGCCAGCTCGCCCGCGCCGCTGATCGCCAGATGCGCCCCCACGGGCCGTGGCGCAGAGCCCCAGGTCTCCACCACCGTCGCCAGCACCGCGCCCTTGCCGGCCCGGTGCCAGCCCAGCGCCACGGCAGGAATGTTGTCGGAAATCTCAGCCATCACGCGGCCCTCCTCGCCGGCGAAACCTAGCACTTCCCGCGCAAATGTCTCGCCCACCTTGGTCGCATGTCGCCCGCGCGGGGACCAGCCTTGCCAAACCCGCCCCCAACCGCTCTGATGAGACCCGTATCCGCGACAGAAAGAACCGCCCGCCCGTGCCCGCCAATCCGCTCACCCGCCGCGCCGTGGCTGTTCTGGCCGCCCTCGCTGCCGGCATCGGAGCAGTGCGCGCTGAGCCGGTCGGCCCCAGCTGGAGCGCGCCGCTCCTCGCCTGCACCGAGGCGCTGACCCTGCAGAGCCTCGCGCCCGTGCAGAACCTGCCCCCCGCCCCCTTCGCCTTCGGCCTGCCGGACCAAAAGGTCTACGCTTTTTACAGCGAGGACCGGGCGCTGGTGCTGACCCTTCACCAGAAGGGCACCGAATGGACCGGTTGCGAGATCCGCGAGGCCGCGCCCACGCGGCGCGGCTGGCGCGCACATGGCGAGGCTTGGGAGCAGGTGCTGCGCGCAGGCTTCGGCGCTCCGCCCTGGAGCCTTGTCAGCTGGCCTCTCAACCCGGGTTACCCCTTTGCAGGCGCCCTGCAATGCCTGCCCGGCAAGCCGGTGCTGCTGGTGGCCCCCCTGCTGGAGACCAACGGCAGTTTTCGCGCCCGCGTCTTCTTCGACCCCCTCGTTGAGCGCGACGCCCACTGCCCGCCCGGCTGAAGGCCCTCAGGTCGCACAAAAAGAGACGGACCCCGAAAGGCCCGCCTCCTCACTCGTTACCCGAAGGGGTTCTTCAGACGCGGGTCACGACCCGCTGGCGATCAGCGGCGTGATCCGGCGCACGGCGGCGCGACGGTTCGCCCGCTCGTCGTCCAGCGTCTTGATCTTCAGGTCGCTCTCGCCATAGCCCTGCACCACCAGGTTTTCGGGCGGCACGTCGAAATACTCGGTCAGCGCCAGCGCCACGCTCTCCGCACGTCGATCCGACAGCGCGAGGTTGTAGGCCGCGTTGCCAACCGCATCGGTATGGCCTTCCACCAGGAAGATCTCGCCCGGGTTCTCGTCCACATAGGCGCGGATGAGGTTGCCCAGCGCGGCAAGCTCCTCGGCCTCCTGCGGGTCGATCACCGCCGAGCCCGTGCGGAAGTTGATCGCATCGAGGTCGATCGCCGGGGCCAGCTTGCGCACCCGCTCGATGTTGCGCACCTGGTAGAGCGCGAAACGGCGGTCGGCGACCGTCTTGGTCGACAGCGCGGCGCGGATCGTGTCGGCATCGGCCCGCGCATCGACCTCCTCGTATTCCACCGGATCGGGCAACGTGGTCACATCGACCGGCTCCACATCGGCGGTGTCGTCGATCAGCACCGTGCGATTGCCATCGGTGTCGATCCGCACACGGCGCAGCACGCGCAGCTCCGGGTCACGGATCGTCACGATCTGCACGCCGTTCTCGCGGGTCACGATGGTGCGGGTGGAGCCGTCGGCAAAGGTCTCGCGGCGCACCGTCGAGCCCGGGCGCTCGATCAGCTCGTTGTCGTCGCGGATCACCCGGTAACGGCCCTCTTCCAGCACCACCACCCGGTCGTCCGACTTGGCGACGACCTGCGCCTTGTCGTTGCCTTCCAGCGCCTTGCCGACAACCACGGCACCCAGCCCCACGAGCAGGGCCTTCTCAAGGTCGCTCAGCCCGCCGTCATTGTCGCGCGTCTCGGCGCTCGCGGTAGCCGCGCCGGTCACCTTCTGCTCGAACTCCTCCGAGCTCGACCGGGCGTTGTCCTCGGTCACGGTCACTTCTTCGACCTCGGTGACCTCGGCATCCTCCTCCGCGGCGGCGGATTGCGAGGGCGCTTCGGTCTCGGCGGCAGCGGCCTGCTGCTCCGGATCGGCCTCCTCCGCCGACTGCTCCTCGATGGCCTCGGCCATCTCTTCCATCTCGGGCGCAGGCTCGGGCGCGGCCTCGGCACTGGCTTCGGCTTCCGCTTCAACCTCTGCCTCGGCTTCCGCTTCCGCCACCGTCTCGGTTTCGGCCGATGTGCCCTCCTCGTTGCCGGTCACATCATCGAGCGCCTCCTGGAGCGAGCCGCCCTCGGCGGTCACCTCCTCTTCGGCCTCGGCCTCGGCCATCTCGGGTTCGGCCTCTGCCTCCACCTCGGCCTCGACGTCCGCCTCAGCCATCTCCGGCTCGGCTTCCTCCTCCGGTTCCGCCTCGGCCATCTCCGGCTCGACGGATACCTCCGCTTCGGCCTCGGCCTCCACCTCGGCAGGCACTTCCGCCACCTCGGCTTCGGCTCCGGCCTCCGCCTCCGGCTCATCGCCGGTCAGCGCGTCCACCGCCTGCTCCAGCAAGCCGGGTTCCTCGGCTTCCACCTCGGCCTCGGCGGTCGCGCCCATCTCCTCGGGCGCGGTTTGCGCCTCGACTGCCATCGTCACGTCGGCCTCGGTCACGCCCATCTCTTCGAGCTCGGCCATGGTCATGCAGAGCTCCGGCGCGTCGTTGAACGTGCTCATGATCACGGCATCACTCGCCGCGCCGCCTTCGAGCGCCGCCGCCTGTTCGTCGCTCAAGGTGAGCTCGAGCTCCTCGGCCACCTCCGCGCTGATGCCGATGGTGCCCGCCTCGCAGCGTTCCACCACCTGCTGCGCTGGCGCAACCGCCGGAATTGCAAGGGAAAATGCCGCCACCAAGGCGGTCGTATTGCGGAACTTCGCAGACATGGGAACTGCTCCTCCAATGGGTCTTGTCGGGCCAACAACGCGGCCGCGGCCCGTCTTGTTCCGCGCCCTACCCCTGCAATAGCCGCATCAACCGCGCCTTCTCGCCCCCGCCATCCTCCCGGCCGAGCGCCTGCGCGAGCGCCTCCAGCGAGGCAATGTTGTGGCCGGCCCGGAAACTCGTGACATGCGGCAGCATGGCCGCGATCCCCGCCGCACGCGGGGCAAAGCCGTCCCAGCGCAGCAGGGGGTTCACCCAGATCAGCCGCCGCGCCGAGAGCGCCAGCCGCTCCACCTCCCGCGCCAGCCGGTCCGGGTCGCCCCGGTCGAGCCCGTCGGTGATGAGCAGCACCACCGCCCCGCGCGAGAGCACCCGCCGCGACCAGTCGCGGTTGAAGGCATGGAGGCAATCGCCGATCCGCGTGCCGCCCTCCCAATCCTGCGCCTCGGCCCCAGCGGCGGAGAGCGCGGCATCCACGTCGCGGGTGGCGAGGTGCCGGGTGATGTTGGTCAGCCGCGTGCCGAAGGTGAAGCCATGCACCCGCGCCCAGCCCGCCCCCTTGGCATTGGCCGCCGCGTGCAGAAAATGCAGCACGATCCGGCTGTATTGGCTCATCGACCCGGAAATATCGCAAAGCGCCACCAGATCCGGCCACCGCTGGCGCCGGTTCCTCGTCGAAAAATCGTGCAGCTCGCCGCCCCGGCGCAAAGCCGCCCGCATCGTCGCCCGCCAGTCGGCCAGCCGCCCCCGCGCATCGGCCCGCGTCCGGCGGCTCACCAGCGGGCGCACCGGAAGCGCGATTCGGGCGATCACCCGCTTGGCCTCGGCCACCTCCGCCGTGCTCATCTGCTCGAAATCCAGCGTCTTCAGCCGCTCCTCCGCGCTCGCCGTGGCCCGCGCGTCGATCTCGATCAGCTCCTCCTCGCCCTCGGCAATCTCCGGCGCCTCGCGCTCCACGCCGTCGAGCAGCGCCTCCGCCGCCCGCTTTTCGCCTGCCTTCGCCGCTCGCTCCTCCTGCGCCCCGCGCACGCTGGGCAACATCAGGCTCATCATGTGTTCCATGTAGCGCGGATCGCGCCAGTAGAGCCTGAAAACCTGTGCAAAAACAGCGCGTTGCTCAGGCCGGTTGACGAAGCAGGCCTGCAGCGCGTGGTAAAAGTCGGCGCGGCTGGTAAAGCCCGCCGCCTCCACCGCCCGCACCGCCTCGATCACCCGCCCCGGCCCGATCGGCAGCCCGGCCTTCCGCAGCGCCCGCGCGAACCAGGTGATGTTCTCCACCAGCCGCGGATGCTCGGGGATCTCCAGCTCCGGCAGCCCCTCCATCAGCCCCGCCTCATGCCGGCGCCAGCTCGGCCCGGACCTCCTGCAGCAGCCGCGTGGCCTCCGCGCCCTGCAACCTGGCGATATCGTCCTGGTATTTCAGGATCGCGCCCAGCGTGTCGGCAATCACCTCCGGGCTGATGGTCATCACGTCGAGCGCCAGCAGGCACTTGGCCCAGTCGATTGTCTCGGCCACACCCGGCTTCTTGAACAGGTCCTCGGTCCTGAGCTTCTGCACGAAGGCCACGATCTCGCGGCTCAGCGTCTCCGCGGCCTCCGGTGCGCGGGCGTGCAGGATCTCCAGCTCCCGGTCGAAACTCGGGTAATCCACCCAGTGATAAAGGCACCGCCGCTTCAGGGCGTCATGCACTTCCCGCGTCCGGTTGGAAGTGAGGATCACGATGGGCGGCTCCGGCGCGGCGATGGTCCCCAGCTCGGGAATCGTCACCTGAAAATCGCCCAGCGCCTCCAGCAAGAAGGCCTCGAAGGGCTCGTCGGTCCGGTCCAGCTCGTCGATCAGCAACACCGGCGCGCCGCCGGGCTGGGGCCGCATCGCCTCCAGCAAGGGCCGCGCGATCAGGTAGTCCTCGGTGAAGAGCTCCGCCTTCAGCGCCTCCCGGTCGGCCCCGCCGCTGGCCTCCGCGGTGCGGATCGCGATCATCTGCTCTGCGAAGTTCCACTCGTAAACCGCCGAGCCCGCGTCCAGCCCCTCGTAGCACTGCAGCCGGATCAGCCGCCGCCCCAGCGCCGCCGCCAGCGCCTTGGCGATCTCGGTCTTGCCCACGCCCGCCTCGCCTTCCAGAAACAGAGGCCGCCCGAGCCGCAGGCTCAAAAACACCACCGTCGCCAGCGGCCGCCCGCAAACGTAGTTCTGTGCCGCAAGCGCCTGCTGCACCTCGTCGATGGAATTCAAAGATGTCATCCGGCCCGGTCCTCCTCTGGCCGCCCATGCTGCATGGCGCACCCGGAGTTGCAAGGGCGACCAAAGCACCACGCAGGCGGCACGACAGCGCATCGCAGGGCGCCTGCGCCTCCAAGTCGCCCGGTTCCTGCCCTACCCGCCCCCGACCTGTCCGTTATCCGGGGGCGATCCCGATAGAGGAGGCTGTCATGTCCAGGGTGCTGTTCTTCCTCCTGCTCACCGCCGGCGCGACCGGCCTCCTGGCGCATGTCGCGCTGAACCCCCAGCTCTGGGAGCCCTGGCTGGCCGATCGGGGCATCACCAGAGACAGTGCCACCTTCCGCACCGGGCTGAAGCTCGTGCTGGCGATCGTTCCCGGCCTGCCCCTGGCAGCGCTGATCTACGCCATCGCCCGACTTGGCTCTGACCGCGCGCAAACCGATATACACGGCTACACGGTGCTCAAGCTCCGGGCCGGCATGCGCTGGTTTTCCACCCTGTCCTGCCTGGGGCTGTCGGCGCTCTTCTTCGCCTACCCTATGGTCGATCCGCACAGCCCCGCGCCCTGGGCCTTCCAGGCGGTCGCGGTGGTCTGCCTCTTCGCCATCCCGGTGCTGCTCAAGGCCCGCGTGCGCTACGACAACGCCACGCTCGAAGTGGCCAACACCCTGGGCGGACGGTCCCGGCACAACTGGTCCGACCTCACCGAGGTCCGCGACGTGCCGCCGCTGAAGGCCTGGGAGCTTCGCTTCAGCACCGGCAAGAAGGCCTCCGTTTCCTACCACTACGCCGGGCTGGAGGGCTTTCTCGATACGGCCCAGAGCAAGCTTGCGGTGCGCCCCCGCGCGGGCACCGCCACGCCGCCCCGGCGCCTGATGCCCCTCGCCGGTCGCCCCGGATGAGGTAACCCGGTCCTGCCCTGCCCGCGCCGCTGCCGGACACAGCCTTCGGCGCAACGGCGAGCAAGGCCCCATTCACGCGGCGGAAAGGCGCATCACATGCGCTATATGCAGAGCTGCGCAGCACAGGAGACAGCCCCATGCCAGACCACGCGCACCACGACGACCACGACCACGGCTTCGCCCACGACCTGCCCCGCATGGTCGGGCGGCGCGGCGCCCTGGCCCTGTTCGGAGCCGCAAGCCTCGCCGCAGCCTCCCCCGCCGCCGCCGCCTGCGTCGCCCTCCCGCCCGAAACCGCAGGCCCCTTTCCCGCCGACGGCACAAACACCAGCGCCGGCCAAACGGTAAACGCACTTGCCCAGCGGGGCGTGCTGCGCCGCGACCTGCGTCGCTCCTTCGCCGGGCGGCGCGGCAGGGCAGAGGGCGTGCCGCTCTCGCTCACGATCACCCTGACCGACACCGGCTGCCGCCCCCTTGCGGGCCGGGCCCTCTACCTCTGGCACTGCGATGCCCGGGGCCGCTACTCGCTCTACAACGTGCCGGGCGTCAACTGGCTGCGTGGTCTCGGTGTGGCCGATGCCGAGGGCGCGCTTGCGTTCACCACCATCATTCCGGGGTGCTACCCGGGCCGCTGGCCGCATTTCCACTTCGAGGTCTTCGCCGGCCCCGAGGCGGCCGTCACGGGCCGCAACGCCCAGCTCACCGGCCAGCTCGCCCTCCCCGAGCCGGTCTGCGCCGCCGTCTATGCCGCCGACCCGAGCTACGCGGGCGGCACGGCCAACCTCTCCCGCCTGAGCCTGACGCGAGACGGGAGCTTCGCCAACAACACCCGCGCCCAGCTTGCCCAGCAAACCCTCGCCATGCGTGGCAGCCCGGCGCGCGGCTTCACGGGGCGGGTGACGATCCCGCTCGCCTGACCAGGACACCCCCGCAGAACCCAACCAAAAAGGGCGCGCCCGGCAAGGCGCGCCCTTCTGTCTTCTTGACCTCGCGGCTCAGTGCGCCACGGCGCTCCCGCCTTCGCCACCCTTGGCGGCGGCCGCGGCCGCGGCGGCAGCCTCCTCGGCAGCCTCGTCCCACTCGATCGCTTCGGGCTCTCGCACCAGCGCGTGCTTCAGCACGTCGCGGACATGGGTCACGGGGATGATCTCCAGCCCCTCCTTCACGTTGTCGGGGATGTCGCGCAGGTCCTTCTCGTTCTCTTCCGGAATCAGCACCGTCTTTATGCCACCGCGCAGCGCCGCCAGCAGCTTCTCCTTCAGCCCGCCGATGGCGGTGGCATTGCCGCGCAGGGTGACCTCGCCGGTCATGGCGATGTCGCGGCGCACCGGGATCTGGGTCAGCACCGAGACGATGGCCGTCACCATTGCGAGGCCGGCACTCGGCCCGTCCTTGGGCGTGGCGCCATCTGGCACGTGCACGTGGATATCCCAGCGCTCGAACTGAGGCGGCTTCACCCCGATCTGCGGGCTGATCGAGCGCACGTAGCTCGACGCCGCCTCGATCGACTCCTTCATCACGTCGCCCAGCTTGCCGGTGGTCTTCATCCGGCCCTTGCCGGGCAGCTTGAGCGCCTCGATCGAGAGCAGGTCACCGCCCACCGATGTCCAGGCCAGGCCCGTCACCACGCCGATCTGGTCCTCCATCTCGGCCAGCCCGTAACGATGCCGCTTGACGCCGAGATAGTCCTCGAGGTCCTCCACGCCGATCTCCACCTTCTCGTCCTTCTTGCGGACGATCCGGGTCACCGCCTTGCGCGCCAGCTTGGCCAGCTCGCGCTCGAGGTTCCGCACGCCCGCCTCGCGGGTGTAGCGCCGGATGATCTCGGTCAGCGCCTCGTCGGAGAGCGAGAACTCGGCCTTCCTCAGCCCGTGGTTCTTCTTCTGCTTCTCGATCAGGTGCTGCTTGGCAATTTCGCGCTTCTCGTCCTCGGTGTAACCCGCGAGCGAGATGATCTCCATCCGGTCCAGCAGCGGCCCCGGCATGTTGTAGGAGTTCGCCGTGGTCAGGAACATCACGTTCGAGAGGTCGTATTCCACCTCGAGGTAGTGGTCCATGAAGGTCGAGTTCTGTTCCGGATCCAGCACCTCGAGCATGGCGCTCGCCGGGTCGCCCCGGAAGTCCTGGCCCATCTTGTCGATCTCGTCGAGCAGGATCAGCGGGTTCGTCGTCTTGGCCTTCTTCAGCGCCTGGATGATCTTGCCGGGCATCGAGCCGATGTAGGTCCGGCGATGGCCGCGGATCTCGGACTCATCGCGCACGCCCCCCAGGGAGATGCGGATGAACTCGCGCCCCGTGGCCTTGGCCACCGACTTGCCGAGAGACGTTTTACCCACGCCCGGCGGGCCGACGAGGCAGAGAATCGGGCCCTTCAGCTTCTTGGAGCGCTGCTGCACGGCGAGATACTCGACGATCCGCTCCTTGACCTTCTCCAGCCCGTAGTGATCGGCATCGAGGATCTGCTCGGCGCGGCCGAGGTCCTTCTTCACGCGGCTCTTCACGCCCCACGGAATGCTCAGCATCCAGTCGAGGTAGTTGCGCACCACCGTCGCCTCGGCGCTCATCGGGCTCATGTTCTTGAGCTTCTTGATCTCGGCGTCGGCCTTCTCGCGGGCTTCCTTGCTGAGCTTGGTCTGGGAGATCTTCGCCTCCAGCTCGGCCACCTCGTTCTGGCCTTCCTCGCCGTCGCCCAGCTCCTTCTGAATGGCCTTCATCTGCTCATTCAGATAGTACTCGCGCTGGGTGCGCTCCATTTGGCTCTTCACCCGGGTCTTGATCTTCTTCTCGACCTGCAGAACGCTCATCTCGCCCTGCATCAAGCCATAGACCTTCTCCAGCCGCTCGCCCACGTCGAGGGTCTCCAGCAGCTCCTGCTTCTGGTGCACCTCCACGCCAAGATGGCCGCTGACGAGGTCGGCCAGCTTGTCGGCCGCCTCGGCCTCGGCCACGGCGGCCAGCGCCTCCTCGGGGATGTTCTTCTTCACCTTGGCGTAGCGCTCGAACTCCTCGGCCACCGAGCCGGTGAGGGCGCGCACGGTCTCATCGTCACCCGGCATCTCGGTGAGCAGGGCGGCGCGCGCCTCGAAGTAATCTTCATTCTCGAGGTATTCCTCTATCCGCACCCGCTTGCGGCCCTCCACCAGCACCTTCACGGTGCCGTCGGGCAGCTTCAGCAGTTGCAGGACGTTGGCCAGAACCCCGGCCTTGTAGATGCCGTCGGTGGTGGGCTCGTCCACGCTGGGGTCGATCTGGGAGGCCAGCAGGATCTGCTTGTCATCCCCCATCACCTCTTCCAGCGCGCGCACGCTCTTTTCCCGGCCCACGAAGAGCGGGACGATCATGTGCGGAAACACCACGATGTCGCGCAGCGGCAGCACAGGGTAGGATTGGCTCAATTGCTCGTGCATGTCAGTTCCTTGTTATTGGCAAGGAGGCACCGGCCCCAACCTGCATCCACAGGCCCATTCGGCAGCCACGGCCTCCTCCGGTCTGCATCTTCAATTGGGGCCTTCTGCCCGCAATTCAAGCGCAACCGTTCCAGCCCCGCCATCCTGCCCGCGCAGACCGGCAGGCACAAGCGCGGATCAGCCCGGATTTTACCCGTCCGACGGCCCGAAATCGGGTGCTTTTGGCATATATTTCGACCAAGAGACTGAGATGACGGGATTTGTCATTGATCCGGTCCGCCGTGCTGCACATAGTGTTCCGATATTGATCAAGTTATTGTTCGAGAGCTTGCCATGCTGAACATGCCTGCGGCCCGGGTGACCGACATTCACGTCTGCCCGATGTGCCCCTCCGGCCCCATCCTGCCCCCTGCGGCGCTCACCGTCCTTGTCGGCAACCTGCCGCAGGCCCGCGCGACCGACCTCTGCGTCTGCATCCCGCCCCCGCCCTTCGGACCCGGCGACATGATCATCACCGGCTCCCCCACCGTGCTGGTGCAGAGCCTGCCCGCCTCCCGCATGACCGACCTCACCGCCAAGGCGGGCGTCATCACCACGGGCTACCCCACCGTGCTCATCGGCATGATGGGCCTGTCGTTCCCCGACATCTGCGCCGGCCTCGCCGCCCTGCTGATGAAACTGCTCGGCGCCGTGGTCGATGCCGCCATCGAGGTGGTCGACGGCTTCGACGTGGCAGTGTTCCGCAACGACTGGTTCAAGTTCCTCGAGGTCAAATGGACCCCGACCGCCCAGCGCAAGGGCCTTCTGGGGCGGCTCGGCGGCAAGCTCGAGTTCACCTGGATGGAGTTCAAGGGCATGGGCCATGTCGAGCTGCCCCTGATCGGCGGCATCGGCATCACCGGGCGGCACACGGCGGTGCCGATCGTTCTGAGCTTCGAGCAGGGCATCGTCACCGGCGGCGGCTTCGACGCCAACGCCAAGATCGCCGCCTCCAATTCCACCGGCGGCATCATCTTCGGCTCCGATCCCAACAACCCGGCCAACGAGATGGGCGTCAACTTCAACTTCCTCCAGGCCGAGGCCCGCGGCCGGAGCACGGTGGGCGACGACGGCAAGTCCACCGGCATCATTGCCCACGGCAAGGCCTCGGCCGATATCCTCTCGGGCGACATCTACCAGGAGCAGAACACCTTCATCGACGACGACACTACCGTGCGGACCCAGGCCAAGGTCTCGGGCGCGCTCGGCTCGGCGCCGGGCGGCGAGTTCGGCGGCTGGGGCTACCACGACCAGACCACGGGCCGCACCCACGCCGGCGGCATCGGCACCATCAAGGCCGGCGGTGGCATCGGCATCGGCGGCGACGTCAGCGTCGGACCCAAGCGCGACAAGCGCGACGACAGCTGGAACTGGTAACATGGCCACGACGATCCCCGCCAGGCTGCTCGACCGCCCCAGCCTCGACCCGGCGGCCATCCGCGACGCCATGGGCAGCGTCGAGACCATGTCCACCGTCGATCCGGCGCTGGATTTCTCGATGAACTTGCCCGAGGGCTGGCATGGCACCTTCGTCCGCGACGCCGATCCCCGGCCCGGCCAGCCGCCCGTGCTGCTCTTCTACCTCACGCCCCCCGAGGGCGACGTCCTCATGCTGCGCGTCTTCTGCCTGCGCCTGACGCGCGAGATCAACCCGGCCGACTGGCTCGATTTCTGGAACGCGAGCCTCGGGCGCGGCCTCGTCGAGATCCGCAACCACAAGACCTCCTACGGCATCCTTGTCGATGCCCTCGTGCACGATCTCGACCGCGCGGTGCCCGGCACCCGCCGTGTGCTCACCGTCAAGGACGGCGACCGCCTCTTCATGATCGAGGCCGCCACCAAGACCGACGACCCCAACCACGTCGAGATGATGCAGAACGTCTTCCTGCTCTGCTCCACCACCTTCCAGCTGGTGAACCCCACAAGCGAGCGCTTCGCCGAACCCTTCGCCATGGTCCGGCTCGCGGGAGACGCCCCGCTGGAGTTTCTCGCCCCCGAGAGCTGGCGCCAGATCGCCCAGCCCCCCGAGGACAAGCCCACCGGCGGCGACCTCCTCGTGCTCGACAACGACGACGTCGGCGCAATCTTCCTTGCCAGCAAGCCCGGCCATGGCCACTCGGCCATGCTGGAGGGGGCGATGCTCGACGCGGTCGTGGGCACCGGCACCGATATCCGCGAGATCGACGAGACCCCGATCAAGGTGCCCAATGCCGAGATGGGCGTGCTGGTCCGCTCCGGGCACGGGCTGCGCGGCGAGGCAATGGAGATGCTGGTCATGTCGGCCCGCATCGAGAGCCCCTCCCACTCCGCCGCCGCCGTGCTGCTCACGCCCTCGGGCCAGACCAGCGCCGAGGCGCTGGCGATGAACCGGCGGGCCTACGAGGTGCTGCTCGACTCGATCCGCCCGGCCTGACCCGCCGCCGGTTTCCGCCTTGCCGACAGTCCGCCCGGCCGGTCGCGCATTGTCGCCACGCGCCACCCTAACTCCACCAAATCCGACCGCGCCTGCCGTCAACTCGCCGCAATCTCCCGCCACCCTGACCGCAAACCAGGAATACGCGGATACTGACAATGCTCCCTGTCCTCTCGGCCCAGCGCCGCCGGATCGCCTACTTCGCCGTCACCATGGCCATCGGCCTGCTGCTGATCGGCCTGCTGCCAGGCCTGCGCTGGTATACCAAGGCCATCTCCTTTCTCTTCGCACCCTTCGTCATGGCCGGCATCGCCGCCGCCGTGCTGGCCTGGGCGCCCTCCAAGCGCGGCTGGCTCGAGTGCATCGGCACCGGCGTGCTGCTCGGCGGCCTCCTCGGCGCGCTCACCCGCTTCGACGGGCTGGTGGGCCTGCCGCTCGCGGCGCTCCTCTCCGCCGGGCTGGTCATGGCCCTGCACGAAGCCTGGGCCGACAAGCTGCCCCTCAAGCTCGCCTTCGCCACCTCCGCCTCCGGCCACGTCCGCGCCGACGGAGCCGAGCTCTGGTCCGCCCTCGTGCCGGGCGCCGGCAGAGGGCTGGTGTCGGAACGGCTGATCGACGTCGAGCGCTGCAAGGACGACCCCGAGCACAAGACCTTCTATTGCGCGCTCATGGCCTGCGGCGAGCTGGCCGAGGAGGCCACGCTGACCGTGCTCGAGCGCGACAGCTCCGGCGCCGCGCGCATCCACATCGAGGGCGAGGACGCGATGGGCAACCTGTCCTCCGGCCTCCTGTCGCTGAAGATCACCGAGATGGACCCCGACACCTCCCATGTCGACCTGCACGAAACCCGCGAGGGCATGCGCGCGGGCGAGGTGATCGAACGCTGGTTCGACGATGTGCTGGGCGGCGAGCTGCGCCACCTCCAGGCGCATTTCCTCGCGCTGAACCCGCCCGAGCCCTCCGAACGCGACGCCGAGGAGGCCGCCGCCCTGCCCCGCAGCGCCGCCTCCGCTCCGGCTGCCCCCGCCGCCGGTCCCGCGCGCGGCGACGCCGCCGCCGAGGCCGCCGCCCAGCTGCGCGCCCGCAACGCCTCGTCCCGGCCCATGAAGAACCTCGCCCAGCTCCCCGAAGATCACCTGACGCTGGAGGCCGTCCGCAAGGCCGTCGGCGGGTGAGCGACGCGAGCCCGGCCAGCCTCGCCGCGCAGGGGCGCGGCACAGCTGGCCTCCGCAGCCGGGTCGCCGCGCGGCTGATCCGCCTGCGCCACAGCCGAGGGCGGCTGTTCTACGCGGTCTTTCTCGCCTGGCTCACCGGCCTCGCGCTCAACGGCCCCCTCGATGTGGTCCTGGGCCTGCTCTTCCTGCTGGCCGACGGGTTCGATGTCTCGTTCCACCTGATCCGCCCCACCGTCGTCTGCCTCGCCTTCACCGCGGTCCTCGGGCTGCTCTACGCCGCGTTCTGGATGGTAACGACCCTCTTCGCGCTGGCCCTCCGCAGCCTGACCGAATGGCTCGCCACCCTTGTCCTGCTGGGCGCAACGCTCAAGAACTACGCGCCCGGCGTGATCGAGGCGGTGCCGCACTGGGCCGTCCTGCTCACAAGTACCTGCTGGCTGCTGCACGTCGTCCTCCTCCGGACCGGCCTCGCCTTCCGCCCCCTGCCCGGCCTCACCCGGCACCGCCGGGCCCGCTTCACCCTGCCGCTCCCGCCGATGCAGGCCTGGGAGCGCCTGCGCGCGCACCCCGACCGCCGCCATTGGGATGCAGGCTGGGCGTCCATCACCGAAGTCACGCCGGGCGACGACCGCTGCCTGAAGGTCGAGATCCGCCGCCGTGGCGCCTCCTCCACCCTCTGGCTGCGCTACAGCGCCGAGGTGCCCGGCGAGCGCTTCACCCTCCAGGCCGCCCCGACGCCCGAGGCCCTCGACGCCCGCCCGCAGGATGGCGAAACCCTGCACCTCGCGCCCCATGGCGCGCGCGGCACCCTCGTCGAGGTCCGCAGCCGCGAGGCCCACTCGCTCTTCACCCTTTGCAACGACCCGATGGAAGACCGCACCACCGACCACTGGGCCCATGCCGCCGCGCAGATCTCGGGCCTGCCCGACGGCACCATGGCCGCCAGCCTGATGCGCCCCGCCAACCGCTGAGGCCCGCGGCCTGCGCCCGGCGCCTGCCCTTGCACCACCGGCGCGACCTGTCTAGATTTGTCCACAAGGGAGTCACTCTCGCTACGGGGCAGTAAACAGGTGGAATACGGTATCGCCAGCATCGCGTTGCTTGCCCTGCTCGGCCTGCTCTTCTCCATCGACTTCACCGACGGCGCCGACGATGACCCCGAGCCCGCCAACCGCGATCTCGACAGCCTCTGACGCGCCGATGAACGCCCCGCGTCGCGGCACCACCCCCGACGCCCTCTCGTCGCAGATCCGCAAGGCTCTCACCGCCGAGGCGCCCGCCCTCACGGTCATCCTGCCGTTCTACGACGAAACCGCCTTTCTCGCCGCCGCCCTGCGCTCGATCCGGGCGCAACGGATCGACGGCGTCGAGGTGATCGTGGTCTGCGACAACCCGGAGCGTTTCACAAAGGCGCAGGTCGCCGCGCTTGCCGCCACCGGCTGGCCCGACGGCCCGGTGCAGGTGCTCCGCCACAAGGTCAACCGCGGCCTTTCGGCGGCCCGCAACACCGGCCTCGCGGCGGCCCGGGGCGACCTCATCGCCTTCCTCGATTCCGACGACTACTACGTGACCGACGGCCTCGCCGCCCAGCTCGATCTGGCCCGGCGCAGCGGCGCCGACATCACCCACGCCCCCTGCTACCTCTCCGAACCCGGCAGCCCCCGGCTCTCGCTGCTGCACCGCGACGAGGCCCTGCACATGCTGCCCCGCGTGACAGACGGGATGCGCGACGCCGAGGAGGCGCAGTTCATCGTCTCCTCCTGGTCCTCGCTCTACGCCCGCCGCTTTCTCGAAGGCGAAGGCCTGCGCTTCGACGAGGACCAGCCTCGCTTCGAAGACCGGCTCTTCGTGCTCGAGGCCACCACCCGCGCCCGCAAGATCGCCTATCTCGGCCAGCCCGCCCGGGTCTGGCGCCGCCGCGCGGGCTCGATCTCGGTCACCGCCGTCACCCCCGAAACCCTCCGCCTCCAGGTTCAGCTGCTGGAGAAATGCCTCGCCGTGATCCGCGCCGAGGTCGCCGCCCGGCGCCTGCCGCCCCGCTTCGAGAAGCGCGAGCTCTTCAACTGCGTCTCCCGCCTGATCTGGGACATGGAGCTGATCCCCCGCCTCGGCAGCGCGCCCGATACCGAAACCGCCGCCCTCGGGCCGCGGGTGCAGGCGCTCCTGGGCGCAGACAGCTTCGCCAACGCCTTCTTCGAAGATCCGATGGTGCAGAAAACCTCCCGCATCGGCATGAAAACCCGGCGTGGCCGGATCACCCGGCTCGACTTCTTCGAGCTGCACCGGATGATGCGCGAAGGCGACTGGCCCGGCGCCGCCGCCCTGCTCGCCGCCCGCGCGCCCGTGCCCGCCGCGCCCGCCATGCCCTGCCCGCCCCTGCCGGGCCGGCTGGTGCTGCACCTCGGCCTGCACAAGACCGGCACGACCTTCCTGCAGCACGCGCTGCTGAGCCGCCGCGACGCGCTGGCCCGGGCCCGCGTGCTCCTGCCCGACACCGGCCTCGCCCAGCCCGACGCCGCCCGCCCCCGCCCCGGCGGCTTTCCGGGGCACCAGGGCCTGCTCGCCGCCCACCGCGCGGGCGACGACACCACCTGGAAGGCGCTCTACCGCGAGATCATCGCCGCCGGCTGCACCACCACCGTGATCTCCTGCGAGAACATGCTGCTGCCCACCGACCCGGCCCGCGACGAGGTGATCCCCGCGCTGATGGCCCGGCTCTCGGGCTTCAGCTCCGTCGACCTCGTCGGCTTCGGCCGCCGCGCCGATGCCTATGCCGAGGCGCTCTACAAGGAATGGGTCACCGATGGCGGCCGCGGCGGCGCGCGCACGATCGAGGAGTTTCTCGTCGATCACGCCGCCGCGCTGACCGACTGGCCCGCGCTCTTCGCCCCCTGGGAGGCCGCCGCGGGCGTGCCGGTCCGGCTCGCCGACTTCGATGCCTGGAAGGCCGAGGGCGGGCTCTGGAAGGGCTTCTGCACCCTCGCCGGCCTGCCCGACGGCCTGCCGCCCCCCTCCGGCCTGCCGCGCTACCCCTCCCCCGACCGCGAAAGCACCGAGCTGATCCGGCTGGTCAACCTGCTCACCCCCGACCGCGACACCCGCCGCGAGATCATCCGCGGCTACTTCGCGCTGAACCCGATGCCGAAGGACAGGGCACCGCTCCTGCCGCCCGAGGCGCGCGCCGAGCTGCTGCGCCGTTTCTCCGCAACCAGCGCCGACTGGGCCGCCGCCCGCGGCTATGCGCCCGACCCCGCCCCCCTGCTCACCGCGCTGGACGCCGAGCGCTGGCAGCCCCTGCCCCCGTTCGAGCCCGCCCGCCTGGCCGACCTGCTCCACGCCGGCGCCGCCAGCCCCGCGCTGATGACCCAGGGCAGCGCCTCGGCCCCGCACAGCCCGCCTCGGGCACCCACGCCCGCCCCGCGCGACCCGAAACTGGTCATCCGCCTGCGCCCCTGGGCCCGCCGCCTGCTCTCCCGCTGGCTCTGAGCGCGCAACCCGCAAGCTCCGGGTCGCCCGACCGCCCCGCCCGGCGCATCAAGAGGCCACCCAACCAAGGAGCCTCCCATGACCTTCCGCATCACCGGGCTCGACCCGGCCCCCTTCCGCCCGCTCTACGGCCTCTCCGAGGCGCAGCTGGCCCGCCATGGCGCGATCCGCATGAGGGTCACGAGCCACCCCGGCTTTCCCGACCGGATCACCATGGAGGATGTGCCCGAGGGCGAGACCGTGCTGCTGATGAACCACTGCTGCATGGCCAAGGCCTCGCCCTACCGCACCACCCACGCCATCTTCATCCGCGAGGGCGCCGAGAGGGCCTTTGACGCCACCGGCGAGGTGCCGCAGGTCATGCACAGCCGCCAGCTCTCGCTGCGCGGCTTCGATGCGCAGGGCATGATCCTCGAGGCCGCGCTGGCCACCGGCGACGCCATCGCCCCCGCCATCGCGCAGCTCTTCGAGACCCCCGAGATCACCGAGATCCACGCCCACAACGCCGCGCGCGGCTGCTTCTCGGGCCGGATCACCCGCGCCTGACGGCCGCAGCCCCGGAGCGGCCGGGACACTGCCCCGGCCGCCCCGCCCGAAAGCTCAGAGCCCCTTGGCCCGGTAGCTCGCGGCAACCTTCTGGATCGCGCAGATATAGGCCGCCGTCCGCAGGTCGTGCACATCGTCCCGGCCGTGCCACAGCTCGCGCATGGACTGGTAGGCCGCGCGCATGGTGTCATCCAGCCCCGAGCGCACCAGCTCCAGCTCGTCGGCGCCCCGCAGGTACTTCTCCTTGAAGTCCGGCCGCATCGACCAGGCATCGCCCAGGTAGCGGTCCAGCCGCTCCAGCTCGGCCACGATCAGCTCGTGCCGCGCCTCCTCCTGCCGCCGCTGCATCCGGCCGAACCGGATGTGGCTGAGGTTCTTCACCCACTCGAAGTAGGACACCGTCACGCCGCCCGCGTTGGCATACATATCGGGGATCATCACCACGCCCTTCTCGCGCAGGATCTCGTCGGCCCCCGCCGTGATCGGGCCGTTGGCGGCCTCGATGATGAGCGGCGCCTGGATCCGCGCGGCGTTCTCCATGTTGATCACCCCCTCCATCGCCGCCGGGATGAGGATGTCGCATGCCTCCTCCAGAACCTGCGCGCCATCGGTGGTGTTGCGGGCGTCCGGATAGCCGGTGACCCCGCCATGCTTGACGATCCAGGCCCGCACCGCCTCCACGTCGAGCCCGTTCTCGTTGAACAGCGCCCCGTCGTGCTCGATGATCCCGGTGATCTTGCAGCCATCCTCCTTTTGCAGGAACAGCGCCGCGTGATAGCCCACGTTGCCTAGGCCCTGCACGATCACCCGCTTGCCGTCGAGCTTGCCCTCCAGCTTGGCCTCCTTCACGTCCTCGGGATGGCGGAAGAACTCGCGCAGGGCATATTGCACGCCCCGCCCGGTGGCCTCGGTCCGGCCCTGGATGCCGCCCGCATTGGTGGGCTTGCCGGTCACGCAGGCTGCGCCGTTGATGTCGGTGGTGTGCATCCGCTTGTACTGATCTGCGATCCAGGCCATCTCGCGCTCGCCGGTGCCCATGTCGGGGGCAGGCACGTTCTGCGCCGGGTTGATCAGGTCGCGCTTGATGAGCTCATAGGCGAACCGCCGGGTGATCCGCTCCAGCTCGTCCTCGTCATAGTCGCGCGGGTTGATGCAGAGCCCCCCCTTGGAGCCGCCGAAGGGCGCCTCGACCAGGGCGCATTTGTAGGTCATCAGCGCCGCCAGCGCCTCCACCTCGTCCTGGTTGACGCTGAGCGCGTAGCGGATGCCCCCCTTCACCGGCTCCATGTGCTCAGAATGCACCGAACGATACCCGGTGAAGGTGTGGATCTGCCCGCGCAGCCGCACCCCGAACCGCACCGTATAGGTGGCGTTGCACACCCGGATCTTCTCCTCCAGCCCGGGCGGCAGATCCATCAGCGCCACCGCGCGGTTGAACATCATGTCGACGGATTGGCGGAAAGTGGGTTCGTTCTTGGGTGCCATGGCACGCCCTCCCTTGTCTTCGACCCGCGCGGCCTCCTGCCCCCCGGAATCGCTGTCGATGCTAACGGAGCGATGCCACAAGACCCATGAAAACTTCGTGTCGCTGCTCCGGGGCCCGCACCAGCCCCCTTTCCCGAATCAAAATGTGTCGAAACTGCCCGACTTGCGGCGGTTGACCCTGGGTAATCCGGCCATTCGGGCAGCGGACCCCAAAACAATGGGCGCCCCTTTCCGGCACTGTTTCCATTTCCGGCAGTCAATTTGTCCGGAACGGGGCGAAATCACCCCGAAATCCCCGCCGAAATCGCAAAAATAGCCAATTCTGCGAAAACCCTCTTCAAATGAGGCACGAATGTGCAGATATTGTTACTCAACTCGGGTGGGGACCTGAAACAAGCAGTGCCCGCGCCATGACCGAGACCCAGAACACCACCCGCACACTCAAGTCCCGCTTCGCCGCGTTTGCCCGCGAAGAAGACGGCGGCCTGCTCATCTTCTCCCTCTTCCTCTTCGTCTGCATGCTGCTCGCCGTGGGCATCGGCATCGACGTCATGCGCATCGAGATGGCCCGCACCCGGCTCCAGAACACCGCCGACGCCGCCGTGCTCGCCGCCGCCTCGATGGAGCAGCAGATGGACCCCACCTCCGTGGTCAACGACTACTTCGAGCGGGCCGGCCTCTCCGCCAACCTGACGGCGGTCACCGTCAACGGCGGCGCCAACTACAAGACCGTCACCGCCGAAACCAACACCCGCCTGCCGATGTACTTCCTCGGCATGGTCGGCATCGACAAGATGGAGGCCAGGTCGGCCGGCACCGCCACCGCGGGCTACACCGATGTCGAAGTGTCGATGGTGCTCGATATCACCGGCTCGATGGGCCAGAACAACAAGCTCGCCAACCTCAAGACCGCCGCCAACGATTTCGTCGACACCGTGCTCGACCCGTCCCAGCCCGGCTCCATCTCGCTCAGCCTGGTGCCCTACTCGGCCCAGGTGAACATCGGCGCCGACATGATCGGCCAGCTGAACGTGCCGCTGAAGCACGGCTACTCGCACTGCGTCGACTTCGAGGAAGCCGACTTCACCAGCGCCGCGCTCTCGCTGACCAAGCAGTACGAGCACATGCAGCACTTCCAGTATTACAGCTCGGCCACCACGCCCATCGACAACCCGGGCTGCGTGCAGCACAGCTACGAGCGGGTCACGCCCTTCAGCCAGAACCCCGCCGCCCTCAAGGCCCAGATCAACCAGTTCCAGGCCCGCGCCAATACCGCCATCCACCTCGGCATGAAGTGGGGCGTGGCGCTGCTCGATCCCTCGATGCAGCCGGTCGTCGCCAACCTCGCCGCCGCCGGCAAGGCCGACCCCTCCTTCTCCGGCCGCCCCTTCGCCTACGAGCGGTCCAACACCGCCAAGGTCGTGGTGCTCATGACCGACGGCGAAAACGTCAACACCACCCGGCTGAAGTCCCAGTATTACGACAGCACTCAGGAAATCGAGCGCTGGCACCAGACCTCGGTCATCGCCTACGCCAACTCCAAGGGCACCAACTGGGGCAACTACGTCACCACCAAATACACCTCCACCAAGGCCGACTCGATGCTGGCCAACATCTGCGACGCCGCCAAGGCCAAGGGCATCATCGTCTACACCATCGGCTTCGAGGTGAGCACCCACAGCGGCAACGTGATGCGCAACTGCGCCTCCACCCCCTCGCACTACTTCGACGTGCAGGGCACCGAGATCTCCAGCGCCTTCGCCGCCATCGCCCGCAACATCAGCGCCCTGCGCCTCACCAACTGACCGGCGCAGGATCGGGGGCGGAAGGCCCGCGCAGCCAGGGGAGGCCGCGCGGGCCTTCTCATGTCCGCGGGCCGGTCTCCGGCACCCCTGATTCCCCTCCCCCGCCACATTTGAAATCAACAATTTCCGCCATTGCGCGAACTGTTTCCAATTCCGAAAAGTGACCCAGGGTAATCAAGGCGGTTTTGCCATGATTGTGGCCCGATCATGGGGATTTTGCGCCCTTTCGCCAATTTCCCTGACAAAACATGACCGAATTGGGGCAATATTGATTCAATACCCGGGTGGGGGCCCGAGTTTCGGCGGTGCATGCCATGAAGAACATCCGGAAGACCACGCGGCTCGGCCGCTTCGCCCAGGAAGAAGACGGCGGCCTGGTCATCTTCTCCCTCTTCCTTTTCGTCTGCATGTTGCTCGCCGTGGGCATCGGCATCGACGTCATGCGCACCGAGATGGCCCGCACCCGGCTTCAGAACACCGCCGACGCCGCCGTGCTCGCCGCCGCCGCGATGGAGCAGGATCTCTCCCCCGAGGCCGTCGTGCGGGATTACTTCGAGCGGGCCGGCCTCAGCGCCAACCTCACCGGCGTCAGCGTGACCGCGGGCGTCAACCACAAGACCGTCACCGCCCAGACCAACACCAACCTGCCGATGTTCTTCCTCGGCATGGTCGGCATCGACAAGATGGAGGCCAGGTCGGCCGGCACCGCCACCGCGGGCTATACCGACGTGGAGGTCAGCCTGGTGCTCGACATCACCGGCTCGATGGGCCGCAACAACAAGCTGCCCAACCTGAAGAACGCCGCCAACGACTTCGTCGACACCATCCTCGACCCCACCCAGCCCGGCTCCATTTCGCTCAGCCTCGTGCCCTACTCCGCACAGGTCAACATCGGCCCCGAGATGATCGGCCAGCTCAACGTGCCGCTCGCCCACGGCTACTCGCACTGCGTGGATTTCGAGCCCGAGGACTTCAACAGCGCCGCCGTATCGCTGACCAAGCAATACGCGCACATGCAGCACTTCCAGTATTACAGCTCCGCCACCACGCCGATCGACAACCCCGGCTGCGTGCAGCAGGAGTTCGAGCGCGTGACCGCCTTCAGCCAGAACGCCACGGCGCTGAAGGCCCAGATCAACCAGTTCGAGGCCCGCGCCAACACCGCCATCCACCTCGGGATGAAGTGGGGCGTGGCTCTGCTCGATCCCTCCATGCAGCCGGTCGTCGCCAACCTCGCCGCGGCCGGCAAGGCCGACAGCGCCTTCGTCGGCCAGCCCTACGCCTACGGCCGCTCCAATACCCAGAAGATCGTCGTGCTGATGACCGATGGCGAGAACGTCAACACCACCCGGCTGAAGCCGCAGTATTACGACTCCGGCGACGAGATCCTGCGCTGGCACCAGCAGTCGGTCAACGCCTACGCCGCCACGCAGGGCCGCAACTACAGCTACTACACCACCACCAAATACACCTCCACGCTGGCGGACTCGATGCTCGAGGATATCTGCGACGCGGCCAAGGCCCAGGGGATCACGGTCTTCACGGTCGGCTTCGAGGTCACCGCCCACAGCGGCAACGTGATGCGCAACTGCGCCTCCACCCCCTCGCATTACTTCGATGTCGAAGGCACAGAGATCTCCGACGCCTTCGCCGCCATCGCGCGCCAGATCAGCACGCTGCGGCTGACCAATTGAGCGTGGCCGGGCCATGAATATCCACCCCGCACGCCGGCTTCTCCCGGCGCCGCACGCCCCGCTAACCCGCTATGGTTGTGGCGAGAAACCTGATTTGGGGCAGGCTTTCGCCCCATTTTCGACACCCTCATCCCGGCAAATGCCAAGGCGCGACCTGCGTCCGGTGCCTGGCATGATGCCCGTTCCGGATCTGGTCATGCAAACAGTGCAGAGGACCAGCCGGGATGGCACAGATGACCGATCTGAAAACCGCGGGGGCGGACGAAACTCAGGCCAATGCGGGCTTCCGCAATCGCCTGAAACGCTTCGCGGACGAGAGCGAGGGCAGCTTCGTTGTCTTCTCGCTCTTCCTGCTGGTGTGCATGATGCTGGCCGTCGGGATCGCGGTTGATGTCATGCGCTTCGAGCTGACCCGCACCAAGCTCCAGAACACCCTCGACCGGGCGGTGCTCGCCGCGGCCGACATGGACCAGACGCTCGAACCCGAGGCCGTGGTCGCCGACTACTTCGAGAAGGCCGGCCTGGGCAACTTCAACATCGACATCTCCGTCGACGAGGGCCTGAACTTCCGCAACGTCTCCGCCTCCACCGAGGCCGAGATCCGCACCCTGCTGATGAGCCTCGTGGGCATCAACAACTTCACCGCCCCCGCCTCCAGCACCGCCGAAGAGCGGGTGTCGAACGTGGAGATCAGCATGGTGCTCGACATCTCCGGTTCGATGGGCTCCAACGACAAGATCGAAAACCTCCGCGTCGCCGCCAGGGAGTTCATCGACTCCGTGGTTGTCGATGACGCCGAGGGCCAGATCTCCCTGTCGCTGGTGCCCTACACCGCCCAGGTCAACGCCGGGCCCAACATCTTCAACCAGCTGAACAAAAGCAGCAACGGCCGGCACAACTACTCGCACTGCATCGACTTCGACTCGTCGGACTTCAACACCACGACCATCTCGATGACGAAGAGCTATCAGCAGATGCAGCACTTCGAGTGGTCCTCCGAGGACTACCGCCCGATCAGGAACCCAGGCTGCCCGATGCAGGACTACGAGCGCATCGTGCCCCTGAGCAAGAACACCACCGAGCTGAAGAACACGATCAACAACTACCGCGCCCGCGCCAACACCGCGATCCACCTCGGCATGAAGTGGGGCACCGCCCTGCTCGACCCCTCTATGCGCAACATCGTCAACACCCTTGAAGCCAGCGGCGTGGTGGATGACGAGTTCCGCGGCCGCCCGGCCGACTACGACGACGAGGAAACCCTCAAGGTCGTGGTGCTGATGACCGACGGCGAGAACGTCGATACCTACCGGATCCAGGACTGGGCCTACAACTCCAGCTCCGAGTACCAGCACTGGGACAACTACTCCCTCTGGTACTACCTCTACCGCTACGTGAACTCGCGCAACCGCGGCCAGTACTACTACCGCAAGTACTCCTCCGAGCAGGCCGACTCGATGCTCGACAACATCTGCACCGCGGCCAAGACCGCCGGGATCACGGTGTTCACCATCGGCTTCGAGGTCACCAACTACTCCGCGGGCGTCATGCAGAACTGCGCCTCTTCGCCGTCGCACTTCTTCCGGGTGGAGGGCACCGAGATTTCCGAGGCTTTCTCCGCGATCGCCCGGCAGATCAACCAGCTGCGTCTGATCAACTGATGGGGAGCCCCGAGATGCACGCAGACAGATTCAAAGGGGGGCGGCTGGCACGGCTGGCCGCCCGTCTCCGGCGCTACCGCTCCCGCGAGGACGGCAACGCCACCATCGAGTTCGTCATCCTCTTTCCGGTCTTCATCATCCTGTTCCTCTCCTGCTTCGAGGTCGGCATGCTGATGACCCGCCAGGTGATGCTGGAGCGTGCGCTCGATCTTTCGGTCCGCGGCCTGCGCCTCGGCCACTGGTCGCCGCCCACCCACCAGGAACTCAAGGAGAGCATCTGCGAGCGTGCCGGGATCATCCCCGACTGCATGAACTCGCTCCTGATCGAGCTCCAGCCGGTCTCCAAGTCCACCTGGACCCCGCTGCCCGACCAGGCCACCTGCAGCGACAAGTCCGCGCCGGTGCAGCCGGTCACCACCTTCCATGGCGGCACCGAGAACGAGATGATGCTGGTGCGCGCCTGCGCCGTGATGAAGCCCTTCTTCCGGTCCACCGCCTACGGCATGCGCCTGCCGCTGATCGACGGCGAGAACTACGCGCTGGTGTCGACCTCGGCTTTCGTCAACGAACCTGGCGCAGGGAGCTGATGACATGACCCTGTTCGCAACCCTCCGCCGCCGCCTCGCCACCTTCGCCGAAGATGCCCGCGGCTCGCTCTCGGTCGAAGCCGCGCTGATCCTGCCGCTGCTCTGCTGGTTCTACGTCTCGGCCTTCGTCTGGTTCGACGCCTACAAGACCCAGAACGTGAACCTGAAGGCCACCTACACCCTGGCCGACATGCTCTCGCGCGAGACCGACCCGGTCACCGAGACCTACCTGAAGGGCTTGAAAACGGTCTACGGCTACCTGTCCAACACCCGCCATCCCAGCTGGATGCGGGTAACCACGGTGAACTGCATGTCGAACTGCGACAGCGACTCGCGCCACCTCCACGTCGACTGGTCCTACGCGACCGACGGCAACGCGGTGCTCGACCACGCCACGATCTCTGGCTACTACGACAAGATCCCGTTCATGGCCCAGGGCGACACGGTGATCCTGCTCGAGACCTACATGGATTACAAACCGCTGTTCAACGCGGGCATCCCGGCCACCACCTTCGAGAACTACGTGGTCACCCGGCCCCGCTTCGCACCGCAGTTGCTCTACGCCGGCGCCGGCAGCTGACCGGGCCGCCCCCGGCCGAAATCCACGCGCGGACGGACGGTTAACCCCGTCCGTTTTGCATTTCTGCATATGTATGGGTTGTGCATGGGTTGTGTACCGGTTGTGTATCACCTCTTTCGTGGTTAACGCCGGTCCGCACCCTCTTCGTCCGGGGATTTCTGCAAAGCCAATTCGGCCATCGCGGCCTCTATGATCTGCCCCATCGCCTTGCCCGCTGCCGGGTGCACCACACCGCCCACGGCCACCGTCCGGCCGCGCACCCACCACAGGCCAGGCGCCCAGCCAAACTGCTGTTTTTCCCTCATTTTCAGAACAAACCCGCCTGCCGGTTTCATCGCGAAGGCGCCGCGCTCCACCCGGTCGATCTGCTCCAGCCGGGCCAGCACGCGCCCGCCCTCGACCACCAGAGCGCCGTCGCGCAGCACCAGCTCGCCCTCGGTCGCCTGCCACAACCAGACGCCCATCCCTACAACGCCCCCCGCCAGCCCCACCAGAACCACCCGAACCCCAAGCGGCCCGTCCCCGGAAAAACCCATTTTGAACAAGACGTAAGCCAGCAAACCGAACATGGCTGCGGCGAAGATCCGGCGCAGCAGCGAGGCGCCGATGCGGAAGTCGGGAAGCTCTGTCATGCCCTCTCATAGCAGGCCCGGAGCGCGGCGCAATCCTGTGCGCGAATGCACGCAGGTCAGGCAGGCGGCGCATATCTGCGCTCATTGCTGCAACCCCACCGCCTCCCTATCTTCAAGGGCGAAAGGAGACCGCCATGTCCATCCGCCCCGTCACCGAAATCCGCCCCGCCCAGGCCACCCTGGAGGGCGCCGGCGTCAAGCTGCACCGCGCCTTCGGGTTCCATAACCCCAAGGAACTGAACCCTTTTCTGCTCTTCGACGACTTCCGCAACGAACGGCCCGAGGACTTCATCAAGGGCTTTCCCTGGCACCCGCACCGAGGCATCGAGACCATCACCTACGTGCTCGCCGGCACTGTCGAGCACGGTGACAGCCTCGGCAACCGCGGCGTCCTCGGCCCGGGCTCGATCCAGCTCATGACCGCCGGGTCGGGGATCATGCACCAGGAAATGCCCTCGGGAAACGAGAAGGGCCAGATGCACGGCTTCCAGCTCTGGGGCAACCTGCCCGCCTCGCTGAAGATGACCGCCCCCCGCTACCAGGACATCGCCGGCACCGAACTGCCTGAAATCCTTGACGATGATGGCACCCGCGTGAAGGTCGTGATCGGCGATTACCGGGGCTACAAGAGCCCTGTCGACGGCATCGCCGCCGACCCGCAGTACCTCGACATCTTCGTGCCCGCCGGGGTCCGCAAGACCTTCAAGGTCGACACCTACCGCCGCGCCTTCGCCTATGTCTTCGAGGGCAACGGCCGCTTCGCCGACGCCTCCGCCCCGGGCGGCGTGCTGCTCGAGAAGGAGGTGATGGGCGAGGAGGTCAACATCCGCGACCTGTCGGGAGACCGCACCCTCGTGCGCTTCGGCACGGGCGACGAAGTGACTGTTCAGGCTGGCGAAAAAGGCATCCGCTTCCTGCTGATCTCGGGCGCGCCGATCAACGAGCCGGTGGCCTGGCATGGGCCGATCGTGATGAACACGCCCGCCGAGTTGCAACAGGCCATGACAGACCTGCGCAACGGCACCTTCGTCAAACCGGCGCATTGAAAGACCACGTCATCCTCGGGTCAGGCCCGAGGACGACCGCCCCACCGCGGTGTTAATCCGGATTTAACCCGCGGCGGAGATACTTGCGGGACCAAACGAAAGGATCACGCCCCCTTCACAGCCCGCCGCACCATGTTCCAGTAGATCCGCTCCACGCGGTCCTGGCTCAACCGGCCGCCCTCGCGATACCAGGTGTTCACGCCGTTCAGCATGGCGATCACCGCCATCGTCGCCAGCCGCGTGTCGGGGATCTGGAACACGCCTTTCTCCTGGCCGTCCACCAGCACGGCCTCCACTGCGTCCTCGTAGCGTCGGCGCAGCGCCGAAATCACCTTCCGGTTCTCCGGCTCCAGGTTGCGCAATTCCATGTAGTTGATGAACACCCCGTCTTTGTGGGTGAGGTTGTAGCCGATGTGATACCGCACGATCCACTCCAGCCTCTCGCCGGGGCTGCCATCGGGCATTGCGGCTATCCCGGCCAGCACGTCGCCCATGTGGTCATGCATCAGATCAAATAAAAGAGCCTGTTTATCAGTGGTATAGGTGTAGAGGGCCCCGGCCTGAACGCCCACTTCGCGGGCGATCTGGCGCATCGAGACCGCCGCAAACCCGTATTGCGCGAAGAGCCGAAGTGCCGCCTCGCGCACCTTCGGCCCGGTGATTTCCGCATGAGAGCCCGCCTTCCTCGCCATGCCCGCCACCAAACCCTGAACGTGCGTTCAATTCAAGCGTGGATGTCAGCCCTCATATCGCGCTTCCCTCCTCCCGCGCCGTTGGCTACCCTCGCCGCCATGACCCGCGCCGCCCTCCTCCTCTGCCTCGCCCTCGCCGGCTGCACCCAGTTTCCCGAGCTCGACGCGGTCACCAGCGCCTCGGCCAAGTCCGCCGCCTACCCGCGCCTCGTGCCGATCGACGGCATCCTCGCCCGGGCAGGCAGCTCCGGCACGGACCCGGTGGCCCTGCGCAGTTCGCTCGAGGCCCGGGTCGCCGGCCTGCGCACCCGCGCCGCCCGGATGCGCGGCCCGATCATCGAGCCGCCCGTGCGCGCCCGGATGAACGACGCCCTGCGCCGCCACGCCGCCCTCCATTCCGGTTGAGCCCGGTTTCGCAACCGGCTATGCCCGCGCAGGAATTTCACCCGATGGAGGCTTGCCATGTCTGACCCGCTTCGCCTTGGAATCGCCGGGCTCGGCACCGTCGGCACCGGGGTCGTCAAGATCGTCCGCCGCCACGCCGATCTGCTCACCGCCCGCACCGGACGGCCCATCACCATCTCGGCCGTCTCGGCCCGCTCGCGCGACAAGGACCGGGGCGTGCCGCTCAAGGATTACGCGTGGGAAGACAACGCGGTAGAGCTCGCCCAGCGCGATGACGTCGATGTCTTCGTCGAGCTGATGGGCGGCGAGGATGGCCCGGCCAAGGCCGCCACCGAGGCCGCCATCGCCGCCGGCAAGCAGGTTGTCACCGCCAACAAGGCCATGCTGGCGATCCACGGTCAGAACCTCGCGGAGGCCGCCGAAGCCTCGGGCACCCAGATCCGCTACGAGGCCGCCGTCGCAGGGGGTATCCCGGTCATCAAGGCGCTCACCGAGGGGCTCGCGGGCAACGAGATCACCCGCGTCATGGGGGTGATGAACGGCACCTGCAACTACATCCTCACCAAGATGGAAGCCACCGGCCAGGGCTACAACGCGCTCTTCGAGGAATGCGCCAAGCTGGGCTATCTCGAGGCCGACCCCAACCTCGACGTGGGGGGCATCGACGCCGCCCACAAGCTGGCGATCCTCTCCTCCATCGCCTTCGGCACGCAGGTCAACTTCGACGGCATCGAGATCGAGGGCATCCAGCGGATCACCCTCTCCGACATCCGCCACGCCGCCGACATGGGCTTCCGCATCAAGCTGCTGGGCGTCGCGCAGATGACAGGCCGCGGGCTGGAGCAGCGGATGACCCCCTGCCTCGTGCCCTATGACTCGCCCCTCGGCCAGCTCGAGGGCGGCACCAACATGGTGGTGATCGAGGGCGACTCGGTCGAGCAGATCGTGCTGCGCGGCCCCGGCGCAGGTGAGGGCCCCACCGCCTCCGCCGTCATGGCCGACATCTGCGACATCGCCCGTGGCACGCGGCTGCCGGTCTTCGGTACACCCTCGAACACGCTCACCAAAGCGCCCGCCGCACGCTCGGCCTCGGCCGCGCCCTACTACCTGCGGATGGACCTGCACGACAAGCCGGGCGCCATGGCAAAGGTGGCCGCAGCCCTCGGCGAGGCCGGCGTCAGCATCGACCGGATGCGCCAGTACGGCCACGACAACGAGGCCGCCCCGGTGCTCTTCGTCACCCACAAGACCACGCACGCCTCGCTGGCCGCCGCCCTCGAGGCCATCGGCAAGACAAGCGTGGTGCTGGGCGAGCCCGTGGCGCTGCGGATCGAGCATCTCTGACCGGCTTTGTCACTTGAGCCGTGGCGCGCAGATGGCCATGCTGCGGCCATGTTGCGGCTCGCCCTGATCCTCGCCCTCCTTGCGCTCCCCGCCCAGGCGCAAAGCCTCTCCGACCGCGCCTTTCAGGCCGCGCAATGGGCCATGTTGTCCTCCGCCGGCAGCGCGATCCGTCAGGCCGGAGTTCGCAGGTCGGCAGGCGACGGCGCCCTGGCCGCCCTGCTCAAGGCCCGTCAGCAAGTGGCCGACCGCCGGGCCAGGGCCGAGGCCGATCTGGGCGCTCTGGGGCGCGACGGCACCGCCGCCACCGCCGAGGCCACGCGACTCTCGGGCGAGATCGAGGGCTATTCCGTCGAGATCGCCAGGCTCGACCGACAGATCGAGGCCGACTTTCCCCGGTTTCACGAGCTGACCCGCCCACAGCCGCTGACCCTCTCCGAGGTGCAGGGCCTGCTTGGTGCCGACGAGGCGCTGCTCTTCCTCTACTCGGGCGCCCGCGAAACTCACATCTGGGCCGTCACCCCCGGCGGCAGTGCTTGGCAGCGCATCTCGATCGGCCGCGACCAGCTTGCCGACGATGTCGCAACCCTGCGCCGTTCGCTCACGGCCGCCAACAACGCACGCGGGGCCGAGGCGCTGAAGACATTGGGGAAATCCCGCCAGATCGCGCCTTTCGACAGGCTGACGGCCCATCTGGTCTACACAGACCTCCTGCGCGACGTGCTGGAGCTGATCCCGCCGGGCACGCGAGTGTATACCGTCACCCAGGGCCCGCTCTCCGGCCTGCCTCTGGCGCTGCTGGTCACCGCATTTCCGCAGACCAGCCCCGAGATGGATGGCGACCCCGACACGTTGCGCGCCACGCCTTGGCTCTTCCAGCGGCACCCGCTTGTCACCCTGCCCACCGTCGAGAGCCTGCGCAGCGTGGCCCAACCTGGCCCCGCGCGACCGCCAGGTGCACAGGCCTTTCTCGGCATCGGTGCGCCCACGCTCACCGGCGGGGCTGCCGGGTTGCGCGGCGTCGCCTTCACCGATGCGGGCGCAGATCCCGAGAGCATCCGCGCGCTCGCCCCCCTGCCCGGCACCCTGCGCGAACTCCGGGCGATCGCGGCCACCTTCGGGGCCGGTCCCGAACGCCTGCTGACCGGCGATGCCGCGCGCGAGCCCGCCCTGCGCGCGGCCGGCCTCGAGACGGCCGAGGTGGTGGTCTTTGCCACCCATGGGTTGCTCTCCGGAGATCTGACCGGACTTGCAGAGCCCGCCCTGGTGCTCACCCCGCCCGATGCCGCCAGCCCCCAGGACGATGGGCTTCTGACCGCCTCCGAGATCGCCGACATGAGCCTTGTCGCCGACTGGATCGTGCTTTCGGCCTGCAACACGGCAGGCGGCGACGGACGGCCCGATGCCGATGGCCTTTCCGGCCTCGCCCGGGCCTTCCTCGTGGCCGGGGCGCGCAGCATCATGGTCAGCCACTGGCCGGTGCGCGATGACGCCGCCGCCCGCCTCACCTCCGACAGCTTCGCCGGCCTGAAGGCCGGACTCCCGAGCAAGGCCAAGGCGTTGCAGGCGGCCATGCAGGCAATGCTCCAGGATCCGGGCGACCCCACGATGGCCCACCCCGCCGCCTGGGCGCCATTCATCCTTGTCGGAGACGGCAGATGAAGCGCCTCGCCCTTGTGCTCCTTCTCGCGCTCTTCCCGGCGCTCACCGCAGCTCAGGGCATCGAGTCCGACGGCCCCGCCTTCGACGAGATGCTCTCCCGGATCAACGAGGCCATGGCCACGGGCGATGATGACGCCATCTATGCCACGCTCAATGCCGGTATCCGCGAGGCCCGCGAGAAGGGCCACCTGACCCCCGGCTGGTCGATCTTCTATGCCATGCTCACCGATGCCGCGCGGCTTCAGAAGAACAACCCCGCCTACGCCCTGCAACTGGCCGAGGACGGCCTCGCTCTCGTGGCGCAGTCCGATGGCAGCTACGAGGAGGTGGGCTGGGTGCTGATGGTGTCGCGTGCCTATGCGCTGGCCGACCTGGGGCGCCACGCCGAGGCGGTGGAGGTCGGGCGATCCGCGTTGCCGCCCTTCCGCAAGGCCTTTGGCGACGAAGACGCCGACGAGTTTGCCGGCTATGTCGACCAATGGGAGCGTGGCGAACTGGGCGACTTCAACCGATCCTCCCTCGACGTCGCCCAGGACAGGGTGAACCAGGCCGAAACAGCCTTCGGCAAGGGAGAATACGGCCGCGCGATCGAACTCGCGCAATCCGCCCGCATCCCGGCGATTGCCGGAGCCAGCCCCGATGCCCTCCTGGCCGCTGGGCTGAACTTTCGGGCCGAGCACATCGTGGGGCAGGCCCAGGCCAGCCTGAACCGGCCACGGGACGCCTGCGCCAGCTTCCTCTCCGCCCTGCGCCACATAGCCGAGCCCTGGGAGGGCAGCGGCCGGGTCACTTGGCGCTTCACGCCGGAACTGGAGCAGGACCGGCAAATGCTCTACCGGCACATGAGCCGGCTGAGCGCCTGCGCGGCGACGCTGGGCAACGCCGATCTCGCCAATGCCGCCCTGGTGGAAGCCGAGGCACTGGCCGACCCGCCGGACTGGCGCGCCGACGCCATGGTCACCCGCGCGTCCCTGCTGGCCAGCACCGGAAGCTGGATCGAAGCCCATGAGCTGCTGCAAGAGGCCGTAGCCGTTGCCGAAACCTCGCAGAACAGCGCCATCATCAGCTCCACGGCCTTCTATGCCGCGCTCGTTGCGGTCAAGACCGCCTCGCTCCGCGAGGTCGCCGTTCCCTCCCAGGCCCTCATCGCCTCGGCCGAAGCCATCCTGCATCAGCCCGACCCGCCACTGGGCCACGCCTTCGTGCTGCGCGAGACCGCCCAGACCCTGCTGGCGGTCGGCCAGACAGATGTGGCGGTCGGGTTTGCCGAACGCTCTGTCATGATCCAGCGCGAGTGGGTGCAGCAATCCACCGACAGCGAGTTCGGCACCGACCAGGCCCGCATCGGCATGGCGACAGCGGTCGAGACCTTTCTGTCCGCCGCCCATGGCGTTGCCGAAGCCACGGCCCCTGCGGAGGCCTGCCCGGAGCCCGAATACCGCCACTGCGTCATCGTCGAGTGATCGCTTGCGCTAACACGCCGCGCAAGGGTTGCACCGCCCATGGCGGAAGGCTACCCAAGCGTCAAACAGCCAGCCACGAGGGGCACCCGATGACCAAGAAGCCTGAATTCCACGACCGGATGCTCTCGCTGGGCCTCGCCCGCGTGTCGGAGGCCGCCGCGCTGGCCTCGGCCAAGCTGATCGGCCGCGGCGACGAAAAGGCCGCCGACCAGGCGGCCGTGAACGCCATGCGCGACCAGCTCAACAAGCTCGACATCAAGGGCGTGGTGGTGATCGGCGAAGGCGAGCGCGACGAGGCCCCGATGCTCTACATCGGCGAGGAGGTGGGCACCGGCACCGGGCCGGAGGTGGATATCGCGCTTGACCCGCTCGAGGGCACCACGCTGACTGCCAAGGACATGCCCAATGCGCTGACCGTCATCGCCATGGCGCCGCGCGGCTCCATGCTGCACGCCCCGGATGTCTACATGGAAAAGCTCGCCATCGGCCCCGGCTACCCCGAGGGGATCGTCAGCCTCAGCCAGTCCCCTTCCGAGCGCGTCCGCCTTCTGGCCGCCTCCAAGCAGGCCACGCCGGCTGATATCACCGTCTGCATCCTCGAACGCCCCCGCCACGAGGAGCTGATCGCCGAGGTCCGCTCGACCGGTGCCGCGATCCGCCTCATCACCGATGGCGACGTGGCCGGCGTCATGCATTGCGCCGAGCCCGAGAAGACCGGGATCGACATGTACATGGGCCTCGGCGGGGCGCCTGAAGGCGTGCTCGCGGCTGCCGCGCTCAAGTGCATGGGTGGCCAGATGTGGGGCAAGCTCACCTTCCGCAACGACGACGAGCGCGGCCGTGCCGCCAAGGCCGGGATCGAAGATCTCGACAAGATCTACAGCCGCGACGAGATGGTCCAGGCCGACGTGATCTTCGCCGCCACCGGCGTGACCGATGGCTCGATTCTGTCGGGCATCAAGCGCGAGGTCGGCTATCTCACCGCCGAAACCCTGCTGATGCGCTCCAAGACCGGCTCAGTACGTCGAATGCAGTACCGCAACCCGACCTCCGCGATGTAATGCCAGCCTTCCTCGGCGTCGAAGAGTCCCTGACAGGGCGGCGCTGGGTTGGCCCCGCGCCCGAGGAAGACCGGCTGGCCGAGGCCATGGCCCAGGCCACCGGCCTCCCTGCCCCTCTGGCCCGCCTGCTGGTGCAGCGTGGCGTGCCTCAGGAAGACGCCGCGGCCTTCCTCGCCCCGTCGCTGCGCGATCTCCTCCCCGACCCGCGCAAGCTGCGCGACATGGAGATCGCGGCCGCACGGCTGAACCGCGCCGTGGAGCGCACCGAGAAGATCGCGATCTTCGCCGATTACGACGTCGACGGCGGCACTTCCGCCGCCCTCCTCATTCGCTGGCTCCGGGCCCTGGAGCGCGATGCCACGCTCTACGTGCCCGACCGTGTGGGCGAAGGCTATGGCCCGAACGCACCCGCGATTTCCGAGCTGTCCCGGTCTCACAGCCTCATCATCTGCGTCGATTGCGGCACGCTCTCGCACGACGCCCTTGCCGCCGCCGGAGGCACCGACGTGGTGGTGCTCGATCATCACCTGGGGGGCGAAACGCTTCCGCCTGCAGTCGCCGTGGTCAACCCCAACCGCCAGGACGAAACCGGCGAGCTGGGTCATCTCTGCGCCGCCGCCGTGGTGTTTCTTTGCCTCGTCGAAGCCAACCGGCAGCGCCGCGAGGCTGGAAGCGCGCCCCTGCCCGACCTGATGGGGCTGCTCGATCTCGTGGCCCTCGCCACCGTTGCAGACGTGGCGCCGCTCGTCGGCGTCAACCGCGCTCTCGTGCGGCAGGGCCTCAAGATCATGGCGCACCGCGCCCACCCCGGGCTTGCCGCCCTGGCCGACGTGGCCGGTGTGGACCGTGCGCCCACGCCCTATCATCTGGGCTACCTGCTCGGCCCCCGGATCAACGCGGGCGGCCGCGTGGGCCGCGCCGATCTGGGCGCGCGCCTTCTGGCCACCGACGATCCGCTCGAGGCCCGCGAGCTGGCAGAACGCCTCGACACGCTCAACAAGGAGCGCCGCGACATCGAGGCCGCCGTGCAGCAGGCCGCGATGGAACAGGCCGAGGCCCGCGGGATGGAAGCTCCCCTCGTCTGGGCCGCCGGAGAGGGTTGGCATCCCGGCGTTGTCGGCATTGTCGCATCACGCCTGAAAGAGGCCACGGGCCGACCCGCCGTGGTGATCGGCCTGGAGGACGGCGAAGGCAAGGGCTCGGGCCGCTCCATTTCCGGGGTCGATCTGGGCGGATGCGTGCACCGTCTGGAGGATGAGGGGCTGATCCTTCGGGGTGGCGGGCACAAGATGGCGGCCGGGCTTTCGCTCACGATCGACCAGCTTGAACCCGCGATGGCGCGCCTCTCGGAGCTACTTGCCCGGCAGGGCGCCGGTGCCGACGGCCCGCGTGACTTGCGGCTGGACGGGCTGATCCTGCCCACCGCCGCCACGGTCGATCTGATTGAGGCGCTCGAACAGGCAGGCCCTTTCGGCGCCTCGGCCCCGGCCCCACGCTTCGCCCTGCCGGAGGCAGCCCTGGCCGATGCGCGCGTGGTCGGAGAAGACCACCTCAAGATATCGGTGCGCACAGCCATGGGCCAACGACTTGACGCCATCGGCTTCCGCCTTGCCGACACGCCCCTGGGCCGGGCCATGCTGGAGTCGCGCGGCGGCGCCTGGCATCTGGCCGGGCGGCTCGAGGTGAATCACTGGCAAGGCCGATCGCGCCCGCAACTGCGCCTCGAAGACGCCGCGCGCGCCTGAACCGCCCCGCCGGGCGCCTTGTTTCAAAGGCCCCAAGCCGCATCGCAAAAATCGTGACCTCGGGCGCAAAAATCTTCTTGCGCTCACTCGGGGCTTTGCCTAAACACCCCCCCACGGCTGGACCCTGCCCCGTTCGTCTATCGGTTAGGACGCCAGGTTTTCAACCTGGAAAGAGGGGTTCGATTCCCCTACGGGGTACCAGCCGATTTTTTGTGCCCATGTTTTCAGGCACTTAAAGGCCAAGATTGTCCCACCGGTTAAAACCCGACCGAAAAGTGGGACACTTTTGGACTACTTACGTTCTCCCCCCATCTTGGTCAGAGCGGCCTCCGCGCGGACCTTTTGACTGGCGGCTTTCGTGTACCGCGTCACCTCTTTCGAGGTCTGGTGTCCGGTGATCGCCATGATCTCAAACTCGCTGCATCCAAGCTCGGCCAGTCGAGCGGCCGCGGCCTTCCTCAAACCATGCACAGAACAGTGCGGAAGCCCGGCTTCATCGCACCATTTTCGGAAGCGGTTGCCGAAACCGGCGTTGGTGTAGGACCGCCCGTAACCGTTCACCAGAAAGGTCATGTCGCCGGTCGTCGTGGCGGCGATGATCCGCTGCAACTCGGGCACCACGGGGATCTCCAGGCGGACCGGGTTGCGGCCCTTTCCCTTTTGCTGCGTGAAGGTCAACCACCCGCCGCGGAGGTGCTGCTTGCCCAGTAGTACGAGGTCGGAACGGCGCTGCCCGGTGTAGAGCGCGAGGGCCAGCGCCAGCCGGGCAGTCGTGCCAACCGGGTGTTTTTTCTCATACGTCTCGATTTCCTCTATCGTCCACGAATGGAAGCCTTCGGGGTTGGAGCGCAGAAATTCCACATCCTTTGCCGGGTTGGCGTCGGCCAGATCATAGGTCACACCGAAACGGTAAAGCTGGCGGAGCGCCTTCACCATGCTATTGGCAGCCTCGGGCCGGTCGGCCAGCGCATCGCGGCGGGCGCGGATATGGCGGGGGAGTAGTAGCGCGAAGGGCTTGTCTCCGTCGCCCTTGTTCTCGCAGAACCGCTCCAGGATCGACCGGCGGACTTTCTGTGTCCGAGGGTCGAGTTCCCGAAACATCGAGGATTTGTAGTACTGAACGCAAAGCCATTTCACGCTGCGTGGCACCACGCTGCCCGGACTCGAGGACCGCTGTTTGGGGGCCTTCGGGCCTTCCGCTGCCCGGCGGTAGTCGGTCAGAAATTCAGGCGAGCCCAGGGGGCCGCGCAGCCGGACTTTCTGCCCGTGGCGGCGGTAGTAAAGGCGGACGGTCCCGTGGCGGTCGGTATCCTCCACCACGTATTTCAATCGCATCTTCATAGAGTCCTCGGGCATCTATTCGTCCCAAGGATTGTGGTCTGAGTCGTCACCACCGGGCAAGGCGTCGAAAAATCTGTCCAGAGAACGCACGTCCCAGACGCGCCGCCCGTCGATTTTCTTGGGTTTGGGCATCCGGCCATCCGTGACCAGCGCGTCGAATTTGGAGGCCCCGACACCGATGTAGGCCGCCGCCTCCACTCGCGACAGGCCGCGCCGCGTGGGCGGCGGCAGAAGGTCGCGGTGGGACGTGGAGGCGGCGGCTAGGGTCACTGGTTTAAACGCTCAGTCGAACCCGGGCAGTGCCCGAAGGGTTGCCCGCCGCTGCGACGGCATGGCCGATGAAGGTGTTATCAGTGGCCGTCACGGTCACTTCGCCTTCGGTGGCATCCCAATAGACGGCAGCACCCACGGTCACGACATCGGTGCTGGCCTTCGGAAGCTCGAAGACTCCCAGCGTCTGGATGGTCACATCTTCACCAGAGGCAGCATCGCCGGAGGCTACGCCAAAGAGGGCGCCGACCAGGACACCCTCCCCGGACGCCACGGCAGCCGGGGCGGCAACGGTGATTGCCTCGCCCTTTTGCACAAAGTTCTTCATTTCAGGTCCCTTTCGAGGTCTGGAAGGTGATGGTTGCCGGGCGGGATTGCCCGGCAACCTGCCGTTCGAGGTCGGCAATATAGGCGGCGAGACGGGGTGCGGAGGCTCGGGTGTATTCGATCCGCTCGCCGTTCTGATCGACGTAGACCAGGGCGGCCTCACCGATCATGAGGCGGTGATAGGCGGCCCGTGCCTCCGCAAGCTGTTCAGCCGTGGTCGCCGTGGTCGCCATCAGGCGGCGCCCTCGTTGAAGTAGGCCCCGCGCCAGTCGAGCCATCCGGCACCGAAGTCGAGGAATGCCCGATACTTCATGCCGAGGGTGTCCCATGCTTCCGTCCGCTGAATCTGGACACCTTGCGCGGCGGAAAGGTATCCGAACTGGAGCGCCGGCAGTCGGGCCGGATCAGCGAAGATGAACCACCGATCATCGGTGATGCGAGGCTCCACCAGGAGCGTCAGCTTGCCTGTGAAGGGATTCACATCGTCCACGGACGCCGCATAGATCGACGCCAACAGCGACTCTGCAGCCGTCTCCAATTCCGGCCCGACCAGAAGGTATTTGGGCTTGGAGTTGATGAGAGTCTTCCCGTCGAGCCCTTTGAAGCCCCGCATCGCTTTGCGGGCCAGGTCCAGCGTGGTAACGGAGGGGTCGGCTCCGGTATCGGCGAGGTTGCCCCGGGTGCTGTGGAAGACGGCGGTGCCGTCCGACAGGCTCGGATTGCTGGTGAGCAGGTCCACCAGAATGTCGGCCTCGGTCTGCGCGGCGGCCTCGCCAAAGGCGGCGGTCATGTCGCCCAGAAGGCCCAGATCGTCGTCGATCAGAAGTTGCCGGGATACGGTGAGACCACGCGCATAGGTCTTGAGGCGCATGGTCTCGCCGTTCTCGGCGCGGCTGGTGTGGGTGATTTCGCCGTGTTCGTCGATCTCCTCCAAGCGGCCCATCTCGCCAAGCCGGATCGAGGTCGACTCCTTGAAGTTGGAAAGCGTGCGCTGGCGGCACAGGCTCTTGAGGGGCGACTCGGCTGCCTTGTAGGTGTCCAGGGCAACCTTGTTCATGGCGTTGGAAACCACCAGGGGGAAATCGCTGGTGCCGTGGGCGGCCCGCTGGAACGTCTCATCGGCGGACATGCCCCGATGCGACACGCCAGCCCGGGAAAGAGCCGAGCGGGCCAAGTCGAGCATCGAGTCGCCCAGATATTGGCGAGACACTTCCGGGCATTCGCCACCGGCCATACGCGTTGCCACGGCGTCCGCTTGGCGCCGCGTGATGACCGCCGGATCGTCGTTCTGGGGCGCGGTCGTGCGAATGACCGGCGTGGAGCGGGTCTGCATGTGATCGAAGATCGCGGCCTTGGCGGCGTCCACCGTGGCCTCTTGGTCGATCAGATCGTCAGCGATTTCCGCGCCGAGGCCAGCCGAGCGGACCAGGGTGCGGATCTCGGACCGGCGGGTGCGCTCGGCATCCTCCGGCGGGGTTACGGTTTGGGTGTTGGGCATGGTGCCTCCTGTCGCGGCGCGGTTACTAGGGTTACCGCCCAGCCGCGCCGTTGCGCTGGGGGCTGTTTCGGAGCGGACTCGCGCGGCCCTGTCAGCCGGGTCCGGGGTCAAGCTGATCTCTCGAAGGGTCCAAGATGCGGGGCGGCGAACACGTTGGCCGTTCTCGTGCGTTTCACGCCACGCGGCGACCGCGTAACCGATGCTCACCCCTGTCAGGGTGCCTTCGGCGACCCGTTCAACAATGGGAGCGGCGTCTTCGGCTGCGGACAGGCGCAGAGTGGCCAAGAGCTTGTCGCCGTCCACCCGAAGGCTCTGAACAATCCCAACCACATCACGGGCGCTCGCACCCCGATGGGAGTCATAGACCGGCAGATCAGTCACCGCGGAGAGGTCCAGCGTGGCCATGTCCAACGTCTCGGCGTAGGCCACGCCGCGCGCATCCTTGCGCATCACCGGGGCCTGGGTGGCCGCGATCACCTCAACCGTCATCGTGTCGGGGTCCCAGGTCGTGGGTGCTGTCGTTGCAGCCCGGGTGACGTGGGTGGCGTCGGCCCACAGGTCAGGCGGGTTCGCGTGACTATCGTCAAAGATCGCTGCGGGCGGACCGTAGGTTTTGACGCTGGTGGCATACCGATCGAGGCTCATTCGACAAACTCCTTTTCGGGGTTGGAGAAGTTCAGGCCAAGGGCGGCCTCGCGTTCCCGGTCTGCTGCGATCTCGGCGTCGAGGTCGGCGATGTTCCAGCCAAGGCTTGCTACGGCTTGGCGGCGCGAGGTCAGCCCGGCACCAAGCATTTCCTTGAGGGCGGCCACATCCTTTGCCGGGTCTACTTGCATCGGGCGGGGCGCCAGCCATTCGGCTTTGAGTGCGGGCTCCAGATCGGCAACGTCCAGCCGCCCCGAGATGTATTCGTGGGCGATGACCCTGCGGAACGCGGGGGCGAGAAACTGCGGGACCAAGGCGTGATACTGGAATTGCTCCACCTTCGCGCGAAAAGGCAGAAGCCCAGCCCGCAGGCTCGAATAGTTCGCGCCGCTCAGATCGCCGTCCAAGAGGTGCTGAGGGACACCTAGGCCAGCGGCAATCTGCCCAAGGGTCAGCTTGGCGAAGGCAATGGAGTCCTTGGCTTCGGTGGGCGAATTGAACTTGATGTCTGTGCCTGCGGGAAGGACCCGAACCACGCCGGGCTCTAAGCTGAGGTCCGCCAGTCCATCGGCGTCGGGGAAGGCACCGCCACCGTTCAGGTTGTTTTGGTCGGTGACGAACCCGGCGTGCATCGCGGCAATCTTCGCACCGACCAGGAGCGCGTCTTGCAGTTGGTCGAACTCGTTGACCGTCAAGAGGATTGGGGCCAGCCACGAGACCCCGCGCACCTGTCCGGCACCAAGGGGCTTGAAGATGTGGAGCATGTCTTCGGCGGGCACGCGCACAGGCTGCCCGGCGGTCGGGAATAGCTCGGTCGGGCGATGCGGCTGGACATGATAGGCCACACGGCGGCCCAATTGGTCGAACTCCACACCCGCCGCGATGTAGCCGCCATTACCGAGGTCCCGAGTGATCGACTCGTCCACCATTTCTGCCGGGATAAGGCGAAGCCGGACGCCTTCGGGCCCTTCCTCAATCATGGCGAAGGCTTCGCCATCCACGATCACAGCTTCCACCACTGCGGCGGTCATGCCCCGAAAATCAGTCCGACCCTCGGCGTCAATCTCGGCGGCCCGGGCATTGAAGTGCGAGTCGATTACCGGGCGGAGGTCGGTGTCGGGGTGACTCGAGTTTGCTTCGATACCTGCCCCCACTGTCTCCGCCACCCATGCACCTACGGCGTTCCTCAGGTAGCCGTTGTTGGCGTAGGCATGGCGAGCCCTAGCGCGGATCGGTGCGGCAGCGGCGATGGTCTCAGCACCGACCGGCCCGGACGCACGGAACCCATGTGCCCGGCGTCCGCCAGTTTCTGCATCGAAGCTACGGCGGATCGGTGCGGGGGCGGCTTGGCGGCGAAAGATGCGGTCAATGAGGCTCATTGGTCGTCGGGCTCCAGACAATGCAGGAAGGGGCACAGGGTGGCCGAGATGGGCCACCGCGCGACAAAGGCGGTGTGAACATTGCCAAGCGCCGGGCGGCCCCGTGTCTCGGGCTCATAAGGCGACCAGTCGGGCAATGTGATCGGGCGGCACCAGGCAGCCCGGATACCCGCTCGCACGGGTTGCCCAGGCGCGATGATGTGAACGAAGGCCAGCGCCAGGTCGAAATCCTCGCCCTCACGGATTGCGGCCAGAGTTTCCGGCAGCGCCGCAACGTGGAAGCCCGGGCGTATCTCCATCGCGGGGCCACGCTCCACGCCATAGTCGCGCAGGACTTGGAGACAACAGGCAAACGCCGCTTCGCCAAGTTCTAGGCGACGGGGTCTGCCCGCCCCCGGTGTCGCTGCATGGCCGAGAAGTCCAGTTTGGGCGGCGCCCTTCACCCGGGCGAATATAGCGTCGGCAGCCGGACCACTTTGGCCGAATGAAGCCGCGATTGCATCTGAGATTTGGCGGACTGTGAAACTCATGCGAATTTTCCCAGAGGACTCCCGGGAATTTTGAAGCGCATGATCCATCCGGGAATTTCCCGATATTCCGGCACATCTGAGTCTCGAAGGCGGCCATTCGTCATAAAGGCGAACCAGTCTTTTGGAATGCCATAGCCGAGTTGCCGAAATGCCCTTTCAAGGATGCCGTGCAGCACCTCGGGGCGTTCATTCGCGTAGGCGGCAGTGATAGCTCTCGCGAGATCAAGTGGCGTCATAGACTTTATTTTTCTCTCAATCTCGCTCATGTCACTCCCTCTCTGGTGTGGTTGGTCGGCGGGGTGGACCTCACCCCTGAAATCTTCCCCCGCCGACCGGCGTGCTGAAAGGACACCCCAGAAATATATCATCGGCATTTAGGATGCCGCGAGTAATTTGTTTGTCTCATATCGTCTCAGCGAACCCAAAACCGAGGAAATAATTTTATGTTGGGGCAATATGGTCCCATCTGCGTTCCGGGATTCACTCTCCGTGTGAAACTAAATGAATCAAATCCCGAGGTTGAAGGGCAAGGTGCGAATCGGAGCCCCCTAATCTTCCCTCTGAGTCAAAGTGCGTTTTGGCCTTCTCGCCATGAAACGTTCTGCGGAAATCTAAGAAGTGCGGACGCTGGAAGATTCTGATGGAAACCTCCGCCAAACTTCGGCAGCCTCAGCATGACCTAAGCTGGACTAGGGGTAGAAAGTTGGACCGTCGAACAGAGAGATTTTTTGAAGCATATGATGACTGCGCTCGACGCGTAATATATGCAAGAAGCGAAGACTTCACTAGATACCTGAGGATGTGGTTCGCTTGCTTTGATGACGCGCCACTCTTGATCCTGAATGAAGTGAACCGGTTGCAGAGCCTCTCCGATTGGGAGGACGTGGAGAAAAACGTAGTGCGGGAGCCTGGGAGCTTTGTTGGTTCGGGCGAATTGAACTGGCCAGATAGGTCGGAAGATCGCCTAAGCAATCAACTGGCGACCTTGAGGGAGCTAGCGAACGGAAACCTGGTTCCTCACGACTTCGCCTTCAACTACTTTTATTCTGGCGACAACAACATTGATCGCACTGTTCAGGAGATGGCCGCCAACCTGTTCGAGCCTCACGCAGAGGAACTGCGGCGCCGGTTATACAATCTAGCCGAAGATGCAGCCGAGTTGGCTGAGGCCGCTCCAGCTTCAGACAGAATGGTTGCTTTGGATCACAACTCTGCGCAGTTCACCCAGGCGATTGAGAGATTGGGTGAAGTCCAAGTGAAACTCCGAGAAAACAATCAAATTGACCCGGATGACAAAGCAAGAATTCAGGTTGAAATTGTGTCTGGAATCGAAATCCTCAAGGCTCCCAAAACTCGCGTTGAAGCCGCAAAGGTGATGCTGTTGGGGGCCTTGGGATGGTTGGCGCTGGAGTTCGCCTCTTCCGGGCTTGGTATGGCTGCGGAAGCGGCATATCGGGCTGTTTCAACGCTGTTGGGGTTCTAAGTAGTTGCCTCCTGACGGGCTAGCCCGAGAGCCACTTTGAGCGGACTACGTTCTGTCTGGAAGTTGCGTTGGGGCGGCGGCTGGAAAGTTCGGCTTCCCTGACCTCCAAGTTCACGCCGACCAGATTGCGGACCGCAAGCGCATAGACGACGCAATCGAGCGACTCGGCGCGGCGGCCCGGAATCCTTTCCCAAGAGGCTGACGGGGCACCACGCCTGTAGCGAACCACGCGACGTTCGCTTGCAAGCTCCTCAAAGAACCTTCCCTCCAGCGTGTTGGAGAACCGGACCGAAGTGCCGCGTTTCAGTCGCTCGGTTAGGTTGGCCTTTATTCCGTCCACCCCGACAATGAAAAGGCGCTGCCCCTTGGTCGCGCTTGCCCGGATTGCAGGGCGGTTTCCTTCGGCCCCTTTGATCGCCACCACGCGGCGAGACAGCCTTGCGTGACAGAAGGCCAGCACCCGGTCCATCGTGGCGCCGTCTGAGGCGTCCACGGCGGTCGCGTCGATCCGCAGCAACCCGCCCGCCGGGTGGGCATGGTGGGCCGCCAGATAGCCGTCCAGTTCGCTCCAGGGGGCTTCGTCGTCGTTTACCCTGCCCCAGAATACCTGTTGATCCACGATGAAGGTTTCGGACCGCCCGTGCGCCAGGGTGACGGCCTCCAGCCGGTCATGCTGGACATCCACGCCGCAGGTCAGAATAAGCGTCTCGGATGGGAGTGCCTCAAGGCTGAAGTTCTCGGCGCGACTGGCGAGCGCCGTGTCGTCCAGTTCGTCGCCCGTCGAGCGCCAGCCTTCCGCCATCAGGGTATTGGTCCACGATTGGAGAAGGTCAGGGTGTTCCTTTGCCACCAGGAACTCTTGCGCGATCTTTCCCCACGCGGCAGCGGGCAGAGTCGAAACCAACACATTGGTTCGGAAACCGGCATGGCCTTTGACCTCGGGACGGGTGATCCGCCAGCGCCCATGCTCGACCATCTCGGCCTTGCGGTCCTCCGGCTGAACGACGCCGCACTCGGGGCATATATAGGCTGCGTCTTCCGGCTTGCCGTCCGGCCATTGAATGTCGGCCCATGTTGGCGCGTGGAAGGCGCCACAGTCCGGGCATCGGATCTCATAGACCCGCTGATCGCTTTGCCGGTAGAGACGGAGAATATGGCTTGTGTCCTCCCAGGTCGGTGTTGAGCCCGCCACCAGCTTGCGGTCGGGAAAGCTGATAGTGCGCCGCTCCGCCAGGGTGATCGGGCTGCCCTCTGTCCCGGATTCCATCGCGTCGATTTCGTCCAGGAGAAGGACGCGGGCGTTGTGACGGCGGAGGTTGCGCGGTGACTTGGCCGATACGATTTTGAGAGAGCCGCCAGGAAAACGGCGGGACATTAGCGTAGATCTGCCAGAGGGGTCGGCATCGAGCGACAGGAGGCCTCTTAGATCGGGGCTGGCGGCAAAAATCGGCTCCACATCGTCCACCATCCAGCCCCGGCAATCGGACTCAGTCGGCAGAACGCTCAGGATAGGTGAAGGGTCGTTTTGGCAATAGTAACCCACCACGGCGGAAAGTAGGGAGGTGTAGCCTAGCCGTACCGGCTTGACCACAGACACGCGCTCAATGGACGGGTCACCCATCGCTTCGGCGATGCCGCGTTGAACAGGCGTGAGGGCCATTGGGCCGGATTGCGCGGACACATCGGACGGCAGCCGGACATTGGCCTCAATCCAGTCGGGGAGGTCTAGCTTCTTGGGCGGGCGGAGAGCGGCATAGGTCTCGGCGCGGATTTCTGAAAGTCGTTCAGTCATTGGCTTCTGTCTCCGCTAGGTCGGACATTGCCCGTCTCAGTTCGATGTCGAGCGCGGCTGCGGCGGGCCGATTAAGCCCCACGGTGGCGGCCACGCGAGCGGGCACAGCTAGAAGTCGTGCGCGGAGGTCGGCTGCCACAGAAAGCCATTCGGCCCGCACGGCAGTTGCGTCGAGCAAGTCGCCTCGGGCCCGGGCGTTTTGAAGGGCAATCTTGTCCGCTTGTTCTGCGGCCAGACGCTTTTTGTGGTCGGCCAGTTCGGGGTCAGCCGTTCGCGACCTTGCTGCGGCCCTTGTGTGTTCGCAGTAGGCGCGGACGCTCGCCCGGAGAGGGAACTTGTGGCCCTTGAGGCCGGTGGTCTCTCGGGGGAGGACGCCATCGCGGGCAAGCTGGTTCAACCGCCCCGTGGACAGGCCAAGCCATTCGGCCAGTTCCGCCGATGTCACCAGTTCGCCGTCGCTCGGGGGCTCGGCATCCGGGGACATATCCAGAAGGTCTTCGATCTCAGCTTCCATGGCTCTGCCTCACTTTTCTCGTTTTCATTGAACCGGGGATTTCAACATTCGCGAGATTGCAGCGGGTCTGTTTCCGCGCTCCGCGCCCCCCGCGGCTTCCAATCCCCCAGAGGGACCCTTTCCACTCGGTTGTGACTGTCTGCCCTTCTTCACATCTGCCGTGAAAGTGGTGGTCCGGGGCATCGGAGCGGACCGGACAGCCGGACACCCCTAAAGGGGTGTGTCCGGTCCGTCCGGGTCTCCGACTCGCTTTGCCCCCCCGGACAGCCCGGACTTGTCCGGGTTTGGTCCGGTCCGTCCGGTTACTCGTCGGCATGGTCGGCCTCGTCTTCTTCAAGGTCGTCAAACCAATCGTCGCCACCGATTTGCGTCAGGCGAATGTGCCCGTCCGAAATGGTGACGTGCTCCTTGTCTGCCAGGCGGCCCAGGATACGCCGCGCCGCCCTCCGCCGGTTGTCCGCGTCTTCCGCCGTGGTGACTCTCAGTTCGTCTGGCGATGCAGCCCGGGCCAACCATTCGTCACGGCTGACGCTCTCGCCTTCCCCCACCATCTCCATGATGAGGCCCAGCGCCGCCGCTTCGGTTGGTTTGAGCCGTGGCGTTGATCCGCCAGGCGCAGGGTCGCACGGGTCGCAAAGCGCCGTTGTGATCGGGTCGCCGTCTTCATCGGTGCCGATTTCTTCACCCCGAATGCGGAACGCCAAGTCACCGTCGCAAGAGCCGTTGCGGTTCTTGGTGAGTCGACCAGTGACTACCCCGGACTCGCCTTTGCGAAGGTGGATCGAAACATCGAGGGCACCGTTCAATAGGCTGTGGCCTCGGGGCAAGCCCTGTTGCCCGTCCTTTGTGTCGTGGTGGACCAGGATGACGGCGGCGCCCCATTTGGTCAGCGCCCGGGCAACGGCCACCACCCGGCCCATGCCTTCGGCGGAGTTTTCTTCGAGTCCCGGGAAGGCCATTGCCAGGGTGTCAATCACGATTAGCGTTGGGCGCTTCTCCTTCACTGCCTTGGCCAGCGTTCTGACCTGGGCGGCCCATTTTGCGCCCGCCTCCGGGTTGAGTAGATCGGACACCCCGCCAACCAAGGTGAAGTTGGGCGCGTCCCCATGCTCTGCCTTGAGGGCGGTGACCCGCCCCCGCATCCCGTGTTCATCCTCCGCGGCGACGTAGAAGACGCCACCGGCCTTTGTCCGGCGCCCGTGAGCCTCGCGACCTTGCGCCACGGCGTAGCCAAGAGCCGGAGCCAAGACTGACTTGCCCACGCCCGGGGCACCCACAATGCAGCCCACGTCGCGCTTCGCGATCAGTCCCTTGATGACATAGGGCCGCGGGTTTGAGGCGGCGCAGTCTGCGGGCGAAAGGAAGGTCAGCCCATCTTTGGCGGCTGGTTTCTCGGGGGTCATGTCGAGCAAGGCTGCGATCTCATCTGACGGCGCTTCGACCTCATCAGGCAGATCGTCAAAGTCGTCGGCGTCCACCCCCTGCCAGCCGTGCCGCTTAGCTTCGGCGAAAAGGGAGTCTGCGGTGACCAGGAGGCCGTCCGCCTTCCCGAAAGACCGCCACTTTTCCCGCACCTCGGCGTGCGAAAACCCAGGGTGCCCGGCTGACCAGCCCAACGCGAGCGCGAGCCCGTCCGGCGATCCGGCGGAGCCGTGGTGGAGCGCCATCAGCGTCGATACCCATTCGTCGTAGGAGCCGTTATTGGGGATGAAGCGGAGGGCATCCCGAAGCTCGGCGATGTCGTGCCCGCCCGCAGGGGCGGAGGGTTCATCAGCGGGGCGAGCACGGCGCCTTAAGGCGGATGGGAATGGGGACAGCCCCAGAAGCCGAGCAGCGCCCAGGCTGCCCCGCTCACAGCGATATTCGCCTGACCGACTAACCGCGCCCGGGGCGATCACATAGCCGCCCTCGCCGCGCACGTCGAGGCCTTCGGCGGACGCAGAATTGGTCACGCCTTCGACATGCTCGAAGAACAGGTGAAGCCCGCCGCCGCCGGTCCGCACAACCAGGTCGGCGTCTCCAGGGGTGATGCCGATTGCCCGCGCAGCGGCAAGCCCATCCTTGCCTTTGCCCACGTCGAGATCCACGACGCTCAAGCCGTTGGCCTCGCCGGTCGGCAGACCCGGCATGGCGTCCGGCCATTTGGACCACCAGCGGGCAACCTTGACGGGATCGTCGGTGGCCTTGTCCCGCCACCTCACCAGGGGCCGCTTGGTGGCCGGGTCGCAAGGAAAAATCTTGAAGCCGTCCCGGGCCAGTTTCCGCGCGGTTTCGGGGTTCTGCGTTCGCGTTCTTGCCTGTTCCATGTTAGGTTACCTCCAAAGGTGTTGTGGCCCTTTTCTTCGTCCCCGGCCCTCGGTCTGTCGCGCAGGCCGAGGGCTTCTTTTTGGTTGGATTCTGAGAGCTAGATGCACAAGCCGGTGGGACACTTTTCCCAAAAAACCTAATAAAATCATGGGAAAACAGAGTGTCCCACTTTTTCTTAAGTCTTTGAGTTCAAACGGTTATTGGACTCCCCTACGGGGTACCAGCCGTCCTCTCCCCCTCAGCGCTGCTCCGCCGAAAGGCGATGTTGCTCGCCGGCCCCAGACCGTGCCGGAGGCAGAGCCAGATCACGGCGAGGCCGAGCAACAGCCACAGTCCGCCCCACATCACCGTTGCCCCGCCGAACTCCTCCGCCAGCATTCGCGCATCCGACTGCAATGCGCTGCGCCGGAGCGTGTCGTCGAAGATGTCATAGGGCACGTAGATCAGGCTCGTCAGCCCGATCACGCGCAAGGCCAAGTCGGCCACCTGGTGCGGCAGATAGCGGGCCATGGCGAGCATGACCGCTCCGGTGACAAGGCAGAAGGCCAGGGCAAAGGGCGTGCGGATCCAGAAAACCGTGACGACCAGCAAGGTCAGCCCGCAGAGCGCCAGCGCCGCGCGATCCGCCCGCGAGCGCAAGGCGGTCAGAAAGAGCATTGCCCCGAGGATCAGTGAGCCCAGATATCCCGCCGACAGCGTGACAAACCGGTTGCCGCCCCGGATCAGCGCGTGCCCGCCCTCACCCGGGTCGAGCGAGATCTCAACTATGCTCCCGCCCGTGGCGATGCCCGCAAGCCCGTGCGAAAGCTCATGCAGAAAGATGACGAATATCCGCAGCGGGTAGATCACCGGCGTCCGCCACAGGGAAAAAACCAGCGCGATGATAAGCAGTAGTTGCCAATGGCCTCTGAGGTAGGACATGCCACATGGGGCCGCGTCCCGCGTGGCTTGTCAATTGTCCTGACCGGGCCCTCCGCCATGCAGATCGGGCGAATAGACCGTCACCCGCCCTCGTCCGCCGCGCTTGGAGGCATAGAGCGCGGTATCGGCATGCTGCATCATCTCCTCGGGGTCGGTCGCGGTGTAGAAGTCGCTCACCGTCAGCCCGATGGACCCGGAGATCCGGCAGACGTCTCCCTCGAAGGGAATGGGCTCCTCGAGCCGGGCGATGATCCGGCGGCCAAGACGGGCCAGCCGCTCGGGATTGGAGAGGCCCGCGAAGATCAGCACGAACTCGTCGCCTCCGGCCCGCACGACCACATCGGCCGACCGGGTCTCGGCGCGCAGGATATCGGCCACGCGGCGCAGCACGTGATCGCCCGCCGCATGGCCCTGCGTGTCATTGACCGATTTGAAGAAGTCGAGATCGAGGTTCATCAGTCCGAAGCTCGCCTTGGCCCTGGTCAGCCGGGTCAGCACCTCCTCCATCGCCCGGCGATTGGCGAGGCCGGTGAGCATGTCGGAGGAGGCCTGCCGCTCGGCCACCGTCATCGCGCCTTGAAGCCGCTGGTTGAGCGCCTTCCACTCGTGGAGTGCGGCGGTCTTGGCTTCGACCAGATAGAGCATCTCTACCGCGAGATCGGTGGCGGCAAAATCGGCGCTCGTCAGCTCGTGATCCTTCACCGCTTCGATGATGTTGAACCCGAAGGAGAGATTGACGATCAATCCCCGATCCGGCGGATAAGGGGCGACCAGCCCCACAAGCCCCGTTCGCGGCGCCTCCCGGAACGCCAACTTGAGCCGGCCGCCTTCAGCGCGGGCAAGATCGCTGACCCGGGTCAAGCCGCTCGGGCGCTTCAGTTCGAACACCTCGAGAAACCGCCTTCCGACCAGGGGCGTATCGGGTCTCAACTTCTGCAGGCTGGGCCCGGCGTGGGCAATGTGACCCGTGGGTTGCAACTGCAGGTGCATCGGCATGAGCAGGTCGAGCGCAGCGGTTTCCGTTGCGCTGCCGGTGTCGCTGCCAGGGCCGGCCTGTGCCGCCAGGGCTTCGCGCCCGATCTCCGCGCTCATCGCCCGTCGCTCTGCCGCTGTGTCAGCGCAGTCCCGAGATAGAATTGCTTGGCCTCGGAAAAGTCGGCATCGAGGAGGTCGATCATGATCTCCTCCCGCGGTCCCATGGCGCCCTGCAACTCGACAAAGGCCAGAGCCCCGTAATCGTCGGCGAGGGCACGCAGGATGCCGGTCAGCACGGCCCCGAACCCTCCTTCGCTCGCCCTGACCACGATCTTGAACCGGCCTGGCTGAAGCTCGACCAGATGCAAGGCCGGAAAATCGAGTTCGGGCACTGCAAGGCGTGCCCGGTCGGGCAGGTCATCGAGCGAGTAGAGCAGATCCTGAAAGCTCTGGCCGCCGAAGCGCAAGAGCCGCCGGATGGCGCCGGTGTTCGGATGGGTGACCAGATATGTCCCGAGGTCCTCGAGAATGTCCTCGATCGGTTGCCCACGCATCCGCGACAGGGTGTTGAGCAGTTCGGTCGTGACCGCGTCTTCATAGGTGAGCATGGCCTCGAATCCGGCCGTGCCGACGCCCACGGCCGCACCGAGCTCTGCCCATGTGTCGGGCCCGTAAATGTCGCGCACGAAGCACTGCACCGCGCGATTGATCAGACCATGCATGCCTGTACCCGCTTGACCTGCCGCGCAGGCTAACCCTTGCGAGTTAACAAAGGCCAAAGCGCCAAGGGCCAGCTGCGCAACAGAGCTCAGAAGTCGGTGGGCGCGCCGCCTTCCCGCTTGCGCCGGTCGACAAAGGCCTCGAGCTCTTCGCGGATGCCCTCGTCCATCGGCGGCGGCACGAACCCGTCGATGATCTGCTTGTAGATCAAGTGCGCGCGTTCCGCTGTCCAGACTCCGCCCTTGGCCTGCCAGGCCTCGAAATTGGACCAGTCCGAGACGATCGGCTGATAAAAGGCGGTCTCGTAGCGAGCCTGGGTATGGTCGATCCCGAAGAAGTGGCCGTAGTGCCCAACTTCGGCTATGGCTTCCACGGCGATCTCGTCGGGGCCGGTCGCCACCACTTCGGGCTCGAAATAGCGCTGGATCATCTGGAGCATTTCGCAATCCATGATGAACTTCTCCGGCGACGCGATCAGCCCGCCCTCGAGCCAACCCGCGGCGTGGTAGACGATGTTGGTGCCCGACTGCACGGCCGACCAGAGCGAATTGGAGGTCTCCCACATCGCCTGGCCGTCGGGCACGTTGGCGGTGCAGGCTCCCGAGGCGCGCAGCGGCAGCCCGTAGTAGCGGGCCATCTGGCCGGTCATCTGCGTGGCGCGCATGTACTCGGGCGTTCCAAAGGCAGGCGCACCCGACTTCATGTCGACATTCGAGGTGAAGGTGCCGATCACGCAGGGGCACCCCGGCCGCACGTATTGAAAGAGCGCAATGGCAGAGAGCGCCTCGGCGATCGACTGGGCCACCGCGCCCGCCATCGTGACCGGCGCCATCGCCCCGGCCAGGGTGAAGGGCGAGACGATCACCGCCTGGCCACGCCGGATGCAGCGCAGGCAGCCGTCGATCATCGGCCAGTCGTGCTTGAGCGGCGAGGTGGAGTTGATGTTGGTATACATGTGCGGCTTGGCCTCGAACTCCTCGTCCGTCAGCCCGCAGGAGATCCGCACCATGTCCATCACGTCTTCCACTCGCTCCGGCCCGAGTGAATAGGCATGGGCGACCTTGTCGGTCAGGGTGAGCTTGTCGAAGAGCACGTCGAGGTGACGGACGGATGGGTGAAGGTCGACCGGCTCCACAGGGTAGCCGCCGGCGAAGTGGATGCAGTTGAAATACTGGGTGAGTTTCAGCAGGTTCGCGCATTGCTCGCGGTTGCCCGGCACCTTGGAACCGAGCGAGAGGTCCCAATAGTTGGGTGGCGAAGAGACGTTGCCGAAGAGAATGGCCCTGCCGCCGATCGGCAGCGCCTTGGCCGGGTTGCGCGGCGTGATGGTGAACTCGCGGGGCGCCTTGCCCACCATCTCCATCACCCAGTCGCGCCCCATCCGCACCACCTGGTCTTCGACGGTGCACCCCGCCTCGGCAAAGATCGCGCAGGCCTCCTCGTTCAGGAAGACGATACCGATTTCCTCCAGGATCCGCATCGCACCCTCATGAATCGCTGCAACGCCTTCCTCGGTGAGCGGTTCGATCGGCCTGTCGGTGTTGATCGGTATCCGCCAGGGCATCTGGTCGAGCACCTCGCCCCGATTACGCCGTGGGTTGGCGGCGCGTCCTCCGGCACGGCGGCGTTTGGGGGCAATGTCGTCCATGGCGGCGCTCCTGGCTGTATGACCCCAAGTTGCGCCCGTCGCGGCTGACGCAGTTTGCCCGATGCGACGCATCATGTCGCAAACGCTCGCTTCAGAGGCGATTCCGGGTCAGCGGCCGGTGAGCCAGCCGGGGATGTGCCCGATATCGGGCAGAACAACATCGGCGAAGGGCGCAAACTCCTTGGCAGGTGCGATCCCGGTGCAGACAGCAATGCAGACCATGCCCGCAGCGCGGCCCGCGGTCAGGTCATGCAGGCTGTCTCCGATCATCGCGCAATCGCCCGGATTCAGGTTCGTCGCACGGGCGAAGGCAAGGCACATGCCGGGGTCCGGCTTTGCCCCGTGGCCGGAATCGTATCCGGCAAGAAAGTCGAAAGCGCCGCCAATTCCGGCTGCCTCGATGTGCTCCCGCGCCGCGACCTCGGCGTCATTGGTGGCGACGCCGAGCGCAAACCCCTTGTTGCGAAGGTCGCAGAGCAGCGGAGCAAGTTCGGTGGCCGGCACCTGCGGAGCCTTGGCGGCAGCCGCGTTGAGCCGGTCGGTCAATGCCTGCGCGCTCCAACCCGGCATGAACGGCAAGACAGTGCACATCACCTCTTCGGGGGTGCCCGCCACGATGGGGCTGTCAGGCGCAAACCGGGCGGTGCCCGGGTCGATCCCCATGGCAGCGGCCAATCGCCGGGCCAGCACGGCATCGCCACTTGCCAGGTCGTCGATGAAACCAAGGGTGAAGCTGCCCCAGCTCTTCTGGTAGTCGAAGAGCGTGCCGTCCTTGTCGAAGAGAAGGCCCTTGAGGTTCATGTCCAATTCGGCAGGTCGCCGCCCGGAAGCGCCATGCGGGCGCGCATCGGCTGGGTATAGTCCAACCCCGCCGCATCGCAGAACCCGGTGACCCAAGCATCATCCATGGTAAGAAAATCCAACACGGAGGCAAGAAACTCGGGGTCTGCCGCCCGCGCCCGCACTTCGGCCTCCGATACACCCGTCGAGCCGAGAAAAACTGGCAGAAGCTCGTCATTGCCCGCCAGCCAACCGAGAGCGCGCAGGGCGACGGTCTCGGCGGTTTCACGATTCATGCACGACCTCGTTAACACTTGGAAAGGTTTTCTTAACCATCTCCATACAGACTGGACAGCATGGGGAAAAGGCGCGGTCATGCGCGGAAGGAAGCGACGATGCCAGGAAAGATCCTGATCGTGGACGACGTGCCAGCCAATCGCGTCGTGCTCAAGGCCAAGCTCGCTTCGGCCTGCTACGACGTCGTGGCAAGCGGCACCGGGCAAGATATCGTCAATCTCGCCCGGACGATCCGCCCCCGGCTGGTGATCCTCGATGCAGACAGCGCCGATGCGCCGGGCCTGGCGGCCTGCCGTGCCCTGCGGGCCGACGAAGACGTGGGGAGCCTGCCCCTGATCGTCACGGGCACGCCCGTGGCAGGCACCCATGCCGCCGAACTCATGCTGGCTGCGCTCGAGGCCGGCGCCGATGCTTTCCACCCGAAACCGATGGAAGAAACGACGCTCCTGGCGCGGCTCCGCAACCTGATGCGTGCACGCGAGATCTCCGAAGAACTGCGCCTGCGCGACACCACCAGCCGGGCGCTCGGATTTGCCGAGGAGTCCGAAGCCTTCAGCCGTCCGGCGCGGATCGCCCTGGTGGGGGGCGACCTCGCGACCGCCCGGCGATGGCGGGATGCCCTTGGCGACCGCTTGCCGCACCGCGTGACCGTGCTCGACCGCCATGCCGCGCTCAACGGGACCACGCCGGCCCTTCAGGATATCTACGTCATCGCCGCCAATCTGCGCGGCAGTGGCGACGGGCTGCACCTGATGAGCGAGCTTCGGTCTCGCAAGTGGTCGCGCCACGCCTCGACCCTCGTCGTCATGCCCGGCGACAATCCGACCCTGGCGGCAATGGCGCTCGACCTGGGGGCCTCCGATCTCATCGAGGAGCCTCTCGATGGCCGCGAACTCGCGGTGCGGCTGACGACCCTCGTGGCGCGCAAGCGCGAAAGCGACAAGTTGCGCCGCCGCGTGCGCGACGGGCTCAGGCTGGCGGTGACCGACCCGCTCACGGGGCTCTACAACCGCCGTTACGCCCTCTCTCACCTTGCCCGCATCCGCGAGCGCTCGGCCAAGGCGCAAACGACCTTTGCCGTCATGATACTCGACCTCGACCGCTTCAAGCAGGTCAACGACCGTCATGGTCATGCGGCGGGGGACGCGGTGCTCCGGGCCGTGGCAAACCGGATCGCCCAGAACCTGCGCAGCGTGGATATGGTGGCCCGCATCGGAGGTGAGGAGTTCATGGTGGCCATGCCCGACACCACCGAAGACGAGGCTCGCGGCGCGGCGCAAAGGCTGTGCCGGCTGGTCGAGGCCGAACCGATCGCCCTGCCCGCGCCCTCCGGGGCAACCGTGCGCCAGACCGTCTCCATCGGTGTGGCCGTGGGCGGCCAGGAGAGCGCCGATGAATGGCCCGAGGGAGATGGCACCGAGACCTTGCTCGAGGCGCTGATCGACCAGGCCGACAAGGCGCTGCTCTCGTCCAAGGCGCAGGGCCGGAACACCGTCACGATCGGGCGGCACGCGGCATAGCTTCACCGACGCGAGGCCAGAGCCTTGGCCATCCATGGCGCCAGCCAGAGTGGGCGAGAACCGGCCCCGGATGATCCCGCGCATCACCAGCACGAAGAGCACGATCATTTCGCCCGTGCGCCTCATTCCGTGCCAGCGCTCGGCCCGGCCATAGCCTGGCCGAACAGGCCCGGTGGCCGCCGGTCGCTTCTGCGCGGCCCACGAAGGCTGCTGCGAGGCCTTCCTGCGCGCCCGTCTTGCCTGCCATCGCAGGTTGGTTCACTCTTGAAATCATCACCGTACCCCTAGCGACAGACCGGTTTGACAGGCCAAGGCCCGAATTGTAGCTGGAGGAAAACCGACCGGTGGGGGCAGCATGGACAGCACCAGCGACGACATGCCGACGGTGGAGCTGACGCTCGGGCCGCTCGCGCGCGACCTCTCCTTCGTCTCCCGCGCCCTGAGCGCACACCTGCGGGGCCATACCGCCAGGGTGTTCGAGGATCATCATGTGCCATCGGGCGGTATCGCCCTCATCAGCCTGATCGGCCTCAACCCCGGCGTCTCGCAGAAGGATCTGGCGGGCGCCGTGGCCCTGAAGAAGTCGGCGCTTACCAAGCTGGTGAACGCGCTGGAGAGCACCGGGTTCATCGAGCGGCGCAAGGGAGAGGGCGACCGGCGTTACAACGCGGTGCGCCTGACCGCAGCCGGTCAGAAGCTCCATGACGAGGTGATGACGGAGATCACCGCGATACAGGAAGAGCTGCTGGCCCCGCTCTCCCGCGAAGAGCGCGACACCTATTTTGCGCTTACTTGGCGCCTCATCGCCCATCTCGCAGCGCAGCCGTCTTGATCGTCACAGCCAGCCAGGTTCCAAAATTAACCATGTTGCCACCCGCCCTGCCGGACCGGCTCGGGACTGGAGCAGGGCATGGTTAACCACTGGCCGGGTTGCGGATTGCCGGCTCCGGCCATGTGACTGCGAAAGCGCCGGCGACACGTTGCCTGCGCCTGCTCGGCGCCGAGATCATCAAGGTGGCGCCGCCGCAGGGCGATGCAATGCGCTACTACACCCGCGATCCGGAGCGGAGGGGTATGGCCGAGCCTTTCATCGGCGCCAGCGCTGGCAAGAAATCTGTCATCCGCGACTTAAGATCCGGTAAAGGGCGCGAAGCGGCGCAGGCGATGCTCGCCCAAGCGGATGTGTTTGTTGAGGCCTTTCGCCCCGCCGTAGCAGAGCGGCCTGGTCTGGGCGTGGAGGCGCTCGTGACGGCCCATCCGTGCCTTATGACGCTGACCGAAAGCCCCTGAAAGGAATGGCCCATGACGCGACCTTGCAGGAGACGCTGCTGCCCTGTTCTGCACAACGGGGGAGGCGCTGGCGGCGCGCGGCGGGCAGGATGCGCCCGGCGGCCGACGTGGCTCAGGGCCGGGGGCCCAGCCGCTCCAGCATGGCAAGGCATTGCGAAAGCTGCGAAATGTCGAGGTATTCATCGGGCTTGTGGGCCTGCTCGATGGAGCCCGGGCCGCAGATCACCACGTCGATCCCGAGCTTCTGAAAGATGCCGGCCTCGGTGTTGAAGGGCACCAGCGCGCCGCCGTTGGAGCCGGTGAGGGCGCAGGCCAGTGCCGCCGCCTCGCCCTCGGTCGCGGGCATCAGGCCCGGCGTGTCACCGATGGTTTCGGTGGTGATGGTGGCCTCGGGCGCCACGGCCTGCATCTCGGGCAGGAGTATCTCGCTGATATAGCTCTGCATTTCCGCGCGCACGAAGGCGGCGTCGGCATCGACGACCGGACGCATCTCCCATTGCACCTCGGCCTCGGCGGGGATGACGTTGTGGGCGAACCCCCCGATGAGGCTGCCGGTGTTGATGGTGGTCCAGGGCGGTTCGAAGCGGCTCTGGGGCGGGGTGCGGGCCTTGAGGGCCTCGCGCAGCTCCATGAGGCGGGCGATGTAGCGGGCGGCGTATTCGACCGCGTTGACGCCGGCTGCCGGGTTGGAGCCGTGGCCGCCGCGGCCCTGGAAACGTGTGGTGTATTCGCAGCAGCCCTTGTGGCCTTCGACGACGCGCATGGAGGTGGGCTCTCCGATGATAGCGACGGAGGGCAGGATCTCGCGGGATTTCAGCTGCTCGGCCAGGGACTTGGCGCCGATGCAGCCGGTCTCTTCATCATGGGTGAAGGCAAAGTGGAGCGGGCGCGTCGTGATCCGGGCGGCGAGCGCGGGGGCCATGGCGACGCAGGCGGCGATGAAGCCCTTCATGTCGCAGGTGCCGCGGCCGTAGAGACGACCTTCGCGCTCGGTCATGGCGAAGGGATCGGCAGACCAGTTCTGGCCCTCGACAGGGACCACGTCGGAGTGGCCGGAAAGCAGGATGCCGCCGTGAACTTCGGGCCCCAAGGTTGCGTAAAGATTGGCCTTTTCACCGCTTTCGCTCTTCATCACCTCGACCCGCGCACCGGCGCTCTCGAGCCGGTCGGCCAGAGCCTCGATGCATGCGAGATTGCTGTCGGCGGAGACGGTGGGATAGGCCACCAGCTCGCCGAGGAGCGCTATCGTTTCATCCAGCGTGGTCATGGCGCGAGACTACGCCTCCGGGCCGGCCCCCGCCAGCCCGAACGGAGGCGCAGCGGCCGGCAGGGGCGCGTTTCGGCGGCCGATATCGGGCCTCGGGCGGCCCACCGGCGGCGGGGCGCACGGTGGCGCAACCTTTTTGCGAAATGCGAAACTGTGGCAGAAACTTCACGGGCACAACCGATACACAACCCATGCACAACCCATGCATACCCAAAATGCAAAGCCCCCAGGGACCGAGCCGTTAAGAGGGCCGGACGGTGGGGCAAGGAATCGTCAGGCGTCGCGCCGGGCGATCCAGTCGTGGTCGGGGTGGTTTCTGAACCGCCACTTGCGCAGCGGCCCGGCCATGACGTTGAGGTAATACATCTCGTAGCCATGGGGCGCGCCGCAGGGGTGGTGGCCGCGCGGCACGAGCACCACGTCATGCGAGTTGACGCTCATCGTCTCGTCGAGAGAGCCGTCCTCGGTGAACACCCGCTGATGGCCGTAGCCCTGCCCCGGATCGAGCCGGTGATAATAGGTCTCTTCGAGATAGGTCATCGCGGGGAAATCATCCTGGTCATGCCGGTGCGGCGGGTAGGACGACCAGTTGCCGGCGGGGGTGAAGACCTCGGTGACCAGCAGCGCATCGGCCACGTCGGACTCCTCCATCGCGATCGGGAAGATGTAGCGGGTGTTGGCACCCTTTCCGCGCGTCACCTTCTCGGGGCGCGGCAACACGCGGGCCTTGTGGCCGCCCTGCCCTGGCGCGGTGCAGAGGCCGAAGGTGCAATCGGTGGTGGCCACGGCCTGCCAGTCGGTGCCGTTGGGGAGGTAGACGGCATGCGGCGGGCTCTGCTCGAAGACATCCATCCGCTCGCCCTGCTCGCCAAAGTCCTCGCCGGCGGCGGTGATGGTGGCCTTGCCCTCGACCATGACGAGGATCGCCTCCAGCTCGCCGGTGGCCTCGCCCACGCGCTCGCCCGCCTTCAGCCGGTAGCAGGAAAAGCCGACATAGCTCCAGTCGGGGGATTTCGGCGTTTTCGCATTGGCGATGGTGATCTCGTGGATCTTGCCGGTCTCGCCCACGGGCTTGCGGAGAAGGTCGGACATGGCGCGCTCCTTTCAGGGCAGGCGGGCCGTGGGGCGGGGCGCCTCACCCGTCGCCCTCGCCGGGATCCTCCCAGACCACGAAGAACTGGTAGCCGCACCAGGCGCCGGCGGCGGCGAAGAGCAGCGCCCAGCCCGGTGAGCCCATCGCCAGCTCGAAGGCGGCCCAGGCGAAGCACAGCGCCGTGACCAGCACGCGCCGCCAGAGCGGGCCGAACCAGGGATGCTGGAGATTGAAGAAATTGTTCATCTGATGATGTCGAGCCCCGCGTTCCGGCAGGCGGCGGTGATCGTCTCGTATCCGAGCCTGGAACACTCGTAGGGCGGCGCCTTGGCCGGGTCCTGCTCGGCCTCAACGACGATCCAGCCTGCATAGTTCATTGCGACGAGTTTCCGCGTGATCGTGGCGAAGTCAATGCAGCCTTCCGGGTCGCCGGGCACGGTGAAGGCCCCGGCGATGACGGCATCGAGGAAGGAGCAATCGCTGGCGCGGATCTGATCGACGATTTTTGGGCGCACGTCCTTGTAGTGGACGTGGAGCACCCGGTCGGGCCAGCGGTCGAGCACGGCGAGTTCGTCGGCGCCGCCGAAGCGCAGGTGGCCGGTGTCGTAGAGCAGGTGCACCTCGCGGGGGCTGGCCTCCATGAGCCAGTTCACCTCGTCCTCGTTCTCGATGATCGAGCCCATGTGGTGATGATAGGCCAGCTGCATGCCCTGCCCCGCCATCCACCTGGCCAGCTCACCCAGTCTGGCGGCATAGGCATGGATCTCGTCGCGCGAGAGCCGGGGGCGGCGGGAGACCGGCGTGCCGCTCTGGCCCTGCACGGTGTTGGAGAACTCGGCGTAGACGATACAGGGCGCGCCGAGGGCGACGAACTGCTCGACCTGGGCGGCGACGGCCCGTTTTTCATCCTCCAGGTCGTTGACCAGCAGGTTGCCCGAGCACCAGCCGCCGCAGAGGGCGATGTCGTTGGCCTCGAGGGCGCGGCGCAGGCCGGGCGTGTCATGGGGCATGCGCTGGCCGCGCTCGACGCCGGTGTAGCCGATCGCGCGGCTCTCCCGGAGGGCCTGCTCCATGGTGTAGGCGGCGGTGAGGTCGGGCAGGTCGTCGTTCTGCCAGGCGATGGGGGAGATGCCGATCCTGACGGGCATGGGATTTATCCTGCGATCCGGGATTCGCGGGCGGTCTCGTAGGCCTTGCGAGCCTCGTTGACCTCGTCGCGGGTGGAGGTTTCGGGCACCGCCACATCCCACCAGTGGCCGCCGTCGCTCGCGGCGGGCGAGGGCGGCCTCGAGCTCCTCGATGCCCGAGACCTTCACCGCCTCGGCGCCCATCGCGGCGGCGTGCGCGGCAAAGTCGATGCGGGACGGCTGGCCGTGGATCGTGTGCTCCAGCAGGTTGTTGAACTCGGCGCCGCCGGTGCTCATCTGCAGCCGGTTGATGCAGCCGAAACCGCGGTTGTCGGTGAGCACGACGGTGAAGGGCACGCGCATCATGGCGGCGGTGGCCATCTCGGAGTTGGCCATCATGTAGGCGCCGTCACCGACCATGCAGATCACGTCGCGCTCGGGTTCGGCCATCTTGATGCCCAGGGCACCGGCGATCTCGTAGCCCATGCAGAAAAAGCCGTATTCCATGTGGTAGGCGCCGGGGCGCGGGGCCTTCCAGAGCTTGTGCAGCTCGCCGGGCATGGTGCCCGCCGCGCACATGAGGGCGAGAAGGCCGAGCAGGGCTTCAGGACCATCCTCACCGGCCCGCAGCACCCGCCCTATGCCGCCTTCTGCCCGGCGCCGGGCCATCAGATCGGGTTCAACGCGCCGAAGGTGCTGGAGGCGGCGGAGGTGGTGGAGACGATCGCCGGGCGCCACAAGGCCTGGCCCGACTTCGGCGAGGCGCTGGAGATCGAGCGGGTGATCCATGCGATTGCCGAGAGCGCGGCCCGGGACGCGCGGGTTTCGCTGGTGTGAGGCGCGCGGCTGCGCGAGGCTCGGGCGCGGCAGAGGGAGGCGGGCATGGAGAGTGACGGGCGGTTCATCGCGGCGCGGCTTGGGCCGGGCGAGGACCTCGTGGCCGGGCTGCGCGGGCTGTTTGCCCGGAGCGGCGCGGAGGCGATGGCCGTGGTGAGCTGCGTGGGCAGCCTGCGGGCGGTGCGGTTGCGCCACGCGGGCGCGGAGGCGGCGACGGCGCATGCCGGGCCGCTGGAGATCGTCTCGCTGGTGGGCACGGTGGACGGGCGCAGGCAGCATCTGCACATGGCGGTCTCCGACCGGGAGGGCCGGGTGGCCGGCGGGCATCTGATGGCGGAGGGGGCGGAGGTGTTCACCACCGCGGAGATCGTGGTGGTGGCGCTCGACGGGCTGCGGTTTGACCGGGCCCCCTGCCCGGCCTCGGGATATGACGAGCTGGTTGTGCGCAGGCGCGGGTAGGCCGGGGGAGACCCTGAGGTCGGCGCTTCGCTCGGCCCTGGCCGGGCATGGCGCGGGGGGCTCATCGCGGACCTTTGGCCGCTCATCGACGGGCGAAGACACCTCGAAGGGCGGATGAGCCGCTCAGGCGGTGGCGCGGGTGCGGTCGTGGCCCTCGGTGATGACCTTCAGCATGGCGGTATGGGCGGCCTCGGGGAGGCCCGAGGCAATGGCGCGGGCGATGGCGCGGTGGTTCTGGGCCACCTCGGCCTTGACCTCCTGGAACTTCTCGCCGGTCTCGATCAGGAAGAGCGAGTAGAGCGCCGTCTGCACCATGTCGCCCAGGGACTGCAGGAAGCGGTTGCCCGAGAGTTTCAGCACATGGTGGTGAAACTCGTAGTCAGCCACGGCGAAATCGGCGCGGCTGGCGGCGCTTGCGAGGCTGTCGCAGAGGGCGAAGAGCCTGTCGCAGTCGACCTCGTTGGCGCGGCGGGCGGCAGAGGCGGCGGCGGCGGGCTCGAAGATCAGGCGGATCTCGAAGAGCTCGTCGTAGAACCGGCCCGGCGACTTGACCGAAGTGTGCCAGCGCAGCACGTCCTCGTCGAACATGTTCCACTCGTCGGAGGGGCGCACATGGGTGCCGACCTTGGCCTTGGAGGCGATCATGCCCTTGGCTGCGAGGGTCTTCTTGGCTTCGCGGACCACGGTGCGCGACACGTCGAACATCTCGCAGAGGTCCGGGTCGAGCGGGATCATCGTGTCGGGCGGATACTCCCCGGCCACGATGGCACGCCCCATCTGGTCCACCACGAAATGCGTGTGGTTCGAGGCCCGCGCGGAGGGCGAGCCCGAGGCAACGATCGTCATGATGGCTGTGCGGAGCCAGTCGCTCTTTTTCGTCGGGTGGTCGTCGCCCAAGTGAGGCCTTTCTGAAGCAGGATGAATGCGAAGAGCAGCGCGCCGATGACGATCTTAGTCCACCAGCTCGAGAGTGTCCCGTCAAAGACGATATAGGTCTGGATCAGCCCCATGATGAGGATGCCGAAGAAGGTGCCCGCCACGAAGCCGTAGCCGCCGGAGAGCAGCGTGCCGCCGATCACCACGGCGGCGATGGCGTCGAGTTCGACGCCGACGGTGGCGAGGCTGTATCCGGCGGAGGTGTAGAGCGAGAAGGTGATGCCCGCGAGCCCGGCGAGGCCGCCGGAGATGGCATAGATGCCGACGGTGGTGGAGGCGAGCGGCACGCCCATGAGCCGGGCCGTCTGCGCCCCGCCGCCGAGGGCATAGACGTTCTGCCCGAAGCGGGTGCGGTGGGCCACCAGTGCGCCCGCGATGAAGGTGAGCAGCATCAGCCCGCCGATGAGCCGGAAGCGCCCGCCGCCGGGGGCTTTCCAGAAGATGTCTTGCAGGGTGTCGTAGAACGCGTGGGTGATCGGCACGCTCTCGGTGGAGAGCACATAGGCCGCGCCACGGGCGAGGAACATGCCCGCCAGCGTGACGATGAAGGGGGGCATCTCGAGGTAGTGGATGGTGGCGCCCATGGCTGCGCCGAAGCCGGTTGTGAGCGCCAGCACCAGCGCGAAGGCGGCGAGCGGATGGATCGAGGTGTCGCGCAGGATGACGGCGAGGAAGACGCCGGTGAAGGCGATGACGGAGCCCACCGAGAGGTCGATGCCGCCCGAGAGGATCACGAAGGTCATCCCCACGGCGACGATACCGAGAAAGGCGTTGTCGGTCAGCAGGTTGGCGACCACGCGGGTGGAGAGCATGGCCGGATACTGCGATGCGCAGAGGGCATAGGCCAGCACGAAGGTGGCGAGCGTGACCATCAGCGGCAGGTGGGTTGAGCGGATCACGGGGCATCCTCCCTGGGGGTCGTGGAGGGCCGCTGTCTCTCGGGCAGGCTCTCGGGGCCGGAGGCGCGGAGCATGTAGATGAGGTGGCCGATCTTCGGCGACTGGATCACCAGGATCGCCAGGATCAGCAGGGCCTTGATGACGAGGTTGAACTCGGGCGGCATGCCCGAGAGCAGGATGACCGAGTTGACCGACTGGATGATGAGCGCCCCGAGCAGCGAGGCGACGATGGAGAAGCGCCCGCCGAGCAGGGAGTTGCCGCCGATGACCACGGCGAGGATGGCATCGAGCTCGAGCCAGAGGCCGGCGTTGTTGGCATCGGCCCCCTTGATGTCGGCGGCGACGATCACGCCGGCGAGGGCGGCGCAGAGGCCCGAGGCGAGGTAGACGCAGATCAGCAGCACGCGGGAGTTGATGCCGGCGAGGCGCGAGCTGGCCTCGTTGACGCCGATGGCCTCGATCAGCATGCCGAGCGCGGTGCGGCGGACGGCCAGCGTGGCCAGCGTGCCGAGGCCGAGCCAGAGGACGATGGGCGTGGGGATGCCGAGCACGGTGCCCGCGCCCAGGCGGATCAGGCCCTCGTTGTTGAAGGTGAGGATCGTGCCCTCGGTGATGAGCTGTGCGATGCCGCGCCCGGCGACCATCAGCACCAGGGTGGCGACGATGGGCTGGATGCGCAGGACCGCGACCAGAAGCCCGTTCCAGAGGCCGCAGAGCGCGCCGGTGGCGAGCGCGCCGATGAGCGCTGTGCCCCAGCCGTGGCCCTCTGTGACGAGACTGGCGGCGGTGGCCCCGGCGATGGCCATGACCGCGCCCACCGAAAGGTCGATGCCGCGGGTGGCGATGACCAGGGTCATGCCGATGCAGAGCAGCGCCACAGGGGCACCGCGGTTGAAGACATCGACGAGGTTGCCGAAGATCCGGCCGTTGCGGAAGGAGACATCGAGGAAATCGGGGAAGACCAGGAGGTTGAGGCCGAGTACAACGGCCAGGATCATCAGCTGGGGCGTGATCCGCTTGAGGAGCGAAGGCGTGGAGGCAGACATTCAGGCGGCCCCCTGCTGCTCGTCGGCGATGGCGTGGACGATGTTTTCGGCGGTGATTTCGGCGCCCGTCAGTTCGCGCAGTTGCCGCCGGTCGCGCAGCACGACGACGCGGGTGGAATAGGCGACGAGTTCCTCCAGCTCGGAGGAGGCGACGAGCAGGGCCATGCCGTTCTCGCGCAGCTTTTCGATCAGGGCGATGATCTCGGCGTGGGCACCCACGTCGATGCCGCGGGTGGGCTCGTCGAGGATGAAGACTTCGGGTTCGGTTGCGAGCCAGCGGGCGAGCAGCGCCTTCTGCTGGTTGCCGCCCGAGAGCAGGCGGATCGGCATGTCGAGCGAGGCGAGGCGGATATCGAGAGCCTTTACATAGTGTTCGGCGATTTCGTTCACCTTGCTGCGGGGGATGGGGCGCATCCAGCCCTGGCGAGCCTGGAGGGCGAGGAGGATGTTGTCGCGCACCGAGAGGTCGCCGACGATGCCCTGGGACTTGCGGTCTTCGGGGCAGAGGGCGAAGCGATGGGCGATGGCCTCGCGCGGGCTGGTGATGCGGGCCTCGCGGCCCTTGAGCAGGATGCGCCCCTGGTCGGCCTGCACCGCGCCGAAGAGAAGGTTGGCGGTCTCTGTCCGGCCCGAGCCGAGGAGACCGGCGAGGCCCACCACCTCGCCCCGGTGCAGGTTCAGCGAGAAGGGCTCGATCATGCCGCGCTTGGCGAGGTCGTTCACCTGCAGGAGCAATTCGCCCGGCGCGCCGCCCTTGCGCTCGGCCACGCGGGCCTCAAGCTGACGGCCGAGCATGAGGGTGATGATGTCGTGCCGGGAAACCTCCGCGAGCAGGCGCTCACCCACCACGCGGCCATTGCGCAGCACGGTGGCGCGGTCGGATATCTCGAAGACCTGATCCAGGAAATGGGTAATGAAAACAATCGCCAGGCCGCCCTCCTTCAACTGGCGGATCACCCCGAACAGCAGCTCCACCTCGTCGCGGTCGAGCGAGGCGGTGGGCTCGTCGAGGATGAGCACCCTGCCCGAGAGCGCGACGGCGCGGGCGATGGCGACCACCTGCTGCACGGCGACGGAGAAGCTGGTGAGCGGCTCGCCCGGGTCGATGTGGAGCCCGTAGCCCTCCAGCACCGCGCGGGCCTCGCGGGTCATCGCGCGGCGGTCGACCAGCCCGAAGCGGGTGGGCTCGTGGCCCAGGAAGAGGTTCTCGGCCACGGTCAGGTTGGGCAGCAGGTTGACCTCCTGGTAGACGGTGCCGATGCCCAGGCCCTGCGCCTCGGCGGTGCTCCTCGGGTCGACCTCGGCCCCGGCAAGCCGGATCACCCCGCCGTCGCGGCGGTAGGCGCCGGTGAGGCACTTGATCAGGGTGGACTTGCCCGCCCCGTTCTCGCCCAGGAGCGCGTGCACCTCGCCCGCGTAGAGCTTGAGCTCCACCTCGTCGAGCGCCACCGCGCCGGGAAAGAACTTGGAGATGCCGCTGGCGTGCAGCAGCGGGGGCTGGTCGGTCATCTTGCGCCTGTGTCTCATGGATTTTCCCCTCCCCGCGCCACCCTAGCAGCGGGCAGGCAGGGAGAGAACGGGCCGGGGCAGAGGCTCCGGCCCGGGGAAGGCCGTCAGTAGCCGAGGCCCTTTTTCTCTTCGTAGACCGCCTGGTTGTCATCGGCGGCGGTGTAGAGCTTGCTCTCGGTCTGGATCCACTTTGCGGGCATCGTGCCGTCGGCGAGATAGGCCTCGAGCGCGTCGAGTGCGGGGCCGGCCATGTTGGGCGTCAGCTCGATGGTGGCGTTCATCTCGCCGTTGGCGATCGCGAGGTGGGCATCGGGCACCGCGTCGATGGCGACGATCCTGATGTCTTCGCCGGGTTTGAGGCCCGCTTCCTTGATCGCCTGGATCGCGCCCACGGCCATGTCGTCGTTGTGGGCGTAGAGCGCGCAGATGTTCTCGCCGCCCTCGGCCTTGAGGAAGCTCTCCATCACCACCTTGCCCTGGCTGCGGGTGAAGTCGCCGGTCTGGCTACGGACGATCTCGAGACCCTCGGCCCCGGCGATGCCCTCTTCGAAGCCCTTCTTGCGGTCGATCGCGGGCGAGGAGCCGGTGGTGCCCTGCAGCTCGACGATGCGGCAGGGTTGGCCCGCCATCTCTTCGGCCAGCCACTGCCCGGCCACCCGGCCCTCGTGCACGAGGTCGGAGGTGACGGCGGTGAGGTAGAGCTCGTCGGAGGCATCCACGGTGCGGTCGAGCAGGACCACGGGGATCTCGGCATCGGCGGCCTCTTCAAGCACCTCGTCCCAGCCGGTGGCGACCACGGGGGCGAGCAGGATGGCATCGACGCCCTGGGCGATGAAGCCGCGGATCGCCTTGATCTGGTTTTCCTGCTTCTGCTGGGCATCGGCGAACTTGAGGTCGATTCCGCGCTTCTCGGCTTCCTGCCGGGTCACGGTGGTTTCGGCGGCGCGCCAGCCGGACTCGGAGCCGATCTGGCTGAAGCCGACGGTCAGATCGGCGCCCATGGCAGCGAAGGGCGCAAGGGTGATCGCGCTCGCAAGGAGCGTGGCTTTGACGTTCATGATTTCCTCCCATGGAACGTTTCTCGTTCGTGGGATCAATTAAGTATTACTTTATTATTTTTGGCAATGGGGTTTGTCACGGCACCGTGAGTTCTTGGGTTTTGTCGAATATTGTCAGGTGGTTGCGAGAAGAGGATCATGCAGAAAAAAGGCCGCGCAAGGGGATGCGCGGCCAGTGGGTAGAGCGGCAGGCGCGGGGCGGTCAGACGATTCCGCCGCCTGCGCCGGAGACCGCGGGCCGCTCGGCGGCGACCTGTGCGCGGTACCCCGAGGCGCGGTAGGTGGCGAGCGGGTCGATCGCCCCGCCGGCCTCGCTGCGGGCCATGGCGAGGATCGGCTCCACATCGGTGCGGAAGGCCTCGCGCAGGCACTGGGCGGCCATCAGCGCATCGCCCGCGTCCTGGTGGCCGCGCAGGCTCTCGCGGTCGACCAGCAGGGCCTGGGCATAGGCGCGGCGCACGTCGGAGGCCGACAGCATCAGGCTCTCGATCGGGTCGGTCACGTTGTGGCTCTGGTCGAGCATGTGGGCCGGGTCGAAGCCGGGACGGCCCTCGGCCTCGACCAGTTCGTTGAACACCAGAAAGAGGCGGAACGGGTCGATGGCGCCGGTGTCGAGGTCGTCATCGCCATATTTGCTGTCGTTGAAGTGGAAGCCGCCGAGACGGCCCGCGCGGATGAGCCGGGCCACGATCATCTCGATGTTCACGGTGGGCGCGTGGTGGCCGAGATCGACAAGGCAATGGGCCTTGGGCCCCAGCTCCTGCGCGATCATCAGGTTGGTGCCCCAGTCCTGCACCACGGTGGAGTAGAAGGCGGGCTCGAAGATCTTGTGCTCGGTGAAGAGGCGCCAGTCGTCCGGCAGGGCGGCGTAGATCTCGGCCATGGCGCAGAGGTAGCGGTCGAACTGGCGCGACAGGTCGGTCTGGCCCGGAAAGTTGGAGCCGTCGCCGACCCAGACGGTGAGGGCGCGCGAGCCGATGGCCCGGCCGATCTCGATGCACTCGATGTTGTGGGCCACGGCCTGGGCGCGGATCTCGGCGGAGGGGTTGGAGAGCGAGCCGTGCTTGTAGGAGAGCGACTGACCGGGGCTGTCCTGGAAGGTGTTGGAGTTCATCGCGTCGAAGGCGAGGCCGGTCTGCCCGGCCTTGGCGACGAGATCGGCGGCGGGCGCCTTGTCCCAGGGGATGTGAAGCGAAACGGTGGGCGTGGCACGGGTGAGCTGGTGGATCACGGCGCAGTCGTCGAGCTTGTCGAAGATGCCGCGCGGCTCGCCGGGGCCGGGAAAGCGGGCAAAGCGGGTGCCGCCCGTCCCCACGCCCCAGGAGGGCACGGCGACGTGATAGGCAGCGACCTTTGCCTTGATGGCGTCGATCGAGAGGCCGCGGCGGGCGAGCCGGGCGCCCAGCGCTTCGTAATCGGCGGCGAGGTCGGCAGCGCGGGCCGCGTTCTGGGCCTCGATGGTGGTGGGGTCGATCATGGGGTCCTCCCAGGGTGGCGCAGCGGGCGGCGCGCCGTGCGGGTTTGGCGCGGTCAGCGGGTGAAGGCTTCCTTGTTGCCTGCGTCCACGTTGAGGATGTTGCCGGTGGATTTGGCCGAGGCGTCGGAGGCCAGGAAATAGGCGGCCTCGGCGATATCCTCGGGCAGCACGGAGCGCTTGAGCAGGGAGCGGTTGCGATACATCTCCTCCAGCCCCTCCTTGTCGGTGCCATATGTGGCGGCGCGCTGGTCGAGCCATTCGCCCTGCCAGATCCTGGAGCCGCGCAGCACCGCATCGGGGTTGACCACGTTGACCCGGATCCCGGCCTCGGCGCCTTCGAGCGCGAGGCAGCGGGCGAGGTGGATCTCGGAGGCCTTGGCGGTGCAGTAGGCGGAGGCGTTGGGGCTGGCGGCGAGGCCGTTCTTGGAGGCCACGAAGACCACGCTGCCGCCCATCTCCTGCGCGCGGAACAGCCGGAAGGCCTCGCGGCTGACGAGGAAGTAGCCGGTGGAGAGGATATCCATGTTCTTCTGCCAGAGCGCGAGGGAGGTTTCCTCGACGGGCGCGGAGCTGGCGATTCCGGCGTTGCTCACCAGGATGTCGACGCCACCGTATTCCACCGCCAGCTCGGCGAAGGCGGCGGTGACGGCCTCCTCGCTGGTCACATTCATCACCACGCGGCGCACCGCATCGGCCCCGTGGCGGGCGGCCAGGGCCTCGGCGGTGCCGGCGAGCGCCTCGGCGTCGATGTCGGCCAGCATCACGCAGGCCCCCTCGGCGAGGTAGCGGGCCGCCGTGGCCGAGCCGATGCCCCCTGCCCCGCCGGTCACCAGCGCGACCCGCCCGGCAAGCGACCTGGGGCGCGGCATCCGTTGCAGCTTGGCCTCCTCGAGCAGCCAGTATTCGATGTCGAAGGCCTCCTGCTCCGGCAGGCCCTGGTAGGTGCTCACGGCGGAGGCCCCGCGCATGACGTTGATGGCGTTGACGTAGAACTCGGCCGAGATGCGCGCGGTCGCCTTGTCGCGGGCGAAGGTGATCATGCCGACGCCGGGCACCAGGTAGACAACGGCGTTGGGGTCGCGCAGGGCCGGGCTGTCGTGGTGCTTGCAGCGGGCGTAATAGGCGGCGTAGTCGTCGCGGTAGGCGGCGACCTGCTGCGGCAGGCCTTGCAGCACCTCGTCGAGATTGCCCCGGGCGGGATCGAAGTCGATCACCAGCGGCCGGATCTTGGTGCGCAGGAAGTGGTCGGGGCAGGAGGTGCCCAGCGCGGCGAGCGGCTCCATCTGCTGCGCGTTGACGAACTCCAGCACGGCATCGCTGTCGTCGAAATGGCCGACCATGTGCTGGTTGCCGGAGACGAAGCCGCGGATCGCGGGCATCAGCCGGGCCGCCACGGCGCGGCGGGCCTCGGGCGCGAGGCTTTCATGGCGGGCGCCGCCGAAGGCGGGGGTGCCGGCGGTGCGCTCGGCGAACCAGTCCATCGCGGTCTGGATCACCTCGAGCGTCAGCTCGTAGCAGGCCTTGGCGTCGTCATCCCAGGTGAAGAGGCCGTGGCTTTCGAGCACGACGCCCTTGGCCTCGGGGTTCTCGGCGCAGAATTTCTCGAGCCAGAGGCCCAACTCGTAGCCCGGGCGTCTCCAGGGCAGCCAGCCGATGCTGTCGCCGAAGATCTCGCGGGTCAGGGCGCGGCTGTCCTTGGCGGCGGCGATGGCGATGATCGCGTCGGGGTGCATGTGGTCGACGTGGCGGCGCGGCACATAGGCGTGCAGCGGCGTGTCGATGGAGGCGGCGCGGGGGTTGAGGTTGAAGGTGCAGTGCGGCAGGTAGCCCACCATCTCGTCTTCATGCCCGGGCCCGCGGTAGACCCCTTTCAGGGCGCGCAGCTTGTCCATGTAGAGGGTGGCGAAGCCGTCCATCCGGATCGAGCCCACGTCGCCGCCGGAGCCCTTGACCCAGAGCACCTCGACCGGCGCGCCGGTGAGCGGATCGCGTTCGGTGTCCTTGGCCGAGGTGTTGCCGCCGCCGTAGTTGGTGATTCGCTTGTCGGAGCCCAGGAGGTTGGAGCGGTAGAGCAGCTTCTCTGGCTCGGACATGGCGGAGGCGCGGGTGTCATCCCACAGGTTTTCAAGCCGGTTTTCAGCGCGGTTGAGCATGGTGTCCTCCCCAGGTTGCGGCCCTGCGGCGCGCGTCACTCGAGGCAAGGCTGCGGCTTTCATCGGCCCAAGTCAACCAACTTCAGTCATTATCAATCATTCTGCGGTGCAGCGTGATTGCTTTTGAAAGTTTATGATTGACTAGACGCGAGAATCGGCCAAGCGTGGAGCATCAGGGAGGATCAGCGATGCACGAGAAGGAGCGTCACCGGGTCATACTGTCGGCGGTCCAGGACCGGCCGGTGGCGACGGTGAGCGAACTGGTCGCGCTGACCGGCTCGTCGGAGGCGACGATCCGGCGCGACATTGCCACGCTGCACATGGCCAAGCGGCTGCGCCGGGTGCGCGGCGGCGCCGAGGCGGTGGGCCCCTCGCCCCTGCCCGGCCTCGCGGGGCGGCCCTACTCGGTGAACCAGACGATGAACATCGCCCAGAAGCAGGCGATCGCCCGCGAAGCGGTGGCGCTCTGCGAGGAGGGCGAGCCGGTCATCATCAACGGCGGCACCACCACCTTTCAGATGGTGCATCCGCTGGCGTCGCGCCGGGTGCAGGTGCTGACCAACAGCTTTCCCATCGCGGAGCATCTGCTGAAGCATTCCAAGAACACGGTGATGGTGCCGGGCGGCGCGCTCTACCGCGAGCAGAACATCATCCTCAGCCCCTTCGACGGCGACCTCACCCGCAACTTCTATGCCCGCCGGATGTTCATGGGCGCCCAGGGGATCGGGCCGCTGGGCCTGATGGAGGCCGATCCGCTGCTGATCCAGGCCGAGGAAAAGCTGATCGGCCGGGCGGAGGAGCTGGTGGTGCTGGTCGACAGCAGCAAGTTTGCCAACCGCTCGAGCCTGGTGCTCTGCCCGCTGGAGCGGATCGACGTGCTGATCACCGACGAGGGAATTTCGGACCGCACCGCCTCGATGCTGGAGGCGGCGGACATACGGCTGATCGTGGCGCAGGCCAGTGCCGCGGCGGAAACCGGCTCGGCCTGAGAACGGCCGCGCCACAACGACGACACAACCTGGGAGGAACTGACATGAAACTGACACGGAGACTGTTCGGAGGGGCCGCTGTGGCGGCGCTGATGATGGCGGGCGGCGCGGCGAGCGCGCAGGACAACGTGCGCATCGCGCTGGTGGTGAAGGCGCTCGGCATCGGCTTCTTCGAGGCGGCGGCCAAGGGTGCCGAGGAGGCGGCGGCGGAGTTGGGCAACGTGGAGATCATCTACACCGGCCCGACCGACACCACCGCCGAGGGCCAGATCGAGGTGATCAACGCGCTGATCGCGCAGAACGTGGATGCCATCGCGATCTCGGCCAACGACCCCGACGCGGTTGCCCCGGCGTTGAAGAAGGCGATGGACCGCGGGATCACCGTGATCTCCTGGGACAGCGGCGTGGCCCCGGAAGGGCGCGAGCTGCATCTCAACCCCTCGTCCAACCCGCTGATCGGCAACATGATCATCAAGCTCGCCGCCGACCAGCTGCCCGAGGGCGGCAAGGTGGCGGTTCTGAGCGCCACCACTACCTCGACCAACCAGAACACCTGGATTGCCGAGATGGAAAAGGTGCTGCCCAACTACCCCGGCATCGAGGTGGTGGGCACCGTCTATGGCGATGACCTGGCCGACAAGAGCTACCGCGAGGCGCAGGGCCTGATGCAGAGCTACCCCGACCTCGACGCGATCATCGCGCCGACCAGTGTGGGCATCGTCGCCGCGGCGCAGGCCGTGGCCGATGCGGGCAAGATCGGCCAGGTCAACGTGACCGGCCTCGGCCTGCCCTCGGAGATGGCGGGCGCGATCGAGAGCGGGGCCAGCAAGTCCTTTGCGATCTGGAACCCGATCGACCTGGGCTACTCGGCGGCCTATCTCAGCTACCAGCTGGCCACCGATGCGGCCGAGGCCGGCCCCGGCGCCGAGATCCCGATGGGCCGGATGGGCACGCTGACGCTGGACGACAACAGCGAGGGCGCGATGGCCGATCCCTTCGTCTACGACGCCAGCAACATCGACGAGTTCAAGAGCATCTTCTGACCGTCGCATGCCTTGGCCCGGCGCGCGTGCAGCGTGCCGGGCCACCACGGGCAAAGACCCGTCACCGACCATCCTCTTGCCCTGCCGGATATCTCATGCCGAACAGCCATGCCCAGCGCGTCCCCGACCCCGAGCCCGCCCTGCCGGTGCTCGCGCTGGAGGGGATCACCAAGCTGTTTCCGGGGGTGCGGGCGCTCGACGGGGTGTCGCTCGAGCTCTACCCGGGCGAGGTGACGGCGCTCATCGGCGAGAACGGCGCGGGCAAGAGCACCATCGTCAAGGTGCTTACCGGCATCTACACCCCCGACGGCGGCGAGATCCGGCTCGATGGCACGCCGGTGGAGTTTGCCTCCGCGCAGGATGCGACCCAGGCGGGCATCACCGCGATCCACCAGGAGACGGTGCTCTTCGACGAGTTGAGCGTGGCCGAGAACATCTTCATCGGCCATGCCCCGCGCGGACGGTTCGGGCTGGTGGACCGCAAGGCGATGCGCGCCAGGGCCGGCGAGATCCTGCGACGCATCGGGGCCGACATCGACCCGGGCCTGCCGCTGAAGGAGCTCGGGATCGCCTCCAAGCATCTTGTCGCCATCGCCCGCGCGCTGAGCGCCGAGGCCCGCGTGGTGGTGATGGACGAGCCCACCGCCTCGCTGAGCCACAAGGAGATCGAGGAGCTCTACGAGCTGGTCGAGCGGCTGAAGGCCGAGGGCAAGGCCATTCTCTTCATCTCGCACAAGTTCGACGAGATCTTCCGCATCGCCGACCGCTGGTGCGTGTTCCGCGATGGCCGCCACGTGGGCGCGGGGCGGATGGAGGAGGTCGACGAGGCCGGGCTGGTGCAGATGATGGTGGGCCGTTCGGTGGACCAGATCTTTCCCGACCGGCGCCACGAGGTCGGCGAGGAGGTGCTGAAGGTGGTGGGCTATTCGCACCCCACCGAGTTCTCCGAGATCACCTTCAACCTGCATCGCGGCGAGATCCTCGGCTTCTACGGCCTCGTGGGCGCCGGGCGCTCGGAGGTGATGCAGGCGCTGTTCGGCATCACCCGCCCCTCGAAGGGCGTGATGCAGATGGACGGGCGGGTGAAGGTGGTGCGCTCGCCGGCGGAGGCCATCGCGGCGGGGATCGTCTATGTGCCCGAGGACCGGGGCCGGCAGGGCGCGGTGACCGGGTTGCCGATCTTCCAGAACGTCACCCTGCCCTCGCTCGGCACCACCTCGCGCCGGGGCTTTCTGCGGCCGGCGGAGGAGTTTGCCCTCGCCCGCGACTACACCCGGCGACTCGACCTGCGGGCCGCAGCCCTCGACCAGGACGTGGGCAACCTCTCGGGCGGCAACCAGCAGAAGGTGGTGATCGCCAAGTGGCTGGCGACGCGGCCCCGGGTGATCATCCTCGACGAGCCGACCAAGGGCATCGACATCGGCTCCAAGGCCGCCGTGCACGGCTTCATGGCGGAGCTGGCGGCACAGGGGCTGGCGGTGATCATGGTCAGCTCGGAGATCCCGGAGGTGCTGGGCATGTCGGACCGGGTGATCGTGATGCGCGAGGGGCTGATCCGGGCGGAGCTTGCGGGCGACGATCTCACCCCCGAGGTGCTGGTGCGCCATGCGGCGGGGATCGGGACATGATCGGCCTGTTGAAATCGCGCGAGGCGCTGCTGGTGGCGGTGCTGATCGCGCTGCTGGCGCTGATCGCCAGCCGGTTTCCGGCCTTCGTGACGCCGGCCAACCTGGCGCGGGTGTTCAACGACACCGCGCCGCTGATCCTGCTGGCGCTGGGGCAGACGGTGGTGATCCTGACCCGCTGCATCGACCTCTCGGTGGCCGCCAACCTCGCCCTCACCGGCATGGTCTGCGCCATGCTCAACGTGGCCCTGCCCGGCCTGCCGGTGGGGGTGATCCTGGTGGTCGCGCTGGGGCTCGGCGCGTTGATGGGGGCGGTCAACGGGCTGCTCGTGTGGAAGCTCTCGATCCCGCCGATCGTGGTCACGTTGGGCACGATGACGATCTTTCGCGGGCTCATCTTCGTGCTCTCGAACGGGGCCTGGGTGAACGCCCACGAGATGAGCGCCGCCTTCACCGGCTTTCCGCGTGCGGTGATCCTGGGCCTGCCGGTGCTGAGCTGGATCGCCCTGGCTGTGGCGGGGCTGTTCCTGGTGATGATCGCGCGCACCGGGCTGGGGCGGGCGTTTTATGCCGTGGGCGGCAACCCGGCGGCGGCGGTCTACACCGGCATCGACGTGGGCCGCACCCAGTTTGCCGCCTTCGTGCTCTCGGGTGCGCTGGCCGGGCTGACCGGCTACCTCTGGGTCGCGCGCTACGCGGTGGCTTATGTCGACATCGCGGGCGGTTTCGAGCTGGAGGTGGTGGCGGCCTGCGTGATCGGGGGCATCTCGATCGCGGGCGGCTCGGGCACGCTGGTGGGCACGATCCTGGGCGCGCTCTTTCTCGGCATCGTCAAGAACGCCCTGCCGGTGGTGAACATCTCGCCCTTCTGGCAGCAGGCGATCTCGGGCGCGGCGATCATCGTGGCGGTGGCCTTCAACGCGCGGCAGGGCCGGGCGAAGGGGCGGATCATCCTGAAGCGGGCGGAGGGCACCCAATGACCGAGATGCGCGTGCTGCCCGACCGGCTGGAAAGCCGGGCGGTGCGGGTGATGAAGAGCTGGGAGGTTCTGCTGCTGGCCGTCGCGGTGGCGATCTTCATCGCCAACAGCCTTGCCTCGCCCTATTTTCTCAACGCCTGGAACCTGAGCGACGCCACCTTCAACTTCACCGAGAAGGCGATGATCGCCTTTGCCATGGCGCTGCTGATCATCTCGGGCGAGATCGACCTGTCGGTGGCCTCGATCATCGCGGTGGCCTCGACGGCCATGGGGGCCGCCGTGCAGGTGGGCGTGGGCCCGGCCGGGCTGGTGCTGATCGGGCTCGGCGTGGGCCTGGCCTGCGGCGCCTTCAACGGCGCGCTCGTTACCGGGCTCGGGCTGCCCTCGATCGTGGTGACCATCGGCACGATGAGCCTGTTTCGGGGCATCAGCTACATCGTGCTGGGCGACAAGGCATATCGCGGCTACCCGGAGGGCTTTTCGTTCTTCGGGCAGGGCTACGTGGGCTGGGTGATCAGCTTCGAGCTGGTGCTCTTTGCGGTACTTGCGGTGATCTACGGCGTGCTGCTCCATGCCACCAGCTTCGGGCGGACGGTCTTTGCCATCGGCAACAACCCCACGGCGGCGCTGTTCTCGGGCATCCGGGTGGCGCGGGTGAAGTTCATCCTGTTCCTGCTCACGGGCCTGATGGCGGGTGTCGCCGCCGTGTGCCTGACGTCGCGGCTGGGCTCGACGCGGCCCACCATCGCCTCGGGCTGGGAGCTGGAGGTGGTGACGATGGTGGTGCTGGGGGGCGTGAACATCCTGGGCGGATCGGGCACCATTCCCGGCGTGGTGATCGCGGCCTTCGTGATGGGGCTGGTCACCTTCGGGCTGGGGCTGCTGAACGTGCCGGGGATCGTGATGAGCATCTTCATCGGCGCGCTGCTGATCGGGGTGATCGCCCTGCCCCGGCTCTGGGCGATGTGGCGGAGGCGGACGGCATGAGCGAGAAATACGCCTTCAGGATGCAGCTCAACCCCGGCTGCGAGGCCGAGTACCGGCGCCGGCATGACGAGATCTGGCCGGAGCTGGTGACGCTGCTGAAGCAGGCCGGGATCAGCGATTACTCGATCCACCTCGACCGCGAGAGCGGCGTGCTCTTCGGGGTGCTCTGGCGCGAGGACGATCACGGCATGGAGGCCCTTCCCGCTCATCCGGTCATGCAGCGCTGGTGGGCGCATATGGCCGACATCATGGAGACGCGGCCCGACAACGCGCCGGTGGCGGTGCCGCTGGAGTGCGTGTTTCACCTGCCATGAGCGCGCCGTGAACCGGATCGCCGTCATCGACATCGGCAAGACCAACGCCAAGCTGGCGCTGGTCGACCTGGGCAGCCTGCGCGAGCTGGAGGTGCTGACGCGGCCGAACCGGGTGCGCCCCGGCCCGCCCTGGCCGCATTTCGACCTCGACGGGCACTGGGACTTCATCCTCGCGGGGCTGGCCGGGTTCCGGGTGCGGCACGGGGTGGATGCGGTGAGCATCACCACCCATGGCGCCTCGCTGGTGCTGCTCGACGCCGAGGGCGGGCTGGCCGCGCCGATGCTCGACTACGAGCACGACGGGCCGGAGGCCCTGGCGGCGGAGTACGACGCGCTGCGGCCCGGCTTCGAGGCGACCGGCTCGCCAAGGCTGGGGCTCGGGCTCAACGCGGGCGCGCAGCTGCACTGGATGTTCGCGCAGGACGCAGGCCTCGGGGCGCGGGTCGCCAGGATCGTGACCTACCCGCAATACTGGGCCGGTCGCCTGACCGGGGTCGCGGCGACCGAGGCGACCTCGCTGGGCTGCCACACCGACCTCTGGGAACCCCGCGCCGGCCGCCCCTCGGCGCTGGTGGACCGGCTCGGGATCGCGGGCAAGCTCGCCCCGCTCCGCCGGGCGGCGGAGGTGCTGGGGCCGGTGACGGCGGAGGTGGCCCGCGCCACCGGGCTGGCCCCCGGCACGCCGGTGCATTGCGGCATCCACGACAGCAACGCCTCGCTCCTGCCGCATCTGATGCGCCGCACGCCGCCGTTTTCGGTGGTCTCGACCGGAACCTGGGTGGTGGTGATGACCCTGCCCGGCGCGGGCGCGCCGCTCCCTGCGCTCGACCCGGCGCGGGACACGCTGGTGAACGTGAGCGCCTTCGGCCAGCCGGTGCCCTCGGCGCGGTTCATGGGCGGGCGCGAGCACGACCTGATGCTGGGCGGTGCGGCGCCGGATGCGGACACGGGCGCCGTGGCGGAGGTGGTGGACGCGGGCGTGATGCTGCTGCCCTCGGTGGTGCCGGGCAGCGGGCCGTTCCGGGGCCGGGAGGCGGCCTGGCGGGGCGGCGAGCCGCCGATGGGCGCGCCGACGCGCAGCGCGGTGGTGGCGCACTACCTGGCGATGATGACCGCCGAGTGCCTCGCCCTCACCGGACATCGCGGCCCGGTGGTGGTGGAGGGGCCCTTTGCCCGCAACGGGGCCTATCTCGACCTGCTTTCGGCGGCCACCGGCGAGACGGTGGCGGCCTCGGAGGGCAGCACCGGCACCAGCCAGGGCTGCGCCTTGCTGGCCGCGCGGGAGGCCCCGGCCCCGGCGGCGGGCCGGGTGGTGGACCGGCGCGGCGACGCGGCCCTTGCGGCCCATGCGGCGGCCTGGCGGGCGGCGGTGGCGGCGGGCTGACCCCTTGCCCGACGGGGCAGGCACGCGCAGGATGCGGCGCATGACGGAGGCCCTGACAATGCCCTTTCGGCTCGAGGCCGCTGGCCTCGCGGTGGGCGGCTTTGCCGAGGTCAGCGGGCTGGAGGCGCCGCCGGAAACCTTAAGCCACCGCAGCGGCAGCGGCCTGCGCCATATGCCCGGGGGGCTGCGCCTGAGGCCGCTCACGCTGTCGCGGGGCGTGATCGGGGCGCCGGGGTTCATCGACTGGATCGAGGCCTGCCTGCGGGGCGAGGTCAGCCCGCGCGCGCTGGATCTGCTGCTCTTCGGCACGGATCGGGACGAGGCGGCGCGCTGGCGGCTGGGAGGGGCCTGGGTCTCGGGCTGGCAGGCGGGCGTGCGGCAGGCGGAGGCCCTGCCGGTCGAGCGGATGACGCTCGGGATCGACAAGGTGGAAAGGGTTCGGCCCTAGGGCTCGGCCTGCGCTGCCTCCGTCAGCTCGCGCCATTGCACCTTGCCGGAGGGCGAGCGCGGCAGAGCCTCGACGAAGACGATTTCCTTGGGCACCTTGTAGGCGGCCATGTTGGCGCGGCACCATGTGGTGATCTCTTCCGCCGTCACCTCGCCCTTGGGCACGATGTAGGCGCGCACCCGCTCGCCGGTGCGGGGGTCCGGCAAGCCGATGATGCAGCATTCGGTGATCTGCGGGTGGGCGTGCATGAGGCCTTCCACCTCGGTCGGCCAGACTTTCAGCCCGGAGACGGAGACCATGCGCTTGACCCGGTCGACGATGTAGAAAAAGCCGCTCTCGTCGTAGCGGCCGATGTCGCCGGAGCGGACGAAGCGCTTGCCGTCGATCTCGATATGGGCGGCCTCAGTCTCCTCGGGGCGGTTCCAGTAGCCGAGAAAGTTTTGCGGCCCGTGCATGATGATCTCGCCCGGCTCGTCGGGGCCGAGCTCGCGCCCGGTTTCGGGGTCGATCACGCGGCTGTCGACGTCGAAGATGGGGATGCCGAGGCATTGGCGGCGGGGAGCGTCGAGCGGGTTGATGTGGCTGGGCGCCATGGTTTCGGTCATGCCGTAGCCTTCGATGTAGTCGAGGCCGGTGATGTCTTTCAGCCTGGCGGCCACGGCCTCGGGCATGGAGGCGCCGCCGCCGCCGATCACCTCCAGGCTGCTCAGGTCGTAGCTGTCGAGGTCGGGGTCGTTGACGAGGTCGATGGCCATGGTGGTGATCGAGCGCCAGCGGGCGACGCGGTAGTGCTCGATCAGCCAGGCGGCGAGGGCGCGGTCCCACCTTGTCATCAGGATGATCGGCTCGCCCTTGAGGATGGGTGCGTTCATCGAGTTCTGCATGCCGGTGACGTGGTAGAGCGGCAGGCTTGCCAGCGTGGTGCCGTTGCCGCGCGTGGGGTTCCAGACGGTGTTGCCGACGCAGGTGCTCATCACCGTGCGGTGGCTGTGCATGCAGCCCTTGGGCTGGCCGGTAGTGCCGGAGCTGTAGGGGATGAGGGCAAGATCGTCGGGTGCGGCGGTGATCGGGCCGGGGGTGTGGGCGGCGGCAATGGCGGCGGACCATTGGGTGACGCGGGGGTCGTCGGAGGGCTGCGGCGGGGCGCCCAGCGGCTCGGGGAGTTGGAAGGGGAAGGCCGGATCGGTGTGCTCGGCGTAGGCGGCCGAGAGGATGTGGGTGAGCGGCGTGTCGCCGAGATGGGGCAGAAGCTCCTGCCCGACCAGCGCGATGCGCGCGCCGGTATCCTTGCAGAGATAGGCCAGCTCGGCGGCGCGGTTCATCGGGTTGACCGGCACCACCACGGCATCGGCCCTCAGCACCGCGTAGTATCCGGCGATGAACTGGGGGGCGTTCTGCATGTAGAGCAGCACGCGGTCGCCCTTCTGCACGCCCCTGTCCTGGAGCCAGCCGGCCAGCGCCTCCACCTCTTCGGCCAGCGCGCCATAGGTGACGTCGCGGCCGTAGTAGCGGATCGCGGGGGCCTCGGGGGTAGCCTCGGCGGAGAGCGCGAGGTTTTGCGCGATGGAGCGGGCGGGGATGTCGAGGTGCAGGGGCACCCCCTTCGGCCAGCTGGAGAGGTGGCGGGTGAAGGGGGCCATCAGCTGCGGTTCCGCTCGCGGAGCTGGGTGACGGTGACATAGGCGGAGATCGCCTCGGCGGAGGTTTTGACCGCCAGCACCGCCGCGCCCTCGTGGGCCAGGAAGGCCTGCACGGTGGCGGCGATGTCATCGCCCGGAGCCAGCCGGAAGGCCCCTGCCCCGAAGCTCGCGCCCCAGGCGGCGAAGTCGGGGTTGGCGAGGTCGGTGCCGGAGATCCGCTCGGGGTAGTCGCGCTCCTGGTGCAGGCGGATGGTGCCATAGGTGCCGTTGTCGGCGATGACGATCCTGGGCGCGGCGCCCTTTGCGCGGGCCACGGCCAGCTCGGCGCCGGTCATCATCGCGCCGCCGTCGCCCGCGAAGCCCAGCACGCAGCGGCCGGGGAAGCGGAGCGCGGCGGCGACGGCACCGGGGATGCCGAGGCCCATGGCCCCGCCGACCGCACCGACGGCGAGCTGGGTGCCATCCCAGGGCCAGTACTGGTGGACCCAGCCGGAGAAGTTGCCGGCATCGGTGGTGACGATGGTGTCGCGCGGCGCCTGGCAGGCCAGTTCGGCGGCGACGAGGCCGAAGTCGAGCCCGTCGTCGCGGGGCTGCGGCGCGGGCTTCAGCGCGCGCGCGGCAGCGTTGCAGCGGGCGGCCCAGGCGCTGCGGTCGGGGGCCTTGGGCGCGGCCCCGGCGAGGGCAGCGGCGAAGGCGGAGGGCTCTGCGGGCACGGCGAGCGCGGGGCGGTAGAGCCGGGTCAGCACAGCCGGGTCGGGCCAGACGTGGATCAGCGGCTGGGCGGGTTCGGGTGCCCTGGGGATGCGGTAGCCCTGGGTCGGCACATCGCCCAGGCGGGTGCCCAGAGCGAGGATCAGGTCGGCCTCGGCCAGGGTCTTCCACAGCGCGGGCGGCACCTTGAAGCCGAGGTTGCCGGCATGGAGGGGCGAGGAATTGTCGAACACTTCCTGGTGCTTGAAGGTGGTTGCCACCGGGATCCCCTGCGCTTCGGCCAGCGCCTTGAGCGCGGCGCGGCGCTCGAGCGGGGCAAAGCCGCCGCCGGCGATGATGAGGGGGCGTTCGGCGCGCGACAGCATCTCGGCGGCGCGCGCGATGACCTTTGCCGAGGGTCCGGGCACGGGCACCGGGGCGGCGGCGAGGACGGGAGCGGTGGCCTCGTCGGTCAGCATGTCTTCGGGCAGGGCGAGCACCGCCGGGCCGGGGGTGCCGGATTGCGCGGCGAGCCATGCGCGCGCGAGGGCTTCGGGGAGGCGGTTGGCGTCGGTGACCTCCTCGACGTGCTTGGCGAAGCTGCCGAAGACGCGGGCGTAGTCCATCTCCTGAAACGCGCCGCGGCCGCGCTCGTGGCGGGCGACCTGGCCGATCAGCACCACCAGCGGAACGGCGTCCTGCTCCGCGAGATGCAGGGCGATGGCGGCGTTCATCGCGCCGGGGCCGCGCGAGCAGGCCATGAGGCCGGGCTTTCCGGTGAGCTTGGCATCGGCCACCGCCGCCATCCCTGCCCCGCCCTCGTGGCGGCAGACCACCACGTCGATCGCGTTCTGGCCGTGCAGCGCATCGAGCAGCGCAAGGTAGCTTTCACCCGGCACGCAGAACAGCCTGTCGGCCCCCTGCGCCTTGAGACAATCGACCAGAAGGTCGGCGGCTCGAGCCATGATGCATCTCCTCCCCTTGCGTCTTGACCGACGTCCCATGGTGATAGATGCTCACTCTGCGAAACGCAATTCCGCAGAGCAAACCGGCCGCGCGGAGGCGCAGAGTGCGGGAGGAGGAGCCACCGGACAGACCGGGGTTGCCCGCGCACCACATGGGAGGACTGCATGAAACAGACGATCGGACTGCTCGCCGGGGCGTTGCTGCTTGCCACGCCGCTGGCGGCACAGGACACCACCCTGCCCAAGCAGATGAGCTGGACGGCCTATGACACCGGGTCCGCCGGCTACAACCAGGCCGTGGCCATCGGCGCGGCGCTCCAGGATGCCTACGGGATCAACCTGCGCGTCCTGCCCGGCAAGAACGACGTGAGCCGGACCGAGCCGCTGCGGCAGGGCCGGGTAGAGTTCAGCGCGACCGGCGTGGGCGGCAGCTTCATGGCGCAGGAAGGCGCCTTCGAGTTTGGCGCCGAGAATTGGGGGCCGCAGCCGATCCGGGTGATTGCCGCCAACAACGGTGGCGCGATCAACCTTGGTGTCGGCGTCGCGGGCGACCTCGGGATCGAGCAGTTCTCCGACCTCAAGGGCAAGCGGGTGGCCTATATCGTGGGCGCCCCGGCGCTCAACGTGAACACCGAGGCCTATCTCGCCTATGGCGGTCTGACCTGGGATGACGTGACGGTGGTGGAGTTCGGCGGCTTCGGCGACAGCTGGAAGGGGCTGATCGAGAACCAGGTGGACGCGGCCTTTGCCTCGACCAACTCCGGCATGGCCTATGAGGCGGCCTCCAGCCCGCGCGGGCTGTTCTGGCCACCGATCGACCCCGAGAACGCCGAAGGACTGAAGGCGATGCAGGCCATCGCGCCCTTCTTCGTGCCCAACAAGGCCAGCGTCGGCGCCACCATCGACGGGACCGACGGCTACCAGGGCGCGGGCTATGCCTACCCGGTTCTGGTGGGCACCGCCGAGACCGACGAGGAGCTGGCCTATGCCATGACCAAGGCGATGTTCGACCTCTACCCGCAGTATGACGGCAAGGCGCCGGGCATCGGCGGCTGGGGCCTCGACAAGCAGGACATGCAGTGGGTCGCCCCCTACCACGAGGGCGCGATCCGCTACTACAAGGAGGCGGGTGTCTGGTCTGACGAGGCGCAGGCGCACAACGACCGGCTCATCGCCCGGCAGGAGACGCTGGCCGCCGCCTGGGAGGCACTGAAGGCCGAGGCTCCGGAGAACTGGGATGAGGCCTGGGCCGAGGCACGGCGCAAGGCGCTGGCCGACGGCGGCTTCGAGGTGGTGTTCTGATCCACCCGTGAAATCCCGGGCGGGTGCGGGCCGAGGCCTGCCCCGCCCGTCTGCCCCAACCGACCCAAGCCCGCGAGAAGGCCCAGCCGATGAGCGACCAGACGCCCGAGATCACCGACCCGGACGCCGCCCCGGCTGCGGGGGCCACGCGCGGCGCCATGGCCGCCCGCTGGGCCATCGGCCTGGCCACCACGGCGGGGGTGCTGATGGTGATCCACCAGCTCTTCAATCTTCAGATCGGCGGCCTGGTGCTGATCGAGGGGCGCTACCTCTACCTGCTGGGCGGGCTGTTTCTGGCCGTCGCCTTCCTGGTGTTTCCGATGCGGGGCATCCGGGGCGATGCGCCGGGGCTGCTCGACTGGCTGCTGGCGGCGGTGACGCTGGCGGCGACGGGCTATCTTGCCGCCACGGCGCAGCGCAACCTCTCGGAAGGCTGGGAGTACGCGCCGCCGCAGGAGGCCATCTGGGTGGCCTACCTCTTCTTTGCGCTGGTGCTGGAGGGCACGCGGCGGGCCGGGGGCACGGTGCTCTTTGTCATCGTCACGCTCTTTGCCTTCTACCCCACCTTCGCGGGCCATGTGCCCGACCCTTTCTCGGGGTTCCAGAGCACGTTCTCGGAGGCGCTGCCCTATCATGTCTATTCGTCGGAAAGCTCCTTCGGCATCCCGATGAAGGCCTTTGGCGGCGTGGTGATCGGGTTCATCCTCTTTGGCGCGGTGTTGCAGCGCACCGGGGGCGGGCAGTTCTTCAACGACCTCGCACTGGGGCTGGTGGGCGGGTTCCGGGGCGGGGCGGCGAAGGTTTCGATCTTTGCCAGCGGCTTCATGGGGAGCATGTCGGGCTCTGTGATCTCGAACGTGCTGACGACGGGCGCGGTGAGCATCCCGGCGATGAAGCGCACCGGCTTCTCCAAGGAAACCGCCGCCGCCACGGAGGCCTGCGCCTCCACGGGGGGTGTGCTGATGCCGCCGATCATGGGGGCGACGGCCTTCGTGATGGCGTCGTTCCTGTCGCGGCCCTACGTGGAAATTGCCATTGCCGCCGCGATCCCCTCGCTGCTCTTCTACTTCGGCCTTTTCGCCCAGATCGACGCCTATTCGGCCCGGCGCGGGCTGAAGGGCATCCCGCGCGCGGAGCTGCCTCGGCTCGGGCAGGTGTTCAAGGATGGCTGGCTCTACATCAGCGTCTTCGCGCTGCTGATCTTCATGCTGGTCGCGCTGCGCCGCGAGACCTCGGCCCCCTTCTATGCCACGGCGCTGCTGCTGGTGGTGAACCAGATCCTGCCCTCGCAGCGGCTCACCCTGCGCGGCATCGGGCAGATGATCGTGGGCGTGGGCGCGGGGCTGGCGGAGCTGACCGCGATCCTGCTTGGCGTCGGGCTCATCGTGGGCGCCTTCTCGGCCACGGGGCTGGCAGGCACACTGGTGAACGAGCTGGTGTTCCTTGCCGGCGACAACACGCTGGTGCTGCTGATGATGGGCGCGCTCACCTCCTTCATCTTCGGGATGGGGATGACGGTGACGGCCTGCTACATCTTCCTCGCCGTGGTGCTGGCCCCTGCGCTGGAGCAGGGCGGGCTGAACCAGCTCGCGGTGCACTTGTTCATCCTCTACTGGGGCATGGTGAGCTACATCACCCCGCCGGTGGCGCTGGGGGCCTTTGCCGCCGCCACCATGGCGGGCGCGAGCGCCATGAAGACCGGGCTGGAGGCGATGCGGCTGGGCGGGGTGATCTACGTGGCGCCCTTCTTCTTCGTGCTGAACCCGGCGCTCATCGGCGAGGCGCCCGGGCCGGAGGTGGCGGTGGCGCTGGCCTCGGCGCTGACGGGGGTGGCGCTGCTGAGTTTCGGGCTTCAGGGCTATGTCAGCTTTCTCGGGCCGTTGCGCGGGGCATGGGCCATTCCGCTCAGGGTGGCGCTCTGCGCGGGCGGGCTGGCCTTTGCCATCCCCCACACCGAGCAGACCGGGCTGGGCTACGGGGCGACTGCGCTGATCGGGCTGGCGCTCGCCGCCCTGCCCCTTGCCGCGGCGGCGCTGGCGGGGCAGCGTGCGGCGCGGGCAGGACAAGCGGAGGCGGCCAATGCGGGTGAATGAGGTGATTTCCATCGAGCGCGAGGGGCCGCTGGCGCTGATCGTGATCGACAATCCGCCGGTCAATGCCGCCGGTCATGCCGTGCGCGAGGGGCTGTGGAAGGCCATAGAGGCGGTGGAGGCCGATGCGGGCGTGGAGGCGGTGGCGCTCTACGGCAAGGGGCGGGCCTTCATTGCCGGGGCGGATATCCGCGAGTTCGGCAAGCCGCGGAGGGAGCCGATCCTGACCGATGTGGCGCGCCGGCTCGAGGATTGCCCCAAGCCGGTCATCGCCGTGCTGCACGGCTCCTGCTTTGGCGGCGGGCTGGAGGTGGCGATCGCCTGCCATGCCCGCGTGGCCATTCCGGGCGTGAAGGTGGGCTTTCCCGAGGTCACGCTCGGCGTGATCCCCGGTGCGGGCGGCACCCAGCGGGGGCCGCGGCTGACGGGGATCGGGGCGGCGCTCTCGCTGATCACCACGGGCGAGCGGATCGGGCATGAGGATGCCCTGAGCTGCGGGCTGGTGGACCGGATCGAGGAGGGCGCGCCGCGCGAGGTGGCGCTCAGGATGGCCGAGGCGGCCCGCACCGGCGCCCTGCCCTGCCGCAAGACCGGCGCGCTCGAGGTGACGCCCGATCCGGAGACCATCGCCGAGGTGACGGCGCGGCTGGAGGCCACGCAGGGCCATCTCTTTGCCCCCCATCGCGCGGTGGAGGCCGTGGCCGCCTGCACCGGGCCGCTGCCGCCGGGGCTGGCGCTGGAGCGCGAGAAGTTTGCCGCCTGCATCGAGAGCCCGCAGCGCGCCGGGCTGATCCACGCCTTCTTTGCCGAACGCGCGGTGGAGAAGATCCCCGAGGCAGGGGCGAGCCCGCGCGAGGTGGCCGTGGTGGGCGTGATCGGCGGCGGCACGATGGGATCGGGCATCGCCACGGCCTGCCTCAACGCCGGGCTGACCGTGCGGATGAACGAGCGCGACGAGGCGGCGCTGGAGCGCGGGCGCGAGACGGTGACGGGCAACCTCGAGGGCGCGGTGGAGCGCGGCAAGATGAGCGCGGAGAAGCGCGATGCGGCGCTCGGGCGGTTCAAGCCCTCGGTCGCGCTGGAGGACTTTGCCGATTGCGACCTGGTGATCGAGGCGGTCTTCGAGGACATGGGCGTGAAGCGCGAGGTCTTCGGGCGGCTCGACGCGATCTGCAAGCCGGGCGCGGTGCTGGCCTCCAACACCAGCTACCTCGACGTGAACGAGATTGCCGCCGCCACCGCGCGGCCCGGCGACGTGATCGGCCTGCATTTCTTCTCGCCCGCCCATATCATGCGGCTGCTGGAGGTGGTGGTGGCCGAAAAGACTGCGCCCGAGGTGGTGGCCACCGGCTTTGCCCTGGCCAAGCGGCTGCGCAAGGTCGCCGTGCGCGCGGGCGTCTGCGACGGGTTCATCGGCAACCGGATATTGAGCCATTACAAGAAGGTGGCCGATTACCTGATGCTCGACGGTGCGTCGCCTGCGGAGGTGGACGCGGCGATCGAGGCTTTCGGCTTTGCCATGGGGCCCTTCGCGGTGAGCGACCTTGCCGGGCTCGATATCGGCTGGGCCAACCGCAAGCGGCTGGCGCCGACCCGGCCTGCGGAGGAACGCTATGTGGCGGTGGCCGACCGGATCTGCGAAGCGGGCCATTACGGGCGCAAGACCGGGCGGGGCTTTTACATCTACGAGGGGCGCGACAGGCGGCCCGACCCGGAGGTGGCGGCTATTCTCGCGCAGGAGCGCGAGACAGCGGGGGTGACGCCGCGCAGCTTTTCGGCCGAGGAGATCCAGGCGCGGTTCGTGACCGCTATGATCGCCGAGGCGACGCGTGTGCTCGAAGACGGCATCGCGCTCAGGCCCATCGACATAGATGCGGTGTTCCTCTTCGGCTACGGCTTTCCGCGCCACAGGGGCGGGCCGATGCACACGGCCGATGTGATCGGGGCCGCAGAGCTGGTGGCGCGGATCGAGCGCTACACCGAGGAAGACCCCTATTACTGGCAAGTGCCTGATCTGCTGCGCAAGATGGCGGCAGAGGGCAAGACGTTTGCCGAGATGAACTGAGGTAGAGATGGACCTTTCCTATTCGCCGCAAGAGCAGGCCTTTCAGGCCGAGGTGCGCCAGTTTCTGGCCGATGAACTGCCCGGAGATATCGCCGAACGGGTGAAGGCGGGGGGCGAGGTATCCAAGGAGGACACCGAGCGCTGGCACGCGATTTTGCAATCGCGCGGCTGGCTGGCGCAGACCTGGCCCGAGGCGTATGGCGGGCCGGAATGGGGGCCGGTGGAGCGGCATATCTTCGACGAGGAGGCGGCGCGGGCCTATGCGCCGCGTATCCTGCCGTTCGGGTTGCAGATGCTGGGGCCGGTGCTGATCAAGTTCGGCAGCGACGAGCAGAAGGCGCATTACCTGCCGCGCATCCTCAATGGCACCGACTGGTGGTGCCAGGGCTATTCGGAGCCCGGCGCGGGCTCGGACCTGGCCTCGCTCAAGACCCGCGCGGTGCGGGACGGCGACCACTACGTGGTGAACGGCCAGAAAACCTGGACGACGCTCGGGCAATACGCCGACTGGATCTTCTGCCTCGTGCGCACCGATGCCAGCGGCAAGCCGCAGGAGGGGATCTCCTTTCTGCTGATCGACATGAAGACGCCCGGCATCGAGGTGCGCCCGATCCGGCTGATCGAGGGCGGGCATGAGGTGAACGAAGTGTTCTTCACCGATGTGCGGGTGCCGGTGGAAAACCTCGTCTGGAAGGAGAATGACGGCTGGACGGTGGCGAAATACCTGCTGACCCACGAGCGCACCGGGATCGCGGGCGTGGGCTTTTCGATCGCCGCCTTCGAGCGGGTCAAGGCGCTTGCGGAGCGCACGACGCGCGGCGGCAAGCGGCTGATCGACGATCCGCTCTTTGCCGCGCGGCTCGCGGAGGTGGAGATGGACCTGGAGGCGATGAAGATCTTCAACCTGCGGATGCTGGCCGAGGCGCAGCGGGTCGGCCACCCCGGCGTGGAAACCTCGATGCTGAAAATCCGGGGGACGGAGGTGCGGCAGGCGTTGAACGACCTTTACCGGCGCGCGCTGGGGCCCGCGGCGGCTGTGATGCCGGGCGAGGCGCCCGCGGGCAATGCCGCGCTGCTGGCGCCGGAGGACGAGGGCGCGGCGGCGAGCTATTTCAACAACCGCAAGATCAGCATCTTCGGGGGCTCGAACGAGATTCAGAAGAACATCCTGACCAAGGCCATGCTGGAGCTCTGACATGAACTTCGAGATGACAGACGACCGCCGGATGCTGGCAGACAGCCTTGGGAAGCTGCTTTCGGGGCGCTACGGAATCGAACATCGGACCAGGGTGGCCTATGCGGCGCCCTACCATGACCCGGAGGGGTGGGAAGCGCTTGCTGAGCTGGGGATTCTCTATGCTTTCGCGCCGGAGGAGGCCGGGGGCATGGGGGGCGCGGGTTTTGACCTGCTTGCAGTATTCGAACAATTGGGCGCAGCCCTCTGCCCCGAGCCGCTGCTCGGCGCGGCGATGGCGGCCCCCCTGCTTGCCGCAGCCGGAGACGACCTGGAGCCGCTGTTCTCGGGGGCGGCGCGCTATGCGCTGGCGGTGGATGAGCCGGAGGCGCCCTGGGATCCGCAGGCCGGAACCACCGAGGGCGGCGACAGGCTCACCGGCCGCAAGACCGCGATCTATGGCGGGCAGGTGGCCACGGAGTTTCTCGTCACGGCGCGCAAGGCTGGCAGGCTGGCGCTCTACGCGGTGAAGGCCGAGGAGGCCGCCGTGACCCCCTGGGGCATGATCGACGGCGGCGGGGCGGCGGAGCTGATGCTCGACGGAACGCCCGCGCGGCTGCTGATCGAGGATGCCGGCGAGGCGGTTGCATCGGCGCTCGACCGGGGGCGGCTGGCGCTTTGTGCCGAGGCGGTGGGGGCGATGGATTGGTGCTATGCCACCACGCTCGACTACCTCAAGAGCCGCAAGCAGTTTGGCCGAGAGATCGGCAAGTTCCAGGCCCTGCAGCACCGGATGGTGGAGATGAAGACAGCGATCGAGCAGGCCCGCTCGATCACCATCCTGGCCGCCGACCGGATGGACGGGCGCACCACGGCGATGGCCAAGAGCCTCGTGGGCCGGGTCGCGCGGAAGGTGAGCGAGGAGGCCATCCAGCTGCACGGCGGGATCGGGATGACCTGGGAATACCCGCTGAGCCACTATGCCAAGCGGCTGGTGATGCTCGACGCGCAGCTGGGCGATGCGGATTTTCACACCGCGCGGGTGGCCGCGACCTACGCCTGAGGCGTGCGGTAGCGGAAGACGCCGGTGGCGGTGGCCACAAGTGTGCCGTGCTCGTCGGTCAGCCGGGCCTCGGCGAAGAAGGTCTTGCGCCCTCCCCCGGTCTTGCGCCCCTCGGCGACGAGCCGGGTGCCACGGGCCTGGCCCTGGAAGTTGACGGTCATCGACAGGGTCATCGACATGAGCCGGTTGCCCGCGTCGCCGGTGTAGCTGCCCGCGTAGCCCATGGCGGTATCGAGCAGCACCGAGAGCGCCCCGCCGTGGGGGATGCCGTGGCGGTTTTCGACCGCATCGAGGGGTTCGAGCTCGACCCGCGCGCAGCCCTCGCCCCAGCCGGTGACCTGAAAGCCCATGAGGGCCTGGAAGGGATAGGGCGGCTCGGCCAGTTCGGGCGCGATGGCGGGCGCGGGGGGCCAGCTCATGCCCCGGCCTTGCGGCTGAGCGCGGCGGCGGCGGCCAGCACGCGCTCGGCATAGCCCTCGCGCAGCTCCTCGGGCGACACGAGGAAGGACGGGCCGCCGACGTTGAGGCCGAAGATCCGGTCGCCGTTGAGCGACACCACCGGCACGGCGATGCCGTTGATCTCGGGGCGCCAGTCGCCGAAGGAGGTGGTGTAGCCCAGCGCGGCGTAATCCTCGAGGGCGCGGGCGAGGCTCTCGCGGTAGCGCGGCACATCGCCCGGGCGCTCCTGCTCGGCGAGGTGCATCACATGGGCGCGCTCCTCCTGCGTCATCGCCACAAGGATCGCGCGGCCGATGGCGGAGTGAAAGAGCGGCAGGCGGGCGCCCACATTCATGGTGAGCGACACCGCCTGGTGGCTGCGCTGCACGCCGACATAGACGGCCTGGAGCCGGTGGCGCTCGGCGAAGGCCGCGGTGACATGCGGGTTGGGCCCCTCGCAGAGCGCGCGCATCTGGTCTCGGGCGCGCTCGGAGGTCTCCATCCCCGCCAGCACGCCGTAGCCCAGCGCCAGCACGCCCGGCCCCAGCCGGTAGGTGCCGTTGCGCTCGGAGTGCACCAGGTAGTCGAGCTTGCGCAGGGTGTAGGTGAGCCGCGAGATGGTGGCCTTGGGCAGGCCGGTGCGGGCGGCGATTTCCTGGTTGGTCAACTCGGTCTCGGAGGGGCGGAAACAGCGCAGCACCTCCAGCCCGCGGGCCAGCGCGGTGATGAAGTTGCGGTCGTCTCCTTCCAGCCCGGTCTCGATATCGTCGCTTGCGTCCACCTTCTGTCCTCTAGATCGCCGTCAGCCCGCCGTCGATGGCGAGGGCCTGCCCGGTCATGAATGTGTTGGCGGGGGCGCAAGTCCAGAGCATGGCCTGCACGACCTCGTCCACTGTGGCCACGCGGCCCATCGGCACGCGGGCGGTGATGCGCTGGCGGGTCTGCGCGGCGTCTTCGCCGGTGCGGCTGGCCATGCGGTCGGCCATCTCGGCAAAGAGCGGGGTCTCGGCGAAGGCCGGGCAGAGCGCGTTGACGCGGATGTTGTGACGGGCCAGCTCGTCGGCGGCGGCGCGGGTGAGGCCCACCACGGCATGCTTGGCGGCGGCATAGGCGGCGAGGTGCCCGGCCCCGGTCAGGCCCGCGACGGAGGCAATGTTGAGGATCACGCCCGCGCGGGCCTGCTGCATCGGCGGGACCTGGTGCTTCATGCCCAGAAAGACGCCGCGCGCGTTGACGGCCATGATCCGGTCGAAGTCCCGCGCCTCGGTGCGGGCGAGCGGGGTGAAGGGCTGGCCGAGGCCTGCGTTGTTGATCGCCACGTCGAGCTGGCCGAAATGCCGGAGGGCGGCGGCGACCAGCCCGGCCTGCGCGGCCTCCTCTGTCACGTCGACCCGGCGGGCCAGCACCTCTGCGCCCGCCGCGCGCAGGCTTTCGGCCAGGGTCTCGAGCCCTTTCTCGTCGATGTCGCAGAGCACGAGGCGGGCGCCTTGCGCCGCAAAGCCGCGTGCCGCGCCGGCCCCGAAGCCCGAGGCGGCGCCGGTGATGAGCACCACGCGCCGGGGAGAGGGCCGCTCAGGCATCTGCCGCCGCCTCCAGCCCGGCCTCGGCCAGGCCCGGCACCAGCGCGCCCAGTCGCAGCCCCTTCTCGGGGTTCGAGGCGTTGCCGTCGAGCGCGCGCTTTTTCACGCCCTGGAGGATGCCCGCCATGCGGAAGTTGGCGAAGGCGATGTAGAAGCCGAAACGCGGGATGCCGGTCAGGCCGCGGCGGGCGCAATAGGCCTCGATGAAGGCCGCGTCCTCGGGCAGGCCCTCGGCGGCGCGGTCGAGCCCGGCGAGGCCCCTGCCCTCCGGCCCCGGCGGGCGCTGCCACTGCATGATCACCTGCGCGAGGTCGGCATAGGGGTGGCCGAGAGTGGAAAGCTCCCAGTCGAGCACGGCGGCGACGCGGGGGGCGTCGGGCGCGAAGAGCAGGTTGTCGAGCCGGTAGTCGCCGTGGGTGAGGCAGGTCTGGCCATCGTCGGGCGGCACGTTGGCGTCGAGCCAGGCGATGAGCGCATCCATGGCCGGGATCGTCTCGGTCTCGGAGGCGCGATACTGGGTGGTCCAGCGGTCGATCTGGCGGCGGTAGTAGTTGCCGCTGGGGCCGTAGTCGGCAAGCCCGGTGGCGGCGAGGTCGACTTCGTGGATCGCGGCGAGGACGCGGTTCATCTCGTCGAAGATGGGGCCGCGCGCGTCGGGCGGAAGCTCGGGGAGGTGCGGCAGGTTGAAGTGGCGGCCCTGCACGTGCTCCATGAGGTAGAACTCGGAGCCGATGACGGCCAGATCGTTGCAATAGGCGATCATCCGGGCGACCGGCACCGGGGTTTCGGCCAGCGCCTCTTGCACCCGGTATTCGCGGTCGACCGCATGGGCGGACTTGAGAAGCCGTCCGGGCGGCTTGCGGCGCAGCACCAGATCGCCCTTGGGCGTGGCGAGGCGGAAGGTGGGGTTGGACTGGCCGGTGGGAAACTTCTGCGCGGTGACCGGGCCGGAGAAGCCCGGCACATGGGCGGCGATCCAGCCGCCCACGGCCTCCACGTCGAGCGTGGCGGTATCCGCGCCCGCGCCCACCTAGATCTTCTCGTTGGAATACTTGCGCAGCTCGGCGCGGGCGACCTGGCGGCGGTGCACCGCATCCGGCCCGTCGGCAAAGCGCAGGGTGCGGATCTTGGTCCACATCGCGGCAAGCGGCGTGTCCTGGCTGATACCGGTGCCGCCATGAACCTGCATGGCCTCGTCGACGACCTTGAGCGCCATGAGGGGGGCCACCACCTTGATCTGGCTGATCCAGGGCTGGGCGACGCGGGTGCCCTGGGTATCCATCATCCAGGCAGCCTTGAGGCAGAGCAGGCGGGCCATCTCGATCTCCATCCGGCAATTGGCGATGATGTCGTAATTGGCGCCGAGGTCGACGATCTTTTTCTTGAAGGCCTCGCGGGTCATCGCGCGCTTGCAGAACAGCTCCAGCGCCTTTTCGGCCTGACCGATGGCCCGCATGCAGTGGTGGATGCGGCCCGGCCCGAGGCGGCCCTGTGCCACCTCGAAGCCCCTGCCCCGCCCGAGGATCAGGTCTTCGGGCGCGACGTGGACGTTGGTGAAGCGCAGGTGCATGTGGCCGTGGGGCGCGTCGTCATGGCCGAAGACGTGCATCGGGCGCAGGATCTCGATGCCGGGCGTGTCGGCGGGCAGCACGAACATGGAGTGGCGGGCGTGCTTGTGCGCCTCGGGGTCGGTCTGGGCCATGATGATGTAGACGGCACACCGCGGGTCGCCGGCGCCTGATATCCAGTATTTCTCGCCGTTCAGCACCCAGCCCTCGGCGGTTTCCCTTGCCTCCAGCGCGATGTTGGTGGCGTCGGAGCTGGCCACGCCCGGCTCGGTCATCACGTAGGCGGAGCGGATCTCGCCGTTCAGCAGGGGCTTGAGCCAGCGCTCCTTGTGGGCCGGGCTGCCGTAGCGCTCGAAGACCTCCATGTTGCCGGTGTCGGGCGCCCCGCAGTTGAAGACCTCTGCCGCGATGCCGACCTTGCCCATTTCCTCGGCGAGATAGGCGTATTCGACGGTTGAAAGCCCCTGTCCCTTGTCGCTGTCGGTGAGCCAGAAGTTCCACAGGCCCTTGGCGCGGGCGCTGGCCTTGAGGGTGTCGAGGATTTCAAGCTGGCGGTCGGTGAGCTGGAAGCGGTCGCCCGAGGGATGCTTGCCCACTTCGGCCTCGAACTCGGCGTCGAGCGGCTCGATCTCCTCGCTCACCATTTGCCGGACTTTCGCGGCCAGCTCCTTCACGCGGGGGGTCATCCCGAGGTCCATATCGCTCTCCTTACAGAACTTCGAAGAGGCCGGCGGCCCCCATGCCGCCGCCCACGCACATGGTGGTGACGATGTATCTTGCGCCGCGGCGCTTTCCTTCGATCAGCGCGTGGCCGGTCATGCGAGCGCCCGACATGCCGTAGGGGTGGCCGATGGAGATGGCGCCGCCGTTCACGTTGAGGCGCTCGTCGGGGATGCCGAGCCGGTCGCGGCAGTAGAGCACCTGGCAGGCGAAGGCCTCGTTCAGCTCCCAGAGGTCGATGTCGTCGATTTTCAGGCCATGGGCGGCGAGCAGTTTCGGCACCGCAAAGACCGGGCCGATGCCCATCTCGTCGGGCGCGCAGCCGGCGACGGCCATGCCGACGTAGCGGCCCAGGGGGGTGAGGCCGCGGCGCGCGGCTTCCTTGCCCTCCATCAACATTGCGGCGGATGCACCATCGGACAGTTGCGAGGCATTCCCGGCTGTTATGAAGCGACCTTCATCCAGGTTGATGCCGTTTTCGAACACCGGCTTCAGTCCGGCCAGGCTTTGGGCCGTAGTGTCGGGGCGATTGCCCTCGTCCCGCTCCAGCGTCACCGGGCGGTCGGAAACCTCGCCGGTCTCGCGGTCTTTCACCTTCATCACCGAGGCCAGCGGCACGATCTCGGCCTCGAACCTGCCGGCCTCCTGGGCGGCGGCGGTGCGGGCCTGGCTCCGGGCGGCGTATTCATCCTGCGCCTCGCGGCTGATGCCGTAGCGGGCGGCGACGGTTTCGGCGGTTTCGAGCATGGTCATGTAGATCGCGGGGACGTGCTCGCAGAGCCACGGGTCGGGGTCGCGGCGCATGGCCGGGGTTTGCACCAGCGAGATGGACTCCACCCCCGCGCCCACGGCCATTGGCATGCCGTCGTGGATCACCTGCTTGGCCGCCGTCGCAATCGCCATGAGGCCGGAGGCGCATTGCCGGTCGAGGCTCATGCCGGCCACGGTGTCGGGCAGGCCCGCGCGCAGCGCCGCCTGCCGGGCGATGTTGCCGCCCTGGAAGCCCTGTTGCAGCGCCGCGCCCAGCACCACGTCGCCGACCTCGCCCGGCTCGACGCCTGCGCGGGCGACGGCCTGGGCAATCGCGTGGCCCGCCAGCGCCTGCGGCGTGGTGGCGTTGAAGGCCCCGCGATAGGCCTTGCCGATGGGGGTGCGGGCGGTGGAGACGATGAGGGCGTCGCGCATGGGGTCTGCTTTCCTTCCTACTCGGGCCGCTCAGGCGGCGACATCGGTGTAGCGCCGCAGCAGCCAGCGGGCGGCGAGCACCGGGCGGGCCGCGCCCTCGGCTTCGACGGTTGCATCCCACGCCAGGGCGACGACCCGATTTGGCAGCTCGCGCACCTCGGCCAGCGTGAAGCGGGCGCGGATGCGGGCGCCCGAGGGCACCGGCGCGAGAAAGCGGATGCGGTCGAAGCCGTAGTTCACGCCCATGCCCGCCGGATCGAGCCGGGGCTGGGCATCCTGGGCCATGGCCGAGAGCATCGAGAGCGTCAGGAAGCCGTGGGCGATGGTGGAGCCGAAGGGGGTTTGCGCGGCGCGGGCCGGGTCGGTGTGGATGAACTGGTGGTCGCCGGTGAGCTCGGCGAAGGCGTCGATCAGCGGCTGGTCGATGGTGAACCAGCGGGAAACGCCCAGCTCCTCGCCGGCGCGGGTTTTCAGCTCGTCCAGGGTCACGGCTTGCCCTCGGCGAAGATGTCGGGGCCGGTCTGCACGTTGATGCCGCCGGAGACGGGGAGGATGGCGCCGGTGACATAGCCGCCGCCGGGGCCGCAGAGGTAGAGCAGTGCGGCGGCGATATCCTCCGGGCGGCCGACGCGGCCGAGCGGCACCTGGGCGCCGACGCGGGCGCGCATCTCGTCGTCGCCGGTGGCGAAGGCGGTCATCTTGCTGACGAAGGGGCCGGGGGCGAGGGCGTTGACGGTGATCCGGCTGGCGGCGAGTTCCTTGGCGAGGATGCGGGTCAGGTGGTGCACGGCGGCCTTGGAGGCGGCGTAGGAATAGGCATCATCGCCCATCGGCACCTCGCCCATGACCGAGCCGGTGTTGACCACGCGGGCGGGGTCATCATCGGTGGCGGCGGCGCGCAGGAGCGGGAGCAGGCTGCGCGTGAGCTCGAAGAGGCCGGCGACGTTGAGGCTCATCACCTTTTCCCAGGCGGCGTGGGGAAAGTCGGAGAGCGGTGCGCCCCAGCTGCGGCCGGCGTTGTTGAACAGGATGTGGAGGCGCCCGGTGCGGGCCTGCACCTGAGCCGCCAGCGCGGCCACACCCTCGGCGGTGGAGACATCGCCCGCGAAGCCCTCGGCCTGCCCGGGGGTGCCCAGCGCGTTGAGCCGGGCGGCGACGGCCTCGCAGGCCTCGCCCCGGCGGGAGGCGAGCAGCACGCGCGCGCCGGCCCGCACCAGCCCCTCGGCGGCCATCTCGCCGATGCCGGAAGAGCCCCCGGTGACGAGGGCGATCTTGCCGCCTAGGTCGAACAGATTGGCCGGTGTCATCACCGCCGTCCCTCCCGAGTTGCCGGGTTCTCCGCCTTGCCTGCTCGCAGGGCGCGCCCGTTTCGCAATGCAGAATACAATTCCGCACATTCTTGACAAGCCCGCCCCGCCCCCTGTCTGCTCTGCCGGAGGGAGGAGCACGATGAGCGATCTTTTCGATCTGACGGGCAAGGTGGCGCTGGTGACCGGCTCGACGCGGGGCATTGGCCGGGCGATTGCGGAGGCACTGGTGGCGCGGGGGGCGCGGGTGGTGATCTCGTCGCGCAAGGCCGATGCCTGCGCGCGGGTCGCGGGCGAGATCGGGCCGGCGGCGGTGCCGATGGCCTGCAACATCTCGGATGACAGGGCGATCGAGGCGCTGGTGGCGGGCTGCGAGGCGCAGCTCGGGCCGCCGGACATCCTCGTGTGCAACGCGGCGGTGAACCCCTACATGGGGCCGTTTCTCGACACGCCGGACGACGCCTTCGACAAGACCGTGGCGGTGAACATCCGGGCCAACATGCGGCTGTGCAAGCAGGTCATTCCGGAGATGCAGGCGAAGGGCGGCGGGGCCATCGTGATCGTGAGTTCCATCGCGGCCTTCAAGGGCTCGGAGCAGCTGGGCATCTACGCGGTGACCAAGGCCGCCGACACGCAGATCGTGCGCAACCTCGCGGTGGCCTACGGGGCCGACAACATCAGGGTGAACGGGATCGCCCCCGCCGTGGTGAAGACCGATTTCGCCCGCGCACTCCACGAAGACTCGGAGCGGGCGCGGAAGACGGCGGAAAGCTATGCGCTGAAGCGGCTCGGCGAGCCGGAGGATATTGCCGGGGTGGCGGTGATGCTGGCCTCGCGGGCGGGGGCCTGGATGACCGGGCAGACGCTGATCGTGGATGGCGGCTGGTCGGCGATGGGCTGAGCGCGGGTCGGGTGCGACCGGGCGCCGCCCCACGTGGCCCGGCCCCGACCTTGGGAGGTGTTGCGGGGCCGCGCCCTCCGCGCCTAGGCTGACGACAAACGCGGCGAGGAGGCCGCGACAGAGGGAGGAGCGGCCATGGAAGGCCTGATGATGCATCGTCCGCTGCGGATCGCGGACATCCTGGCCCATACGGCGCAGATCTTTCCCGACGAGGGGATCGTCTCGCGCCGGACGGAGGGCGACATCCATCGCCAGAGCTACCCCGAAACCGCCGTGCGGGTGGCGAAGCTCGCCCATGCCCTGCGCGCGCTTGGCGTCCGGCCGGGCGACCGGGTGGCGACGCTGGCGTGGAACGGCTACCGGCATTTCGAGCTTTACTACGCGATCAGCGGAATCGGCGCGGTGTGCCACACCATCAACCCGCGGCTCTCGGCCGAGCAGATGGGCTACATCGTGACCCACGCGGGCGACAGCCTGCTGTTCTTCGACACCACCTTCCTGCCGATCATCGAGGGACTGGCGCCGCAGTTTCCCGAGAGCCTGCGTTACGTGGCGATGGTGGACGAGCAGAAGCACCCCGAGAGCCGGGTGGAGTGCCTGAACTACGAGGCGCTGCTGGCGGGCCAGCCCGCGCATTTCGACTGGCCGGAGTTCGACGAGACCACCGCCGCCGCGCTCTGTTACACGTCCGGAACAACAGGCAACCCCAAGGGCACGCTCTACTCGCACCGCTCGACGGTGCTGCACGCGCTTTGCACCGCGATCAGCCTGCCGAAGGTGCTGCGCGAGGGCAGCCGGATCCTGCCGGTCGTGCCGCTCTTCCATGTCAACGCCTGGGGGCTGCCCTATTCGGCGCCGCTCACCGGGGCCTCGCTGGTGATGCCCGGTCCGGGGCTCGACGGGCCTTCGCTGTTTTCGCTGATGGACAGCGAGCGGGTCTACTCGGCCTGGGGCGTGCCGACGGTCTGGCTGGGCCTGCAACGGGAGATCGAGGCGCAGGGGCGGCTGCCGGAGGGTTTTGGCCACCTCGTCGTGGGCGGCTCGGCGGCACCGCGGGCGATGATCGAGGGGTTCGAGACCCGGGGCGTGGATGTGTGCCACGCCTGGGGCATGACCGAGATGAGCCCGATCGGGACGATCGGCAACCTGCCGCCCCGACTGGCCGACCGGCCACTCGCCGAAAAGCTCGACGTCAAGCAGAAGCAGGGCCGCCGGGCCTTTGGGGTGGACATGAAGCTCGTCGGAGAGGATGGCGCCGAGCTGCCGCAGGACGGAAAGGCCACGGGCGAGCTTTTCGTGCGGGGCAACACCATCGCGGCGGGCTATTACGACAATGCCGAGGCCAGCGCCGAGGCGATCGACGCGGAGGGCTGGTTCGGCACCGGCGACATTGCCCGGATCACCCCCGACGGGGTGCTCTCGATCACCGACCGGACGAAGGATCTCATCAAGTCGGGCGGCGAGTGGATCAGCTCGATCGACATGGAGAACGTGGTGATGGGCCATCCGCAGGTCACCAATTGCGCCGCCATTGCCGTGCCCCATGAAAAATGGGGCGAGCGCCCGATGCTGGTGGTGGTGCCCAAGGGCGAGGCCCCGGAGCCGCAGGCGTTGCGCGATCTGCTCGCGCCGCACTTCGCCAGCTGGCAGCTGCCGGATGACATTCTCTTCGTCGAGGAGCTGCCGCTGACGGCGACCGGCAAGGTCTCCAAGCTCACGCTGCGGCGGCAATATGCGGCGGGCCGCTGAACCGCGGAACCTGACCTCTGCGTGAACAAACGCACAAAGGGCTTGGGTTTCGGGCCCGTTTTGGGCATGTTCCCCCAAAATTTACGCCCAAGGTTCGAGTGACATGAAGAGACGAGACTTTATTGCCGGCAGTGCTGCGCTGCTTGGCGGCACCTTTGTGGCCGGGGCCCCTGCCCTTGCCTTTGACGAGACCCTCAAGCCCTACGGACTGCCGATCGAGCTGCTGCCGCATTACGTGAACGTGTCGGAAGACCTGGCGCCGCAGGAAATTCATGTCAGCCCGAGCCGGTTTGCGCTGTTTCTCACCCTCGGGGGCGGCCGCGCGATCCGCTATACCTGCGGCATCGGCCGCCCGGGGCTCTACGAGCCGGGCACCTTTTTCGTGGGGGCGCGCAAGCAGTGGCCGGCCTGGACGCCGACGCCCGACATGATCGAGCGCGACCCCGCGCAGTACAAGCGGTTCGAGGACGGCATGCCCGGCGGCCCGGCCAACCCGCTCGGTGCCCGCGCGCTCTACCTCTTCAAGCCGCAGATCGGCGATACCTTCCTGCGCATCCATGGCACCAACGACCCGCGGACCATCGGCAAGCGGGTGTCGAACGGCTGCGCGCGGCTGGTGAACAACCAGATCGTGCACCTCTACCGGCGCACCCCGATGAACGCCAAGGTGGTGCTCTACCCCGCTTCCGAGAACGGCGGCGTGGACCTCTCGGCCGAACCGGAAGTGACCCGCGGCTGATCTGCCTGGCTAGGGTTGCTTCGGGGCGATGTCGAGCTCGCCGGCGGTGAGCACGGGAGAGGCGTCGATGTCTTCGGCGTCGAGCATCGCGGCCACCCGCTCCAGCGAGGCCAGCAGCTGCGCCTGCTCCCAGTCCAGCATCTGGCTGAAGGCGGTGACGAAGCGCTGCTGAAGCGCGTCGGGCGCGTTGATCAGGGCGGCGCGCCCCGCATGCGAGATGGTGACGTTGGTCTGCCGCCGGTCCGTTTCGGATTTCTGGCGGGTAACGTGCCCGGTGGCTTGCAGCTTGTCGATGATGGCGGTGACCGTGGCCTGGGACACGCCCATCTGCACCGAAAGCGCCTTGGGCGTTGCGCTGCCCTCGGGATGAAAGGCGAGAATCTGCAGGACTCGCAGCTGCGCCGGGGTCACGCCGGCCTCGGCCGCCAGCTCGCGGTCGTACTGGGTGATCGCACGCAGGATGCGCCTGAGGGCGATCAGGCTTTCATCCACGCGGTCTGGGGCGGCCTCTGTCATTGCCAGAGAGTGCCACGGGGCTCAAATTCACTTCAATCCCCAAAGTATCGCGCCCGGAGTGCTTAGGCCGACTTAGGAGATTGGCGGGAAACATGCTACGCCTTCCGCCCAAATGGTACAACATGTAGCGGCAAAACATGAAGTTTCGGTGAAATTTTACTTAGGATGTTGAAATACCCCCGGTGGCGCTTTACTTAGAGGCCCGAAGCATATGAGGACCAAAGCGAATGCCGAAAGACATGACAGCCCCCTGCACGCGCGCGCCGCGCCTGCGCAAACCCCGGAAGACCGACGGGGCCGAGATCTGGGCGCTTGTCAAAGCCTGCAAGCCGCTCGACGAGAACTCCATGTATGCCAACCTGATCCAGGCCGACCACTTTCGCGATACCTGCGTGGTCGCCGAGCTGGAGGGCGAACTCGTGGGCTGGATCTCGGGCCACATGATCCCCGACAGCGACGAGCTCTTTGTCTGGCAGGTGGCCGTCAGCCCCAAGGCGCGGGGGCTCGGGCTAGGCAAGACCATGCTTCTGGAGTTGATCGGGCGCGATGCCTGCGAGGCCGCCGACCACCTCAAGACCACGATCACCAAGGACAATGCCGCCTCCTGGGGGCTGTTTCGCAGCTTTGCCCGCGAGATCGGCGGCACCCTGACCGATGCGCCCCACTTCGAGAGCGGCGCGCATTTCGACGGTCATCACGACACCGAACACATGGTGACGATCAGCCTGCCCTCCCCCGGTGCGCTGGCGCGCGCGGCCTGATCGACCTCTCCCCAACAGACCGGACCAGATCCCGAAAGGATTCCTCATGCCCAAGGACATGACAGAGACCGCTGACATCTTCACACGCCGCGAGAGCGCGGCCCGTTCCTATTGCCGCGGGATGCCCGCGATGTTTGCCAAGGGCCGCGGCTCGGAGCTGATCGACGCCGACGGCAAGGCCTGGATCGACTTCCTGGCCGGCTGTTCGTCGCTGAACTACGGCCACAACGACCCCGACATGAAGGCCGCGCTGGTGGAGCATATCACCGGCGACGGCATCGCCCACGGGCTCGACCTGCACACCAGCACCAAGGCCGCCTTCATCGAGGCCTTCGAGCGCCACATCCTCGCGCCGCGCGACATGGATCACCGGATCATGTTCACCGGCCCGACCGGCGCGAACGCGGTGGAAGCGGCGATGAAGATCGCCCGCAAGGTCACTGGCCACAGCAATATCATCGCCTTCACCAACGGCTTTCACGGCGTGACGATGGGGGCGCTGGCGGCCACCGGCAACGGCTATCACCGGGGCGGCGCGGCGATGGACCTCGCCGGCGTGACCCGGATGCCGTTTGACGGCTACTTCGGCGAGGGCGTGGATACCGCGGCGCAGCTGGAGCAGATGCTCTCTGACGCCTCGGGCGGCGTGGACGCGCCCGCCGCGATCATCCTGGAGACCGTGCAGGGCGAAGGCGGGCTCAATGCCGCCAGCCCCGAGTGGGTGCGCCATATCGCGGCGATCGCCCGCAAGCACGGCGCCCTGCTCATCATCGACGACATCCAGGCTGGCTGCGGCCGGACCGGCACCTTCTTCTCCTTCGAGGAGATGGGCGTGACGCCGGATATCGTGACGATGGCCAAGAGCCTCTCGGGATTCGGCCTGCCCTTCGCCGCCCTCCTGGTGCGCCCGGAGCACGACGTGTTCGGCCCCGCCGAGCACAACGGCACCTTCCGGGGCAACACCCATGCCTTCGTGACCGCCCGCGTGGCGATCGAGAAGTTCTGGGCCGACGAGGCCTTCGAGCAGGAGCTGGCCGAGAAGCAGCGGCTGATCCTGGACCGGCTGGCCGAGCTTGCCGTGCTGGTGCCGGGCGCCACGCTCAAGGGCCGTGGCCTGATGCAGGGCGTCGACGTGGGCTCGGGCGAGCTTGCCAGCGCGATCTGCGCCCGCGCCTACGAGTTGGGCCTCGTCATCGAGACCTCGGGCAACGAGGACCAGGTGGTGAAGGTGCTGGCCCCTCTCACAACCCCCGTCGAGACCTTCAACGAAGGCTTCGACATCCTGCTGACCGCCGCCCGTGGCGTGCTGGACAGCGCAGCCAAGATTGCAGCGGAGTGAACCGATGATTGTCAGGGATTTCAACGAGATCGTGAAAAACGAGCGCGACCGCGTGGTGAATGACGCGAAGTGGAGCTCGGTGCGGATGCTGCTGGCGCAGGACGGCATGGGGTTTTCGTTTCACATCACCTTTCTCGAGGCCGGCTCGGAGCACACTTTCGAGTACAAGAACCACTTCGAGAGCGTCTATTGCATGCAAGGCTCCGGCTCGATCACCGATCTGGCCACCGGCGAGACCCATGCGATCAGGCCGGGCGTCATGTATGCGCTCGACAAGCACGACCGGCACACCCTGCGGGCCGATGAGGAGCTGGTGATGGCCTGCTGCTTCAACCCTCCGGTGACCGGCACCGAGGTGCACCGCGAGGACGGCTCCTATGCGCCGGCCGAGGAGGCCGTGGAGGCCTGAGATGACCCATACGGTTGAAAAGATCGGCGGCACCTCGATGGACCGAATTCACGAGCTGCGCGACACGCTCATCCTTGGAGGGCGCGGCACGGAGGGGCTTTATGGCCGGGTCTTCGTGGTCTCGGCCTTCGGCGGCATCACCAACCTGCTGCTGGAGCACAAGAAGACCGGCGAGCCCGGTGTCTATGCCGCCTATGCCCGCGACGACGACGCCTTGGGCGAGGGCTGGGAGGCGCGGCTGAGCGCCGTGGCCGAGGCCATGCGCGGCGCCAACGCCCGCGTGCTGGACCACGGCGAGGACCGTGCCACGGCGGATGCCTTCGTGGACGACCGCATCCAGGGCGCGCGCACCAGCCTGCTGAACCTGCGCCGGCTCTGCCGCCACGGGCACTTCCGGCTGTCGGAGAACCTCGCGCACACCCGCGAATTGCTGGCCGGGCTGGGCGAGGCGCATTCGGCCCATGTCACCACACTGCTGCTGCAGCGCGCCGGGGTGAAGGCGCGGTTCATCGACCTTTCGGGCTGGCGCGATGAGGGCGGGCTGGACCTGGCCGAGCGGATCACCACCGGGCTCAAGGGCGTTGACGTTGCCCGCGAGATGCCCATCGTCACCGGCTACGCGCAATGCCGCGAAGGGCTGATGAGCGAGTTCGACCGGGGCTATTCGGAAGTGACCTTCTCGCAGCTTGCCGCGCTCACCGGCGCCCGCGAAGCGATCATTCACAAGGAGTTCCACCTCTCCTCGGCCGATCCCAACCTGGTCGGGCCGGGTGCTGCCCGCAAGCTCGGGCGCACCAATTACGACGTGGCCGACCAGCTTTCGAACCTCGGGATGGAGGCGATCCACCCCAAGGCGGCCAAGACCCTGCGCCAGGCCGAGGTGCCGCTGCGGGTGACCAATGCCTTCGAGCCGGAAGACCCCGGCACGCTGATCGACGACCACCCCGCCGAGAGCCCGGCGGTGGAGATCGTCACCGGGCTGAAGCTCTATGCCTTCGAGCTCTTCGAGCAGGACATGGTGGGCGTGAAGGGCTACGACGCCGCAATCCTCGAGGCGCTGACCCGCCACAGGGTGCGGATCGTCTCGAAGGTCTCCAACGCCAACACCATCACCCATTACGTCGACACCTCGCCCAAGGTGCTGCGCCGGGTCGAGAAGGACCTCGCCGCGCGCTACCCCTCTGCCGAGATCTCGGCACGGGCCGTGGCCATCGCCTCGGCCATCGGGCGCGATCTGGCGGGCCTTTCGGTGCTGACGCGGGGCCTTCAGGCGATTGCCGGGGCGGGGCTGGAGGCCATCGGCGCCACCCAGGGCCCGCGCAACGTGGATGTTCAGTTCGTGCTCGAGCGCGATGACCTCGACCCGGCCATCTCGGCGCTGCATCATGCGCTGGTGGAGGCGGGATCGGAGCGCCTGGCCCGCGCCGCCTGAGCGGCGGACCGGCCCGGTCTCGGGGTTTCAGGAGCCAGCCGCCCGTTCGGGCCGACTGGCTCCGGCGTTCAGAGGCCCAGAAGCGGCCGCGCGAAGACGACGAGCAGGCCGACAGCGATCAGCACCAGCCGCCACGGCCCGAGCCGCCTGCGGATCAGGCCGAGCGACATCAGCCCCAGGGCCAGCGCGATCTGCAGGGCGGTGACGATGGCCAGGAACGGCGTGGCGGTGAGCCCGATGAGCGCGGGGTTGGCGATCATCGCCAGCGGAATGATGTAGAGCCCGAAGCCCAGGGTCATTGCGGTGACAGCGACCTTGAGCCAGTTCTCCCCGATCATCCCCGCCGCGATGAAGACCGCGCCGCAGACGGGGGGCGTGATGGTCGAGAGCAGCGCGAACCAGAACACGAAGAGATGGGCCTGCAGCAGGTCGAGCCCGAGCTCGCGCAGGGCGGGGCCGGCGACCGACACGCAAATGACGTAGGCCGCCGTGGTGGGCACTTCCATGCCCAGCACGAGGCAGGCCAGCGCCGTCAGCAGCAGGGCGGGCCAGAGCATGCCGCCTGCGCCCGACAGGATCAGCGAGGTGATCTTGACGCCGAGCCCGGTGATGGCCAGCACGCCGATGATGATCGAGGCGCAGATGATGATCGCCGCGATCATCGACACCTGCCGCGCGGCGTTGACGAAGGCGCTCTCGATCCGCTCCGCCGTGCCGCGCCAGCTGCCGAGGCCCCTGGCGTTGAAAAAGAGCAGCGCAAAGGCCGCGAGGATCGCGAGGCTGGCCGCGTATTGCGGCGTGACCCGGATCACGAAGAGCCCGACGAGGAGCACGGCGAAGGGGATGGCGAAGAAGGCGGAGGTGACCAGCACTTCGCGCCAGCCCGGCGCCTCGGAGGCGTCGATGCCCTTGAGGTCGTAGCGGCTGGCGTAGGCATCGACCCCGATCCACACCGCGACGAAGTAGAGGATTGCGGGCAGCAGGGCCGCGGCCATGATCTGGGTGTAGGGCACGCCGGTGAGCTCGACCATCACGAAGGCCCCTGCCCCCATCAGCGGCGGCATGATCTGGCCGCCCGAGGAGGCCACCGCCTCGACCGCCGCGGCGAGCCGCTTGGGGTAGCCCAGCCGGGTCATCGCGGGCAGGGTGATCGCGCCGGTGGAGGCGACGTTGGCCGAGGCCGAGCCGGAGATCGAGCCGAAGAGCGCCGAGGAGAGGACCGAGACCTTGGCCGCGCCGCCGCGCAGCCGGCCCGCCGCCGCGGAGGCGAGGTTCATGAACCCCTGCCCCGCCTCGCCCGCGTTGAGCACCGCGCCGAAGATGACGAAGATCGCCACCACGTTCACCGAAACGCCGGTCAGGCTGCCCCAGATGCCGCCCTCGGCGATGGTCAGCGTGCCGAGAAAGCTGCGCAGCGGCGTGCCGGAATGGCCGAACTCGCCCGGAATATGCTGGCCGAAGAGGCCGTAGAGCAGCGCCAGGAGCGCCACCAGCGGCAGCGGCCAGCCGATGGCCCGGCGCGCCGCCTCGAGCACGACGCCGAGCAGCACCACCGCCACGGCCACCTGGAAGCCCGACTCGATGAAGCCGTACTGGTCGCCCAGCCGCTCGCTCGAGAGTGCGACCCAGAGCGCCGCGCCGACCCCCACCACCGTGAGGGCGATGCCGCTGATGCGCCGCCACCCGGACTGCCCCGGGACCAGCAGGATCCACGGCAGGGCAAGGGCCAGGTGCACCGGGCGCGAGATCAGGTTGGGCACCAGCCCCGAAAACACGAGACCGAGATGGAATACGACCAGGACGGTCGCCAGCAGGAAGGCAGCGAGGCGCATGTCGGGAGTCCGATGGTTTGGGGAGCAAGGCGGTGGTGGCGGGCGGCCAAAGCGGCGCCCGCCAACCGCGCCGGATCACTTTTGAGCGTCGCTCAGGGCGATGCCGGCTTCTTCGTAGTAGCGCAGCGCGCCGGGATGGAACTTGACCTCGACGGCCTCCATCAGCGTGGGGTCGACACCGGCCCACCAGGGCGCGATCTCGGCCATGCGGTCGCGCTCTTCCCAGAAGGTCCTGGTGAGCTGGTAGGCCACCTCGTCGCTCATCTTGGTGGTGGTGAAGGCGGCGACCGGCAGGGAGGTGGTGACGATGTCGGCGTCCTGCCCGGCATAGGTGCCGGCCGGAATCACCAGCCGGGTGCGGCCGGTCTGGGCGATCTGCTCGTAGCTCAGCGACAGCACGGTGACGCCGGTGCTGGCGGCGGCCTCGATCACGTTGGGCGCGGGCCAGGAGCCTGCGGTGACGAAGCCGTCGATCTGCCCGTTCTTCAGCGCGTCATTGGCGTTCGACAGCTCGGCATCGGCGAGGTTGACCTTGCCGGTCAGTCCGAAGAGCTCGAGATACTTCTCGCCTTCCGTTGCCCCGAAAGAGCCCTTGCCCAGAAGCACCGTCTTGCCCTCCATGCCGGCGAGATCGGTCACGCCGCTCGCCTCGGACATCACGAAGTGCATGGTCAGCGAGGGGATCGGAAAGAGCGCGCGGATCTCGTCGAAGGCCGGGTCGCCCTTGCCTTCGAAGGCACCAGCGCCCGCCTGGGCCGCGCCCACGAGCGCCGGCGGGGTGGTGAAGACAAAGTCGCCGCCGCGGGCGCGGACTTCCATCACGTTCTGCACCGAGCCCTGGCTCTCCTCGATGGTGACGATCATGCCGCCATCGGTGCCGGCCTTCACGGCCTCGGCGATCTCGACGCCCATCTGGTAGTAGGACGAGCCGGACTTGGCCGACTTGTAGGTGATACGCTCCTGGGCCTGCGCCAGTGGCGCAGCCGCGATCAGTGTCGCGGCGACGGCCGCGAGGGTCTTGAGTTGCATTGAGGTCCTCCCTTGGGTGTCAGACAGATGCCGGCCTACCCGGCCGACGTGGTTTTTGCACTGCTGCCAGGAAACGACAGCACCGCGAGATCGGGTTCGGCGAAACTCTTGGTGATATGCGCACGCAGCGCGGCCTCGCCGGCGGCCACGTCGCCCTTCAGCGCGAAATCCTTCAGGGCCCCATGCTCGCGCGGGCTGCGCACCAGCCAGTCGGGCCGGGACGAGGTGTTCTGCGCATAGGCCATCAGCCTGTAGCGCCGGGTCAGATCGTAGAGCGTGGCCACGGTGTCGATCAACCGGGGCGAGCCGCAATTGCCGATCAGCGCGAAGTGGAACTGCCGGTTGCGGTCGTCCCACTCGACGGCGAAGGCGCGCGGGTCGCTGCCCATGTCGGCTTCGACCTCGCTCAGGGTGTGGTGGCAGGCCACCACGGAGGCGCGCCAGTCGGCATCGCTGCGCTCCATCGACCAGCGGAAGCCGAGACATTCGAGCTCGGCGCGCAGACGGGTCGTGTCGCGCAGCTCCTCGAGGGAGGAGGCGAGCACCCGGTAGCCCTTGTTGCCCTCGGCCTGCACGTAGCCCTCGCCCGCCAGCAGCGCCAGCGCCTCGCGGATCGAGGGGTGGGAGACCTTCCGCTCGCGCTTGAGACCCTCGATGTTGAGCCGGCTGTTGGGCTCCAGGATGCCGAGTGCAATGTCGCGCCGGATCTGAGCGGCCAGCTGGTGCACCACGGTGCTGCCCGCGGCCGACTTGCGGATCTCGGTCATCGCGCCTGCCCTCCCTTCATGCACCGAGCCTCGCCACCGGGCCGGGCGAAGGCGACAGGCCCTGCGGACGCAGGTTGCTGGCCCCGCCGTCCACCGCGATGGTCTGGCCGGTCATGAAGCTCGCCTCGTCGGAGGTGAGCAGTGCGGCGAAGCGGGCGATTTCCTCGACCTTGGCAACCCGGCCGGAGGGCGTTTCGGCCTGCCAGAAGGCGCGTTGCGCGGGGTCGTGCATGCCGCCGGTATCGACGGCGCCGGGCGCCAGGACGTTGACCCGGATCCGGTGCGGTGCCAGTTCCACCGCCATCGCGCGCGACCATGCCCCGAGCGCCGCCTTCGACATCGCATAGGCCGCCCGGTTGGGCACGCCGATCTGGCCGTGGATCGACGAGATGAAGAGGATCTTGCCGCCGGTCTCGCGCATGCCCGCGGCGACCTTCTGCGACACCCGGACCGCGCCCAGCAGGTTGACCTCGAAGTGGCGGGCGATGTCGTCCTCGGTCAGCTCCAGCACGTTGCCGCCCGACAGGTAGCCCGCAGCGCAGATCAGCGCATCGACCGATCCATGGCGGCGCGCCACGAGGTCGAGGGCCTCGGCCACGGAAGCGTCGCTGCGAATGTCGGTTTCGATGAACGCGACCCCGTCCAGCTCGGCGGGGTGCAGGTCGAGCACGACGACACGGCGCCCCTTGTCGATGAGACGCTCCGCAATCGCGCGCCCGATACGGCCTGCGCCCCCCACGAGCAGTGTGAGCGATCCGTCCGGGGTGTCTTGCGGCTGGGTCATCGCGGACCTTTAATGAGCATATCAAAACGACTTTCATCATATGATTTGACGGATTGTCAATTATCTTTCGGCGACGGATGGCGCGCGGCAGCCCTTGGGCCGGACCTTGGCTTGCTCTCCGCCTCTCCGGCAGGACGCATCATTGCCGCCTGTCGCGCCCATGGGGCAGCGAAAGGCGATGAGTGCCAATGGCCGCTTTCGCCGGGAAATCCGGGGCATGCCGCAAGAGCCGCGCGCTCCGCAGAGAGAGAGCGAACGGGCGGATCGGCTGCGCTGCACGGCGCTGGCACGGCAGGGCGAAACCGCGCGGCGGTGCCGGGCGCTGACACGGTCATGCCGGCTTGCATCTCCTCGCTTGGACTTCTAGTATACTAGTCAGCATTTCAGGGTGTCCCATGACCACATCTCCAAGAGTCCTCATCGCCGGCACCGGCTTTGCCGGTGAAGGCCATGCGCAAGCCTTTCGCGCCGCCGGTGCCGAGGTTGTCGGCATCGTCGGGCGCACGCCCCATGTGGTGGAGGAGGTCGCGGGACGGCTCGGCATTGCCCATGGCGGCACCGACTGGGCCGAGGCGCTCAGGCTCTGCAAACCCGACATCGTCTCGATCGGCACGCCCGGCGGCGCGCATTTCGAGCCGATCCGGCAGGCGATCGAGGCCGGGTGCCACGTGTTCTGCGACAAGCCGATGACCGAGAGCGGGCAGACGGCGGTGGCCCTGCGCGACCTGGCGGCGGCGAAAGGCGTGAAGACGGCCTATGCCGCCAGCTACCGCTACACGCCGAGCGTTCAGCACGCCAGGGCGCTGGTGGAGGCGGGTGCCATCGGCGAGCCCACCGAGATCGAATGCATCTCGCATTTCAACCTCGAGCGGAACATCCCCTTCGGCTGGTCGCACCGCCGGGCCGATGGCGGCGGGCGGCTGAACAACAACTTCACCCACACGCTCTCCATCGCCTGCGCAGTGGTGGGCGAAAGGATCCTCTCGGTCATGGGCGAGGTGCGCGACGACCTGGGCCGCGCGCCCATCGTGGAGGGGGTGCACAACTTTGCCACGCGGCGCGACTTCATCCCGCGCGATCTCGACGACCCGGCGCTGCAATGGGGCGAGAGCGACGTGGAGTGGAGCTACACGGTGCTGGCGCGGCTGGAGAGCCCCCTGGCCCGGCAGCCGGTTTCGGTGCTGTTCAAGCATGGCGGGCTGGTGCCGCGCTTTCACGAGGATCACATCGTGTTTTACGGCACCGGGGGGGCGATCTACATCAAGGGGCACTACGGCAGCCGGGAGCTTTACCTGCGCGGCGCGAATGGCGACTGGCAGGAGCAGGCGCTGCCCGAGGAGATCGCGGCGCGCCTGCCGCAGGTGGAGGGCGAAACCGAGCTCTGCTGGCACATCCTGGCGCGGGATTTCGTGGACGATATCCGGGGCGAGGCGGTGTCGCCCTACCCCACCTTCCGCGACGGCGCGGAATACCAGCAGATCATCGACGTGATCCGCGCAAACGCGGGCTGGACGGACGTGGCCAGCCTGAGCTGAGCCTTTTCGGGGAGGAAACCCAAGTGAAAATCACCGATGCACAGGTCTTCGTGGGCGGGCCGGGCAAGAACTACGTGACGCTCAAGATCATGACCGACCAGGGGATCTACGGGCTGGGCGATGCCTCGCTGAACAACCGAGAGACCCTGCCCGCGGCCTACCTGCGCGACTATCTCGTGCCCAACCTCATCGGGATGGACCCGCGCAACTCCGAGGATATCTGGCAGTTCTTCTATCGCGGCGCCTATTTCCGGCGCGGCCCCATCGCCATGGCAGCCTTCGGCGCGATCGACATGGCGCTGTGGGACATCAAGGGCAAGCTGGCGAACCTGCCGCTCTACCAGCTCTTCGGCGGCAAGAGCCGGGAGGGGGCGATGTGCTATGCCCATGCCACCGGCTCCGACCTCGAAGACCTGATGGACAGCATCAGCCACTACGTCGAACAGGGCTACAAGGCGGTGCGGGTGCAATGCGGCATCCCCGGCATGCCGACGGCGAGCTACGCGGTGCCCGAGGCGCCGGGCGAGGGCAAGCATTACATCACCGATTTCTCCGGCATCCGCCCCAAGGTGGAGACATGGGACACCGGCAAGTACATGCGCTACATGCCCGGCGCGCTGATGGAGATCCGCGACCGCTTCGGCCCCGACCTGCACCTGCTGCATGACGTCCACCACCGGCTCACCCCGCGCGAGGCGGCGGAATTCGCCAAGGCGGTGGAGCCTGCGGGGCTGTTCTGGCTCGAAGACCCGACGCCGGCCGAGGACCAGGCCGCGCTGCGGCTGCTGCGCCAGCATTCCACCGTGCCGGTGGCGATCGGCGAGGTGTTCAACTCGGTCTTCGAGTGCAACAGGCTGATCGAGGAAGAGCTGATCGACTTCATCCGCGTGGCCGTCACCTATGCCGGCGGGATCACCCATGTGAAGCGAATCGTCGACCTCGCCGGGCTGCACCACGTGCGCACCGGCTTTCACGGCGCGCCCAGCCACTCGCCGCTCTGCATGGCCGCGCAGGCGCATCTCAACGCCTGGGCGCCGAACTTCGGCATCCAGGAATACCTCGTGCTGGGCACGGAGGAATGCGACGCGCTGTTCCCCTCGGAGCACCGGTTGGAGAACGGCATGGTCCACGTGTCGGACGCGCCGGGCCTTGGGGTGGACTTTGACGAGGGGGAAGCCGCGCGCTACGAGTACAAGCCCGGCAGTCACCCGGTCGTGCGGCTGGAGGACGGCACGATGTGGAACTACTGAGCCCGATCGCCCTGCGCCCTGCAAGGCCGGAGGATGCCCCCGCGCTGGCCCTCATCCATCGCGGCGCCCGCACGGAGGCCATGCCCTGGCTGCCGGTGCTGCATGGGGTCGAGGGCCTGCAGGGTTACCTGCGCGACCGGGTGATCCCGACGCAGGAGGTCTGGGTGGCCTGTGACGGCGAGACGGCGGTGGGCTTCATCGCCATCAAGGGCGACTGGATCGACCACCTCTACATCGCGCCCTCGCACTGGCATCAGGGGATCGGCACGGCGCTCTTGGCGAAGGCCAGGGCAGCGTCGCCCTTCCTCCGGCTTTGGACCTTTCAAGGCAACGCCATGGCGCGCGCCTTCTACGCCCGCCACGGCTTCGAGGAGGTCGAGCTGACGAATGGGGCTGGCAACGAAGAGCAGACGCCGGATGTGCGGATGGAGTGGCGGGCGCTGTCAGGCTAGGGGACCGCCCTGAAACCGCCCGTATGGAGCAGCGAAGGGCCAAGATCCTCCAGCCCCAGCACCCCCAGCATCCCGAGGTCGGCCCGCAGCTGCACCCGCATCAGCGCGATGGCATGGGCCACTCCGGCCTCGCCCGCCACGGCGGCGGCGTAGTTCATCGGGCGGCCGATGAAGGTGAAGGCCGCGCCGAGCGCCATGGCCTTGAGGATATCGGTGCCGCGCAGGATGCCGCCGTCGATCATCACCGCCATGTCGCCCGCCCGCTCCAGGGCCGCGCCCAGCACCCGCAGCGGGGCCACGGCGCCATCGAGCTGGCGGCCGCCGTGGTTGGAGAGGATCACCCCCTCGGCCCCCAGCGCCCTGGCGCGGGCCACGTCATCGGGGTGGAGGATGCCCTTGAGCACCATGCGACCCGTCCAGAGCTTGCGGACCTCTGCCAACAGCTCCCAGCTCAGGAACTCCCGCCCCGAGAAATCCCGCACCGCCTGCCGGGAGAGCAGTGGCGCGCCGCGGGTGGCGGTGGCGTTCTCGAAATGGGGCGGCCCGTTTTGCAGGTAGGTCCGCAGGAAGGTGCCGAGCGCCCAGCGCGGGTGGCTCATGCCCTGCCAGAGCAGCGCGAGGTTGGGGCGCAGCGGCGTGCGGTAGCCCGACCGCAGGTTGTTCTCGCGGCTGGGCACCACGGCGCTGTCGAGGGTGACGACGAGGGTTTCGACCCCGGCGCGGGCGACCCGCTCCAGCAGCGCCGCGATATCGGAGAGGTGCTGCGGAAAATAGGCCTGGTACCACACGTCGGGAGCCTCGGCCGTGATCTCCTCGAGCGGGATCAGCGAGGCGGCGCTGACGATCATCGGGATGCAGGCCGCGCGGGCGGCGCGGGCGAGCACGAGGTCGCCCCGGTAGGCGGTGAGGGCCGAAACCCCCATGGGGGCGATGCCGAAGGGCATGGCGAAGCCCAGCCCCATGACCCGCGTGGCGAGGCTGCGGGGGGAGACATCGACGCCGACGCGGGGCAGCAGGCCGATCTCGGAAAAGGCCGCGCGATTGTCGGCCAGGGAAGCGTTGGTCTCGGCCGCGCCGGAGACATAGCCGAAGATCGGCCTCGGCAGGTGGCGGCGGGCCAGCGGCTCGAAGTCTTCCAGTGCGTAGATGCGGGCAAGCGCCCTGCCCCGGCCGATCATGGCCCCCATGCCCCTGCGGTTGCGCTCATCCCTGCCTCCCTCTCGCGGCCAGCATAGGGTGGCACTCCGGGGGAGGCCAGGCGGCGCCGCGCGTGCCGGGTCTCATCCGGCGCGCGTCGCCTGCCACGTCTTGTAGCGCTCCTGCACCTCCGGGTCGGTGGGCGGGTAGAGGCCGATGATCGGATGGCCTGCGCGGACCTGCTCCAGCACGAAGCTCTCGAACTCCTCCATCGGCAGGGCCTCTGCCGCGACCTCGTCGGCCAGGTGGCGCGGGATCACCATCACCCCGTCGCCATCGCCCAGCAGGATGTCGCCGGGATAGACCGCGACCTCGCCGCAGGCGATGGGCAGGCCGATGTCGACCGCGTGGTGCTTGGTCAGGTTGGTGGGGGCCGAGGGCTTGCCGGCGTAGACCGGCATGGCCAGCGCGGCGGCCCCTTCGGCATCGCGCACGCCGCCATCGGTGACGACACCGGCGCAGCCGCGCATCTCGAGTCGGGTGAGCAGGATCGAGCCGGCGGAGGCCGCGGAGGCATCGCCGCGGCAGTCCATCACCAGCACCGCGCCCTCGGGGCATTGCTCGACGGCCAGGCGCTGCGGGTGGTCGCGCTCGCGGAAGGCCTCGATCGGGTCGGTGTCGGGCCGGGCGGGGATGTAGCGCAGGGTGAAGGCCGGGCCGACCATGGTGGGCTTGCCGGGCGCCAGCGGCATCGCGCCCTGGATATAGGCGTTCATGTAGCCGCGCTTGTAGAGCAGCGTCGCCACCGTGGCGGTGCTGGCCTGGCGCAGCTTCTCGAGCGTGCCGGGGTCGAGGGCGATGGTTTCGGCTGGCGCGGGGTTGGCCATGGGGCCTCCTCTGGGATTGGCAGGCAGGGGCAAGGACGGGCGCCGCGCCGCTCCCCGAGGGCGCGGCGCGGCCAGGCGGCAGGCGGGCCGCCCTGCCCTAGCCGCGTTCGAGCTTCAGGAAGTAGTCGTAGATCTCGGGCACGTTGCCCTCGCCCAGCCCGGCGGCCACGGCGGCCTCGAGGTTGTGCGAGGTGCCCTCGGCGATCTCGGCGCGGGTGCCGAGGTCTTCGGCCATCTCGAGGAAATAGCCCAGATCCTTGTTGGCGTTGTTGATCGAGAAGCCCAGGTCGCTCACCCCGTCCACGGCGTAGTTCTTGCAAAAGCCCATGAAGGGCGAGTTGGAGGGGCCGGTGGACATGATCTCGTAGAGCTGTGCCCGGTCGACCCCGGCGCGCTCGGCCACGGCGAAGGCCTGGCTCATGGTGCAGACGGTGGTCATGCCCATGAAGTTGTTGATGAGCTTGGTGGTATGCCCCGCGCCCAGCGCGCCCAGGTAGAAGACGTTCTCGCCCTGCTCGTCGAGCACCGGCTTGACCTTCTCGAAGGTCTCCTTGTCGCCCGCGGCCATGATGTTGAGCAGCCCGTCCTTGGCGTGGGCGGGCGTGCGGCCCAGGGGCGCGTCGATCATGCCGGCGCCCATCGAGGCGAGATCGGCGCCGATGCGGCGGGTGGAGGCGGGGATCGAGGTGCCGTAGTCGATCAGCACCGCGCCCTCCTTGATGCCGGCGATGATGCCATCGTCGCCGTAGACGACCTTTTCGACCACGTCGGAGGTGGTGAGGCAGAGCATGACGATATCGACGCTCTCGGCCAGCTCGCGGGGCGTTGCGGCCTCACGGGCGTTGCCGCGATCGAGCACGGCCTTCACCGCGTCCTTGTTCAGATCCATGACGACCAGCTCGTAGCCGCGCTTCTGAAGGTTCTCCACCATGTTGCCGCCCATGAGGCCGAGGCCGATGAAGCCGATGACAGGTTTGGACATGCCGTGCACTCCCTTGTAATTGTTTGAATATCCGGAAATCAGAGAAAGTCTTCGCGGTGCGGTGTGAAGACATCCAGCAGCGTGCCCGCCTCGAGACAGGTGGCGCCGTGCACGACGTTGGGCTGCTTGTAGAGCGAGTCCCCCGGCCCGACGACATAGGTCTTGTCACCGATGGTGAACTCGAAGCGGCCCGAGATCACATAGGTGATCTGCTCGTGCGGGTGGTGGTGGGGCGCGAAGTTGGCGCCCTTCTCGAAGTGCACCTCGACGATCATCGCGTTGTCGGCATAGGCGCCAACCCTGCGGGTCAGCCCGCCGCCGGCATCGAAGAGCTCGGTCTCGCTGGCAGGAAAGTGGTTTTTCACGGTCATTCGGGTCTCCTGCGGTCGGCGTCAGGTGTTGGCGAGTTTCTTCATGACGACCTTGAAGGTGTTCTCGTCGGCGTCGGAGAAGTAGAGGTCGGCGTCGTAGCCCTGGTCGTCCATGAAGTTGAAGATCCGGCGCGGCTCGCTCAGCTTGTAGGGCACCAGCAGGGTGGCGATGCGGTGGCGGGTGGCGGCCGGATATTGCGCGTGCAGGCAGGTGCTGACCGGCAGGCCCTCGTAATCGGCCGGGTCCACGCCGGGAAAGCCGGTTTCCTGGCTGAGCTGCGGCTTGCCCGCCTCCGACCAGACGACCTGGCCGTAGAAGCCCGCGCGTTGGCCGGTGTAGCGGAAGGAGGTCTTGCCCAGCTCGTATTCGCCGTTGGCGTGCAGCAGCCAGTCGACGGTCACCGGGGTTTTCGCATCGACCTTGTCGACGATCACGAAGTAGCTGTTCTGCACGAAATACACCTCGCGCTCGGCCAGGGTGACCTCGGGCGAGAGGCTCTGGTAGGCGGCGGTGGCATCGCCCTTGATGTAGATGTGATCCTCACGCTGCTCGGCGGCGAGGATGCGGCCGGTGGCGGCCATGGCCTTGGTCTTGTCCTTTTCGGCGTATTGCCCCTTGCCGTTGATCAGGATCGCGTTCTTGGAGCGGGTCTGCCGCCGCCAGAGACGGTGCATGGAGGAGTTGAAGGCCACGTAGTAGCCCGACTGGATCGCCAGATCCTCGCCATAGGCCGACAGGCAGAAGGCGTTCTGGTCGCCGTGGCTGTGGCTGATCGAGCCGAAGCGGGAGGACTTGAAGACGAAGTGGATGTGCTCGTCGGGATCGGCCATCGCGTGCTGGATGCCGACCCAGCCGATGCCGCGGAAGTGGCGGAAGCCGCTCTCGGGCGCGGTGGCCTCGACCTGCGGGTAATCGGTGAGATAGGTCAGCTCGTCGAAATTGGTGTCCCACCAGCCCCAGTTGTAGAAGGCGCCCTCGGTGCCCGGGTTCAGCCGGGCCAGCTCCTCGTGATACCACTGGTAGGCGCCGTTGCCGGTGACGCCCGCGTACTGGCGCAGGTTGATGCCGGTCTTGATGCAGGGCAGGTCGCCTTGCGTGCTGTCGTCGCCGAAGGTGGCGCGGCGGGTGTTGGGCGCCTTGCAGAACAGCGGGAAATCCCCGGTGTTGCGGAAGAAGGGGCGCTTGTAGAGGTCGATTCCGGCGAAGCTCTTCAGCCGGTTGGCGGCCTCGATGAGATAGGCCATGCCCATCATCCAGTAATTTGTGCCCTCGGCCCAGCCGCCATCGGCATCGCCCCAGGGCGAGTAGAGCCCGGCGAGAAACTCGATGCAGTAGTGCAGCCAGCCCCGCGCCTCGTCGGCCTCGTCGTCGCCCAGAAGCGCGATGCAGGCCGGGATCAGGGTGAGGGAGACGGAGCGGACGGCGTGGCTGTCGTAGGGAAAGAGGTGGATCTTGGCGTTGACGATGGCGTGCTCGGCGATGTCGCGGGTGCGCGCCAGCAGCGCGGCGCGGACACGGGCGCGCTCGTCCTCGGTCATCTGGTCGTGGAGCCAGTCGTAGCCCCAGGCCAGCGCGTTGGTGACGCGATAGGCCCATTCATCGGTATAGGCGCGTGAGGTCACGCCCATCGGATCCCAGGAGGCGGCCTCGAGCAGCCAGGCCTTGGCGCGGGCGAGCATCGCCTCGTCGCCGGTGACCTGCCCGCCGATGGCGAGATGGCGCACGGCGTAGAGCAGCTCCTGCAGCTCGATGTAGGTCTGCCGCCAGACCGGCGCGGTGCGCTGGTGGCCGGGGTAGCCCGCCGGCTCGGTCATCACCTCGCGGTCCATCCAGGGCAGCACGGATCTTTCGTAGAAGGTCGCCCAGCTGCAATGGTCCGGGTCGGCCTTCACCGCCTTGCGGAACTCGGCCAGCCGGTCGGGGGTGAGCCAGAGCCGGGGGTGGGCTGTGGTGGTGCCCTTCAGCCGGTCGTCGCGCGAGGGCAGCGGGCTCTCGGGGAGCCCCTCCTCCAGGGTGAAGCTGCGGGTGCTGCTCCAGCTGCTGGCGGGCTTGCCGGTGGAGGGGTCGCAGACGGCGTAGGACCAGTGCCAGGTGCCGGGGGCCAGCACCTTGTCGGGCGTGAAGAAGTTCAGCGGGATCTGCGCGAAGGTCAGCGTGTCCCTGGCGGGAAACCTGGGGTCGGTCGACAGCCGCAGCACATAGGTGGCCTCGTCCTCGATCACCGGCAGCCAGGTGAAGCGCGGCGGATTCTCGACGACCTCGCTTGCGGCGTCGGGGGCGTACTGGACGGTCAGTCGGCCGGCCTTGGGCTCGTCGAGCGCGGGGATCGTCGTTGCGGACATGAGGGGGCCTTCTGTCTGTCGGGAGGAAGAGAGGGGTGGCGGGCGCGACGCCTTGGGCGCCGCACCCGCCGGGCTGAGGGGAGGGTCAGCCGTACTGGCGTGCGTAGGCGGAGTTCAGCACTTCGATGACTTCCTGGTAGCCCATCTTGTCGAGGGTCTCGACATAGGCATCCCAGTCGGCGTTCACGTCACCGGAGCCGAGGATCCAGGCCTGGTTCCGCTCGAGCATGTAGGTGCGCAGGGAGGGCCAGTACTTGTCGTAGACCGCCTGCTCCTCCTTGTTCATCGCCACGCCGAGGAACTGGTCGATCAGCAGGTCGTTGGCGTCGTAGAGCTCGATGCCCTCGCGGGCGGCCTGCGAGGTCCACTGCCACTCGTAGCGGTAGTCCTGCGGGTAGCCCCGATAGATCTGGGCGCCTTCGAGATACATCTGGCTGTTCACCGGGCTGTCGGAGTTGAGCACCTCGGGCTTGTAGATCGGCTCGCCGTCCACCATGTCCCAGGTCTTGCCCTCGACCCCGAAGTTGGCGAGGTTGCTGCCTTCGGGGGTGAAGAAGAAGTCGAAGTACTTGATCGTCTCCACCGGATGCTCGTTGGAGTAGCTGATCGCCCAGCCGTCGGGCTTGATCGGGATGCGGCGATGCTCTTCCATCCGCACGCCACCAGCCGATGCGGGCGGCAGGAACGGGATGAAGTTGAAGCCTTCGACCTTGTCCTTGAGCGCGTCGTTGTAGCCCGAGGTGGAAGCGAACCAGTCGTGCGTCGAGCCGCCGAGGTTTTCGCTCAGCAGGTAGTCGCGCGACGAGGAGCCGCGGGTGAAGATCTCGGGGTCGATCAGACCTTCGGCATACCACTTGGCGATGTTGGCGATGCCGTCGCGGTAGGCTTCCTGGGCGTAGGGGTGCACCACCGAGCCTTCGTCGTTGACGTAAAAGTCGTGGTAGGTGTCGGAGCCCGACGACCGCGCATCCCAGAGCGTCAGAAGGCGGTTCACCTCTTCCCACTGGCGGGCGAAATAGGGGATCTCGTCCTTCTTGCCGTTGCCGTTGGGGTCGCCGTCGCGGAAGGCCTTGAACACCTCGTAGAGCTCATCGACGTTCTGCGGCTGCTCGAGCCCCAGCTTGTCGAGCCAGTCCTGGCGGATGTACCAGGCGCGGCCGAACTTTCCGTCGGGCAGATAGGGGATGTAGTAGTAGTTGCCGTCATAGGAGGAGATCGCCTCCTTCAGGCCCGGGTGCTCTTCCCAGAACTTCGCGATGTTCGGGGCGTGCTCCTCGACCAGCTCGTTGAGCGGCACGAAGGCGCCCTCGGGGCCATACTGGTTGACCGGCTGCTGGATCAGGTGGCCGCCGACGATGTCGGGCAGGTTGCCCTGGGCCAGGAGCAGGTTCATCGCCTCGGCCTGGTCGGTGACGTTCTTGCCCGAGGTCTTGTCGATCAGGTGAATCCCGGTCATCTCGCGGGCGACTTCCTCGACCGGGTAGATCTTGCTGGCGTCGCCGCCCACGCCGTAGCCCTGCGCGCGGGGCCAGTGCATGTGGATCGTCAGCTCCAGCGGCTCCTCGACGATCGGCAGGTGGCCTTCGGCGAGTGCCGGGGCCGTCAGGGCCGTGGTGCCGAGCACGGCAACGGTGAGTTTGAGATTTCGCATGGTGTCCTCCCTGTTGCGAATGGCGGTCATTCCTTCACTCCGCCCAGCAGGATGCCCTTGCTGAAGTACTTCTGGAGGAAGGGATAGATGAGCAGGATCGGGATGATCGAGCAGACGATGATGGCGGCGCTCACGGTCTCGAAGGAATAGGCCGAGGTGAGCAGCGTGTTGGCGAATTCCTCGTCGTCGGAAAGTTCGACGATGACCTTGCGCAGGTAGACCTGGAGCGGGATCTTGCTTTCGTCCTGCAGCAGTACCATCGCCCAGAAGAAGCCGTTCCAGCGCGAGACGATGCAGAACAGCGCGACGGTGGCGATGGCGGGCTTGGCCAGCGGCACGAAGACCTTCCAGAGCACCTGGAATTCGTTGGCCCCGTCCATCCGCGCGGCCTCCTCGAAGGACTGCGGGATGCCCTCGAAGAAGTTGCGCAGCAGGATGATGTTGAAGCCGTTCACCGCGAAGCCGATGATGATGCCGAAGTAGCTGTCGAGCAGGCCGAGGTCGCGCATGTTGAGGAAGAACGGGATCAGGCCCGCGTTGAACCACATGGTGAAGGCCACCATCAGGTTCCAGAACCGCCGTCCGTAGAGCTGCGGGCGCGACAGGGCGTAGGCGCCGGGGATGATGAACGCGAGGCTCATCAGCGTGCCGCCGATCGTGTAGATGAAGGTGTTGCTGTAGCTCGACCAGAACAGCGGCTCGGAGAGCACGCGCTTGTAGGCCTCCAGGGTAAAGCCCACCGGCGTCAGCACCACGTTGCCCGCCCGAGCCTCGAAGCCCGTGGAGAGCGAGAGCGAGGCGATGTAGATGAACGGGTAGAGCGTGGAGATCGTGAACAGGGCGATCAGCACCATGTTGACGATCACGAAGAGCTTGTCGCCGCGGGAATAGAGATTCATGTTCGTCATGGGTCCAGCCTCCTCACCAGAGCGACGTGCGCGAGTAGCGCTTGGAGATCGTGTTGGCGGTCATCACCAGGATGAAGGCGACCACGGCGTTGAAGAGGCCGGCAGCGGCGGCCAGGTCGTATTGCCCGCCCTGGATGCCCTGACGGTAGATGAAGGTGTTCACCACGTCGGCGGTCTCGTAGGTGGCCGGCTGGTAGAGCAGGATGATCATCTCGAAGCTCACCTCGAGCATGTTGCCGATGCGGATGATGAGCATGATGATGATGGTGGGCATGATCGACGGGATCGTGATCTTCCACATCATCTGCCAGCGGCTCGCGCCATCGACCACGGCGCTCTCGTAGAGCGTGGGCGACACGCCCGCGATGGCGGCGAGGTAGACGATCGACTGGAAGCCGGCCTCCTGCCAGATCCCGGTGCCCACGAAGATCGGGCGGAACCACTCGGGCTTGGTCAGGAAGTAGATCGGATCTATCCCGAACCAGCCCAGCATGGTGTTGACGATGCCGGCGCTCGGGCTGAAGGCGGTGATCACGATACCGGCGATGATCACCGAAGAGATGAAATGCGGCAGGTAGACAATGGTTTGCGCCGTCTTCTTGAACCACTGCTTGAGGATCTCGTTGAACATCAGCGCCAGGATGATCGGCATGGGGAAGCCGAAGATCAGGCCGTAGAAGCTGATGATGACCGTGTTGCGCAGGGCGCGCAGGAACTGGTCGTTGTCGAAGAGGGTCTGGAAGTGCTCGAAGCCGATCCAGGGGCTGTTCGCCACGCCGCGGAAGATCGAGTAATCCTTGAAGGCGATCTGCAGCCCGTACATCGGCTTGTAGAGGAAGACGAGCAGCCAGACGATCGTGGGAATCAGCATCAGGTAGAGCTGCCACTCGCGCTTGAGGTGGTCGCCCACCCGAACCATGCGGCTGGGCTTGCGATACCGCTGCGCCTCGGTCGCGTCGAAGACCATCTCCTCCGTGGAGGGGCCCGCGGCGGTGGAGAAGTTGGGATCGTTGCTCATTGCTCCAGCACCTGGCCGGGCAGTGCCACGCCGGTCTCGGCGTCGAAGACGCGCACCAGGTGCGGTGCGATGGTGAAGCCGCCGATGCCGTCGAGCATGGCCATCTGGCCCACCGTGTCGGTGCGGATCACGAAGGGCGCGCCCTGCAGGCTGGCGTGCACCAGCGCCTCGGAGCCGAGCGTCTCGACGAGGTCCACCTCGATGCTGACGGCGCCCGGCGCTCCGGCCTCTGCCACTTTCACGAACTCGGGGCGAATCCCGAGCACCACCTGGGTTCCGACGGCATTCTGCAACGACGGCAGCGGCTGGAGCTGCACCTGCTGGCCGCCGAACTCGGCCACCGGGCCGCTGTCGCCGGCCACCACGGTGGCGGTGACCATGTTCATCGGCGGCGAGCCGAGAAAGCCCGCCACGAAGGTGTTGGCCGGGTTCAGGAACAGCTCCATCGGCGTGCCGATCTGCTCGATCCGGCCGTCGTGCATGACCACGATCCGGTCGGCCAGCGTCATCGCCTCGACCTGGTCGTGGGTCACGTAGATGGACGTTGCGCCGAGGCGTTTGTGCAGCCGCTTGATCTCGGCCCGCATCTGGGTGCGCAGCTTGGCGTCGAGGTTGGAGAGCGGCTCGTCGAAGAGAAACACCTTGGGGCGGCGCACGATGGCCCGGCCCATGGCGACGCGCTGGCGCTGCCCGCCGGACAGATCGGCCGGGCGACGCTCGAGATAGGGGGTGAGGCCGAGGATCTCGCCGACCTCCTCCACCGAGGCGGCGATCGCCTCCTTCTTTTCCTTGCGGATGCGCAGCCCGAAGGCGATGTTGTCGGCCACGTTCAGATGCGGGTAGAGCGCGTAGTTCTGGAACACCATGGCCACGTCACGGTCTTTCGGGGCGACCCGGTTCACGTGGCGGCCGTCGATGGTGAGGTCGCCGTCGCTGATCTCTTCCAGCCCGGCGATCATCCGCAGGGTGGTGGACTTGCCGCAGCCCGAGGGGCCGACGAGCACGACGAACTCCTTTTCCCGCACCTCGAGGTCGATGCCATGCACCACCTGCACAGCGCCGTAAGACTTTACGATACGGTCAAGCCGAACTCCCGACATGTCCCCTCCCCCGTCTCCCGCCGCGGCGGGTTTGATGCCTTGCTCCGCCTAGCCTCCCGCCGGGATCGAAGCGCTGCGATTCGTCAGAACTTCGCTCTGGTATACTAGTCATAAATCTGGAATACTAGTCACAATTCGAGTCTGCGGGCCCCGAGATCGGCACCGTCCCGGACCGGGAGGAAAAATGAGAATTATCAAAGTCACCGTCACGCCCATCGCCATCCCCGATGTGCCGCTGGCCAATCTCAAGGGTGTGCACCAGTCGGTTTTCCTGCGCTCGGTGATCGAGCTGGAAACCGACACCGGCCTTGTCGGGCTGGGCGAGACCTACGGCGCCAGGCGCACGCTGGAGGGGCTGCAGAAGGTGGCGGCCGCGCTGGAGGGGCTCGACCCCTACGACCTGCACGACCTGCGCCGCCGCATCGAAACGGCCCTGCCCGACGGCGGCGGCATCAACGCGCCCACGGCGCTCACCGATCACAAGCTGGTCGACGTGGTCTACTCGGCCTACGAGATCCCCTGCCTCGACCTGCGCGGCAAGGAGGTTGGGCGGCCCCTGCACGACCTGCTGGGCGGCGCGGTGCGCAAGACCATCCCCTTTGGCGGCTACCTCTTCTACAAGTTCGCCAAGCAGGATCTGAGCTTCGGCCCCGACATCATGGGCGAGGTGATGACCCCCGATGTGCTGGTCGAGCAGGCGAGGACCTTTCATGCCGAATACGGCTTTCAGTCCTGGAAGCTGAAGGGCGGCGTGCTGGAGCCCGAGCTCGAGATCGAGACCATGCTGAAGCTGCGCGAAGCCTTTCCCGGCCACGGCTTGCGGATCGACCCGATGGGCGCCTGGACGGTGCCGACCGCGCTGAAGGTGGTGCGCCGGCTCGAAGGTGTGCTCGAATACCTCGAAGACCCCTGCAAGGGCATGGAGGGGATGGCCGAGCTCTCGGCGCAGATCGACATGCCGCTGGCCACCAACCTCGTGGTGGTGGAGTTCGAGCAGGTGATCGAGGCGGCCAGAAAGGACGCGGTGCAGATCATCCTCTCGGACCACCACTACTGGCGCGGGGCGACCGGCGCGATCCACCTGGGCGAGATCTGCCGCGCGGCGGGCATGGGCGTGTCGATGCACTCCAACTCGCACCTGGGCATCTCGCTTGCCGCCATGTGCCATGTGGCCGCCGCCACCCCCAACCTGACCTACGCCTGCGACACGCATTACCCCTGGACGACCAAGGAGATCGTCAAGGGTGGCCGTCCGGTGTTTAGGGACGGGGCGGTGCAGGTGCCCGAGGGTCCGGGCCTGGGCGTGGAGCTGGACCGCGAGGCCCTGGCGGAGCTGCACGCGCTCTACAACCAAGCCATGGTTGCCGACCGCAACGACACCGACGAGATGCTCAAGTATCGGCCGGACTTCGTGCGAAAGGTCCCGAGATGGTGAGCCCGGCACCCGCGCCGGAACCGCCCGCCCGCACGCAATGCTGGAAATCAGACGCAGAACTGGCTAGTCAGCCAACGAACAGGAGAAGATCACGATGCCCCAGGTGACCACCCTCAGCGAACGTCGCACGGCTGTGGACGATATCTTCGACTACCTGCACGAAGAGATCCTCTCGCTGCGGCTGAAGCCCGGCGACAAGATTTCGGAGGCCGACATCGCGGCACAGTTCGGCGTGTCCCGCCAGCCCGTGCGCGACGCCTTCAGCCGCCTCGACAACCTGAACCTGCTCCTGATCCGCCCCCAGCGGGCGACGGAGGTGAAGCGCTTTTCATCCCGCGAGATCATGAAGTCGCGTTTCGTGCGTGCGGCGGTGGAGGCCGAGGTGCTGCGCCGCGCCGCCCGCAACTGCTCGCCCGCCGACGGCCTGCTTCTGGATGCCAGCATCGAGCAGCAGGAGGCCGCCATCGCCAAGCAGGACTACGCCGCCTTCGGCAGGCTCGACTACGAGTTTCACGAAACGCTCTGCAAGGTGGCGCGGGCCGAGTTCGCCTTCGAGGTGATCCTCTTCGAGAAGGCCAAGTGCGACCGGCTCTGCGTTCTGGCACTCGAAAAGGAAGCGCGGATGCCGCAACTGATCGAGGACCATCGCGGCGTGGCCGAAGCGATCAAGGCCAACGACGCCGAGCGCGCGGTGGCCATCGGCATGGAGCACCTGTCGCGGCTCGACAGCACGATCGACTACATTCGCAACACCAACGCCGGCTACTTCGAGCCCGAAGACGACTGATCCGGGCCGCCGCCCCGGCCCGCCCCCCAGACCATCAGGAAGAGCGCCCCGCCGCCACGGACCTGCGCCGCGCCGGGCCCGGACCGGCGGGCGCTCCGCGTGAAAGCTAAGATCGGATGATATCAAGCCCTCTGGCCCCTGCCCGGCCAACGACGTGGTCGGTGTTTCACCTGGCATGGCCGCTGACCCTGAAGGCCGTGATGCTGCACGGCATCGTGGTGATCGACGGCTGGCTGGTCTCCTCGCTGGGCGAAGGCGCCGTGGCCGTGCTGGGGCTTTCGGCCTCGATCGCGGGGCTGCTGATCGGGCTGATCGTGGCCTTCTCCAACGCCACCCAGATCCGGATTGCCCAGGCCTTCGGCTCGGCCGACCGGGTGTTTCTGAAATCCGCCCTGCTCTCCGGCCTCACGATCAACATCGCGGTGGTGCTCGCCGGCCTCTGCCTGCTCGCTGCCTTCGCCGGGCCGCTGATCGACGGGCTGGCCCATGACGCCGAGATCGCCGCCGGCGCGCGCAGCTACCTGAGCATCTTCGCCGTGGTGATCGTGGCCGAGGCGGTGGGCCATTGCCTGACCGGCCACTTCAACGGCTGCGGCGAGACCCGGCTGCCGGCGCTCAGCTACATCGTTGCGGTGCCGGTCAACGTGACGGTCAGCGTGGTGCTGATCCACGGCCTGTTCGGGGCCCCTGCCCTCGGCGTCACCGGCGCCGCGGTCGGAAGCGCGGTGGCCTCGGTGCTCCAGGTGGGCTTTTTGGCCGGGCTGCTGCTGGCCCGCGACCGTGCCCTGCTGCGGGTCGGTGGATGGCGCAACGGCTCCTTTGCCGCCACCCTGCGCCGCCACTTCACCTTCTCGCTGCCCATCGCCGCCACCTTCGGCAGCGCGACCATCGCCATGAGCGTCTGCGGGCTGCTCTATGCCCGGCTTCCGGTGAACGACTTCGCCGCCATGACCATCATCATGCCCTGGGTGCAGGTGGTGGGTACCTTCGGCATGTGCTGGGCGCAGGCCGCGGGGATCTACGTGGGGCAGATGCTGGGCCGCAGCACGCCGGGCGAGGTGCTCGACGCCTTCCTCTCGGTCGTCTGGCGCAGCTCTTTCCTGGCCTCCGGTCTCGTCGCGCTGATCTACGCGGGCATCTGCCTCGCCAGCCCGTGGATCTACCCCGAGCTGCACCCCGACACCCGCGCCACCTTGCTGAGCTTTCTGCCGATCCTGATCCTGCTGCCCTTCCCCAAGGGCTCCAACGCGATCTGCGGCAACACCCTGCGCGCGGGCGGCGAGACCCTCTACGTGATGCACGTCTTCGTCTGGTCGCAATGGCTGTTCCGCGTGCCCGCCACCGCCGCCGCCGTGCTCTGGCTCGACGCCTCCGTGACCGTGGTGTTTGCGCTGGTGCTGGCGGAAGAACTCATCAAGTTCACCCCCTTTCACGCACGCATGCGACGCGGGCACTGGAAGACCGGGCGGATAGAGGACTGACGGCCTGCGACTTTCGATTGACAAGCTCTGGGATACTAGTATTAGGTAGGGTCGCAGGATCAATCGTCAGCGAGGTCCGAACTGGTTTACGATGGGTCAAACAAGCCCATTGACTCGTCTGATATATTAGTTCCTGATTGCCGCGGGAGGAGCGTGTTGCGGTAGAATAGGCTGCACGAACATCACGTTAACACGGTAAACCGCCATGCCTCACGCCGCCGTCGGCGGAGGAAATCAGTGGCACATATCACCACGACTGGGAGGAATATTAATGAACAAGATAATCAATACCGCGCTCGCCGGCGCTGCCACGGCCATCACGCTGCTCTCCGGCGCAGCTTCCGCGGCCGAGTGGCGCGGCTGGAACATTCACGTCGAGGGCTATCCGAACACGGTGGCGATGGACAAGTTCGCCGAGCTGGTGGCCGAAAAGACCGGCGGCGAGATCACCCTGCAGATGTTCCACGGCGGCACCCTGGGCGACCAGCCCGACGCCATCGAGCAGGTGCGCATCGGCGGCCTGGAGATCGGCAACTTCAACCTCGGCCCGATCGGCCCGATTGCGCCCGAGGCCAACGTGGTTTCGCTGCCCTTCATCTTCAAGGATGTGGATCACATGTTCCGCGTGCTCGACGGCGAAGCCGGCCAGAAGATCGCCGAAGGCATGAGCGCCAAGGGCCTCGTGCCGCTGGCCTGGTACGATGCCGGCGCGCGCTCGTTCTACAACACCGACAAGCCGATCAACACGCCGGCCGACCTGCAGGGCATGAAGGTGCGGGTGATGAACAACGATCTCTACTCGGGCATGATCTCGGAGCTGGGCGGCAACCCCTCTCCGATGGCCTTTGGCGAGGTCTACCAGGCGCTGAAGACCGGCGTGGTGGACGGGGCCGAGAACAACTGGCCCTCCTACGAGTCGACCGGGCACTTCGAGGTTGCGGGCTACTACTCGCTGAGCCAGCACCTGATCATTCCCGAGTGCGTCTGCGTCAACGCCGATGTCTTCAATGGCCTGACCGACGAGCAGAAGGCCGCGCTGACCGAAGCCGCGCAGGAATCGGCCGTTCTCCAGCGTGAGCTTTGGAGCGAGCGCGAGGCCGCCAGCCGCGAGAAGGTGGAGGCCGCCGGCGTGACGATCAACGAGATCGCCGACAAGGCCCCCTTCCAGGAGGCGATGGCGCCGGTCTACGAGGCCTACCTCAGCGCCAACCCCGACCTGCGCCCGCTGGTCGAGCTGATCCAGGCGACCGAGTGATCTGATCCGACACCCCGCGCCCGCCCCACCCACGGGGCGGGCGCTTTCCTTCAGAGGGCTTCTCATGATTCCGCCGCTTCCCCACGACGCCCCTGCCTGGCTGGGACGGTTCGACCGTGGCCTCGACCTGATCGCCAGCCTCTGCCGGCTCGTTACCGGCCTGTCGCTGGTGGTGCTCACGGTCATCTTCGGCTGGCTCGTCTTCGGGCGCTACGTGCTCAACGCCACGCCGACCTGGGTCGAGCAGGTGGCGCTGCTCCTGATCATGGTGATCGCCTTCCTCGGCAGCGCGGTGGGCGTGCACGAGAACTCCCACCTCTCCGTCATGGCCCTGCGCACCTCGGTGCCGCTCAGGATCCGCAACGGGCTGGTGGTGCTGGCCGACCTCCTGCTGCTGGGCTTCGGCGCGCTGATGGCCTTTTACGGGGCCAAGCTCACGCTCTTCAAATGGGACTCGATGATCCCGCTGATCCAGGTGCCGGAGGGGCTGCGCTCGCTCCCCCTCACCATCGGCGGCGCCCTCATCGTGCTGTTCACCTTCGGCCATCTGCTCCGCTTCGCGCTGGGGCATGACTGGCGCAAAGACCTCATCCAATAGGAACCCGCCGACATGGGAATTTTCGTTCTGCTGGGGATGTTCGCGCTCTGCGTGGCCATCGGTGCGCCGGTCGCCTTCGCCCTCGGCATCGCCGCCATCGCGGCCTTCTGGTTCGAAGGGCTGCCGTTGATGATCGGCTACCAGCGCATCATCGCCGGGATCAACGTGTTCTCGCTCATGGCGATCCCCTTCTTCATCTTCGCGGGCGAGTTGATGTTTCATGGCGGGATCGCCATGCGGCTGGTCAAGTTTGCCTCCGCCGCGGTGGGCGCGGTGCGCGGCGGGCTCGGGGTCGTCAACGTCTTCTCCTCGATGCTCTTCGGCGGCATCTCCGGCTCGGCGGTGGCCGACATCTCTGCGCTCGGCTCGATCCTGATCCCGGTGATGAAGGAAAAGGGCTATGACGCCGATTACGCGGTGAACGTGACCGTGACCTCCTCGATCGCGGGCATCGTCATTCCGCCCAGCCACAACATGATCATCTACGCCATCGCGGCGGGAGGCGGCATCTCGATTTCCAAGCTGTTCATGGCGGGCGTGGTGCCGGGCATGCTGATGTGCGTCTGCCTTGCGGTCGCGGCCTATGTCGTGGCGGTGCGCCGGGGCTACCAGGCCGAGATCTTCCCCGGTTTCACCTCGCTCTTCCTCAGCTTCATCGCCGCCCTGCCCGGCCTCTTCACCGCGGTCATCATCGTCGGCGGCGTGCTCTCGGGCATCTTCACCGTCACCGAATCCGGGGCCTTCGGCGCGATCTACGCCTTTGTCGTCACCCTGCTGGTCTACCGCAGCCTGACCTGGGAGAGCTTCATCACCGCAGTCAAGAGCTCGGTGCGGACCACCGCGATGGTGATGATCCTGATCGCCTGCGCCGGGGCCTTCGCCTACATGCTCACCTTCTACCGGGTGCCCGACAAGACGGTGTGGCTGCTGACCACCATCACCGAGAACCCGATCCTGATCCTGATCCTGATCAACGTGGTGCTGCTGGTGCTCGGCATGATCATGGACATGGCGGCGCTGATCCTGATCTGCACGCCGATCTTCCTGCCGGTGGCCTACAGCATCGGGCTGGACCCGCTGCAATTCGGGATCATCCTGATGATGAATCTCGGGCTCGGGCTCTGCACCCCGCCGGTGGGTGCCTGCCTCTTCGTGGGCTGCTCGGTCGGGAAGCTGCCGATGGAGAAGGCCGTGCGGACGATCTGGCCCTTCTACCTGGCCATCCTCGTGGCGCTGATGCTGGTCTCCTTCGTGCCGGCCATCTCGCTGACCCTGCCCGGCTGGATCGACATCTAGCCCGGCGCCCGGGGCGTGACCTTCGCCGCGAGCAGCCTCTCCTTGAAGGCCGCCAGCCGGGCGTGGGCGGTGCTGTCGACGGCCATGACCACCACGAGCAGGGCGATGGCCGTGATCAGGCTGGCGCGCCAGACAGGCCCCTGCAGGATGACGATGAGCGCGGCGCAGGCCAGGATGAGGAGCGGCATCCCCTTGAAGGCAGCCACGGCATATTGCGCCATGGTCCTGTCGACCCGCGCGATCTCGGAGGCAACGAAGGCCGGTGCGTCGCGCGTATGGGCCGCGTCGAAGCCCGCGAGGCTCTTCCATGTGCCAAGGAGCAAGCCGCCGCCAAGGATCAGCAGCAGCACACCCGCGACGAGGGCCGGGATCACGAAGGCCCTGGCCGTTTCGGTCTTGCCGATGTGCCACAGGCCGAGGCTCGCCATCAGGAACAGGATGCCGAACAGCACGAAGACTCCGTTCGACAGCAGCTCCGCCCTGGCCCAACCGGCCGATGCCCTGAGAATGTCCATCCGGGTGGGGCTCCCTGGCCTGGCTTACATCAGCCGCGCCGGGGTCTGGACCGAATGGCTCCAATCCCGCGGCGACTGGCCGTACATGCGCTTGAACTCCCGGCTGAACTGCGACGGGCTCGCATAGCCCACGTCCCAGGCGGCCTCGGAGACGGTCTTGCCCTCGGCGATCTTCATGGCGGCGTTGTTCAGCCGCATCGACTTGACGAACTGGATCGGCGACATCGTCGTCGCCTCCTTGAACCGGCGGTGAAAGACGGCGCGGCTCATGCCGACATGGTTGGCCATGTCGTCGATGGTGACCGGCTGGTTCAGGTGGGTGGACAGGTAGTCGATGGTCCGCGCGATCTCGTTGCCGAAACCGAAGGCCCGCCTTGCGGCAATCCCGGCCTCGCCCTTCAGCACGGCATAATACAACTCGCGCAGGCGCCCCGGTCCCAGCACGGCCGTGTCCACCGGGCTGTCGAGCAGGTCCAGTAGCCGCAGCAGCGCCTGGGTGAAGCCCGGGTCCCAACCGGCCAGGGCGAGCGCCGGCGGGGCCGGGCCTTCGGACCTGCGGGCGGTGCCGGTTGCGGCTTCCATCTCGATGGCCAGGTCGCGCATGACCCGCGGCTCCAGCGCGATCATCACGCCCAGAAGCGGATCTTCCTCCGAGGCCTGCGGCGCGCCGGCCTCGACCGGCAGGGTCATCGGGCAGAGCAGGTATCGGCTGGCGTCATAGACGTGGTGTTCCCCGTCGAGGATGGCCTCCTTGGCGCCGCCGAGGATGGCCACGACCGTGGGCGCGTAGACGGCGGGCACACATGGCACGGGTTCGGTCACCCGGAAGAGCTGCACGCCCTTCAGTGCGGTCTCGACGAGGCCGGCCGCGGGAAGGCGGCGCTCGATGATGCGTTTGATCTGATCCTTGCTCATGGGGGCAAACTGGCAAGGAAACCGGGGCTCTGCAACCGGGATGAGACGATCAGGCATGTATTCGAGACGATCTCGCCTGTTTCATGCGATCCGCGAGATTTATCTGCTTCCCCAGACAACCCAACCCCACCCAGGCCGCCAGCATAGGCTGGCAGGAGAACTCAGATGGCAGACACGACATTCGGACCCAAGGGCTGGACGCCCGCGCGCCTCGGCAACCTCGAAGGCAAGACCTATCTCATCACCGGGGCCAACGCCGGCGCGGGCTTTCAGGCCGCGCGCACGCTTCTGAAGAAGAACGCCAGGGTGGTGATGCTGAACCGCTCGGCCGAGAAATCGCGCGCGGCGATCGCCGAGTTGAAGACGGAGTTCGGCGCGACGGCCGACGTCAGCTTCATCCGCATGGACCTGGCGGTTCTGGACAGCGTGCGCGACGCCGCGGCCGAGGTGCTGAAGACCGTGCCCCGCATCGACGCCCTGATCAACAATGCCGCCATCGCCCAGGTGCCCACCCGCAAGCTGACCGCGGACGGGTTCGAAAGCCAGCTTGGCACCAACCATTACGGCCATTTCCTGCTGAACGGCCTGCTGTTCGACCGGATCGCGGAAAGCAGGGGCCGGATCGTCGTGGTGGCCAGTCTTGGCTACAACATGGGTCTGAAAACCATCAAGTTCGACGACATGAACTGGAACAAGGACTACGGCCCGAACACCGCCTATAGCCAAAGCAAGCTGGCGCAGATGATGTTCGCCTATGAACTTCAGGACCGGCTGGCCGCCGCCGGCCGCAGCGATGTCGAGGTCTATGTCTGCCATCCCGGCTCGTCGGCGACCTCGCTGATCTCCACCAGCGGCAGCCGCACGATGCGCTTCGTCTGGTGGCTGATGACCAAGACGCCGATGGTGCAGACCGCCGAACAAGGCTCCTACCCCGAGGTCATGTGCGCCACGGAAGAGGCCCTGACCGAACAGCGCGCCCTGTACGGCCCCACGGGCACCCGTGAATTCGTGGGCCCGGTCGGCAAGGGCACCCTGAACGCCCACGCCTACGACAAGGCGGTGATGAGCCGTCTCTGGGACGCGTCCGAGAAGGCCGTCGGGTTCCAGTGGACCCTGTGAGGCCCTGAAGGCCCCAGCCCCGCGAGGGCTGATCTTATGGGCCCCATACATCTGTGAAGGATCTCCGCGATCGGCGCCGGACACGCGCTTTCGCGATCGGTCCCCGCATGTCTCGCAAAGGAGAAAGCCATGAAAGACTTCAAGAACAAGGTTGTCGTCATCACCGGCGGAGCAACCGGCATTGGCAAGGCCATGGCCGACCGCTTTGGCGCTGAAGGGGCCAGGGTGGTCATCGCCGCCCGCCGCGAAGAGCGGCTGCAAGAGGCCGTGGCCGAGCTGAACTCCCGGGGTGTGGAGGCGCGCTACAAGGTCTGCGACGTCTCGGATCTGGGTGACATGCGGGCATTGGCCGATTTCGCATGGGAAGTGTTCGGGCAGGTCGACGTACTGGTCAACAACGCGGGCATCGCCGGCGCGCCGGCCGCTGTGGTCGATGCGACGCCGGATGCCTACCGGCGCGTCTTCGACGTGAACATCTTCGGGATGCTCAATGGCATCTGGGCCTTCGGCAACCGCATGATCGCGCAGGGCACGCCGGCGATGATCCTGAACGTCAGTTCCGAGACCGGGCTTTACGTGCCTGGCCCGATGATGGGGGGCTATTCTGCCTCGAAACACGCAGTTCGCGCGATCAGCGAGGCTTTGCGCCTCGAACTGCCCGAACATCTGCAGGTTGGCGTGATCTATCCCGGAATCGTCCAGTCGGAACTGGGCGGCAGTCCCGAGATGACCAGCATCGGCATGCCAACGGACGACTTCGTTAACATCATCTGGCCGCAGATCGAGAACGGAGAATTCCACATCGTTTCGCATCCCTGGGCCAAGGATTATGCCGCCGAGAATGCCGCCGAGATCGACCGAGCCTTCGACCGATACGCCCCGCATTTCGAAGGCGATCAGAAGTACGATTCCAAGTGGCTGGCCAACCAGGCCTTCGGCCGATCCTGAGACCTGCGGGGGCATTCGCCTCGGGTACCCCGCTTTCGGCACGCGCGGTTTGGCACACCCGCAACGCAAGGAGCGATACTATGATCGTCACCAAAGACATGGTGCACGGCGATCTGCGCAGCCGTTTCCGGACGCTGAGCGCCCTCCGGCTCGTGTTCGGCAACAGGGTCCTGGTCTCGGCCCTCAACGCCCTGGTGAAACGCACCTACCGGGGCCGCGACATCGACGGGTTGGTGTGTGGCGAAATCCTCGTTCCCGGCCACGATGGCACAACCAGGATCCGCACCCGCATCTACCGCCCTTCCGACCACGACGGCGACCTGCCAGCCATGCTCTACATCCACGGCGGCGGTTACATCAGTGGTATCCCCGAGCAGGCGGCCAATGAAATCCGCCGCTTCATCGAAACGCGCCCCTGCGTCGTCATCGCACCGGATTACCGTCTGGCCCTTGAAGCCCCGTATCCGGCTGCCTTCGACGACTGCTATGACACATTGCTCTGGGTGCGCGACAACGCCCAACAGCTTGGCATCAATCCGGACCGCATCATCGTCGCCGGTCACAGCGCGGGTGGCGGGTTGACCGCCGCCGTCACGCTGAAGGCGCGCGATACAGGCGACGTGAAGATCGCCTTCCAGATGCCGATCTATCCAATGATAGACGACACCCAGCCCGACGACCCCGCGCGCGAGATCCTGGGCGGCACCTGGGACAGCCGCACCAACCGGTTCGGCTGGCAGCAATACCTGCGTGACTTGCGCGCGCGCGGCCAGGACATCCCCGCCCATGCCGCCCCGGCGCGCAACCAGGACTACTCCGGCTTTCCGCCGACCATCAGCTTCGTCGGCACGATCGAACCCTTCTACCCGGAAACCGTCACCTACATCGAGGCGCTGAAGGCCGCCGGGATCGACACCCGGTTCGAGGCCTTCGAGGGCTGTTTCCACGGGTTCGAGATCGTCGCGGCAGACACGCCCATCGGCCAAAGGGGCCAGCGTTTCACCTACGACAGCTATGCGGATTTCTACGACGCATACGCCACCTGACACCTCTGCGCACATCCCTGTTGAGAAAGGAGCCCATGATCATGACCCAGACCAGATTGATGAACAGCCCGACGGACTACGAGAAGTTCGGCGTAAACCCGGATCGGATTGAACCATGGGAAGACGCCCGCCGCGATGACGGCCGCCCTGGCGCGTTCGAATGGTGGTATTTCGACATGCTGCTCGATGACGGCAGCGCGGTCGTCATCATCTTCCATGACAAGGATGCGGCGAACCCGGATCAGCCCATGAAGCCCTATGTGCAGATCGGGGTGACGCTTCACTCGGGGGAATACCTGCACGAGAACCTGGAACCGGATGACGGTGAAATCACGTTCAGCACCGAAGGCTGCGACATACGCATGGGCCCCCATTCCGTTGCCGGTGACCTCAAACGGTACGAAATCGAGATCAGCCCGGTGAACGGGCTGGGCGCAAGACTGACCCTTGAAAGCATGAGCTCACCCTGGCGACCGGGAACGGGCTACATCGGGTTCGGCGAGAACGACAAGGATTACTTCACCTGGCTTTGCGCCGTGCCGCGCGGACGCGTCCACGGGCAGTTGACGGCCAAGGGCGAGACCCGGGACATCTCGGGGTTCGGCTATCACGATCATCAATGGGGCACGGTACCGCCGCTGATGATCTGGAACCACTGGTTCTGGATCCGCCAGGCCTATGACGACTACACGATCCTCGTCTTCGATCTCGTGGCCAATGCCGACCACGGGTATACCCGCTACCCGCTTGTGTTCGTTCAGGACGCCGACGGCAAGATCGTGTTCCAGGGCACTGGCGAACTCGGTGAGGTCAGCTTCGAGGTGGCCGTGGCTTTTCCCGGGTTGATCCTCTTGTTTGCGAAGTAGAAGTCCTTGGTGCAATTAAACTGCGGAGGCTCCCGTGAACTCGGAAGAACGTCGGGTGTCCGGTCAGTCGCCAAACGACAACTTCGTCCGCACGGCCACCATCCAGTTCCTCGAATTGCTGCATGTGGCTGCCAACGTCTGCTTCGGGGAAGCTGCGTCGCGGCGTCGGTTGTGGTGGTCAAAGTCCGGTCGGGGCCGTTCTTGACGAGCGATGGCACCGGGGCAAGCCGCCAGTGGAAGCGCAGCGTCGAAGTTGTCGGGCACCCAGCGTTTCAATCATCATGTCTCGAAGTGGTCGCGTCGAGGTTGCAGTTGAGCTAGAATTTGCCCGCTACTTGCATAGTTGGGTCTGATCAATACACGCCGGTGTAAAACTCGGTCTCTCATATCATACTCGGGCGTTCACAATGTTCTGTTGATCGCCAACCTTGGGCACCTCGAGCCTGAAACTGGTCGTCTGCCCCTCGCTGACAACGGTCAACTGGCCCACCATGAACCTTCGCGATCGAAGACGCGATATGAAGTCCGAGACCAAGACCTTTGCTCCGGTCATTTGCCCGACGGAAGGGCGAGAACAACACCTGCTGAGCCTCTCTGTCGATTGCCTGTCCCTCGTTCTCCACTTCGACGAAAGTGAAATCCGACTGGCTGCCAGCGCTTATCCGCACCGGTGAACCGGGGGTTCCGTGCGTGATCGCGTTCGATAGGAGGTTGGATACAACCTGACCGATCCGGTCCGGATCGCAGCTGACCGGGTGACGCAGGTCAAGATCCGCCAAGATTTGCCGGTATCTTCGCAGTTCACTTATACGCTCCAAAGCGCCGTTGAACGCAGTTACGCGCAAACCTGAGGCAGTTTCCGCGAAGGTGCCTGCTCATATCCACAAGATCCTTGTGAGGCACTCATCAGGGGCAACTGTCGCAACTCTGCACGTTTCCATCTGAACTGGCCGAATTGTCGCGAATGGGCAAGCAACTTGAGGACTCCGGCACCGGATATCCATGGCCGAATGGTCCGACAACGGCTGCAGATCGCATCCTCAAGCGCCGACCTGCGCACAGGGCACCCCCGCCCCGAGGCACCGCGGAACGGAACCATGCCGCGCCCCACCCGTTTCATCACGGACAGTAACACTTCAAGATCCCAGCGAGGTGACCCTATGCCCCCGCAGGCCAACGGCCCGTCGAACCCTGTTTCCACACACAAATTGGGGCGGGCGTGGACCCTGCTGATGGCCGTGGTCATCGGTCTCCTGGGGATTGGCATATGCGCGGGCGGGATTTGGCTTCTGAGCCTCGGAGGCTCTGGCTACTACGCAGTCGCCGGTGCCGGGATGGTGTTGTCGGGCCTGCTCCTCTTCAGCGGCAACATCGGCGGCTTCTGGATGTACCTCCTGGTATGGATCGGAACCTGCATCTGGGCGGTCTGGGAAGTCGGGGTCGATCTCTGGCCGCTCGTGCCCCGCGTCGTCGCGCCGACCGTCCTGCTAATTTTTCTGGCCTTCTCCCTGCCCTACCTCCGGGCCGTGCGGATCTCGGCCCGCCGGGGCGGTGCCGCCCTCGCGGCCGCTCTGCTCGGCCTCTCGCTCACCCTCACCGGAGCCCCGTCCGAGGCGCAGGAGAGTGCACCCGAGTCCGAAGTGCCGCCCGCCGATCAGGCTGCAACCGAAGCCGACGCCGACGCCGACGCCGACGCCGACGCCGACGCCGACGCCGAGGCTCGAAGCACCGAACGGGAGCCAGCTGAAGAGCCCGCCCCCGTTGCGGCGCGCGGACCCGAGGTGCAGCTCTCCGTCGGCGAGGACTGGCCCGCCTACGGTGGCACCTACAGCGCCACCCGCTACTCCCCTCTCTCGCAAATCACCAAGGACAACGTGGCCCAGCTGGAGGAAGCCTGGCGCATCCGCACCGGCGACATGCCCAACGAAGGTGCCCCCTACTCCCCCGAGAACACCCCGTTGAAGGTGGGTGACAGCCTCTACCTCTGCACCGCCAAGAACATCCTCATCGCGCTCGACGCAAAGACCGGCAAGGAAGAATGGCGCTATGATCCCGGCGTCTCGGATGATGCCATCCCCTACGGCGCAACCTGCCGCAGCGTGGTGTACTACGAGGCGCCCGAAGCGGCAGAGGACGAGCTGTGCGCCACCCGCGTCATCGAGGCCACTCTGGATGCCCGGATGCTCGCCGTCGACGCCGAGACCGGCCAGCTCTGCCCGGAGTTCGGGCGCGAGGGCATCGTCGACCTGAACGAGGGCATCGGCGACACCGTGCCCGGCTGGTATGCCGTCAGCTCCCCGCCCACCGTGGTGCAGGGCGTTCTGGTGGTGGGTGCGCAGGTCAAGGACGGACAGGCCGAGGATGCGCCCTCCGGCGTGATCCGCGGCTACGATGCCGTCACGGGCGCCTTTCTCTGGGCCTGGGACATGGGCCGCCCCGGCGAAACCGGGCAGCCCCCCGAAGGCGAGGTCTACACCCGCGGCACGCCCAACATGTGGACCATTGCCGCCGGCGACGAGGAGCTGGGGCTGGTCTACCTGCCGATGGGCAACTCGTCGGTCGACTACTATGGCGGCAACCGCTCGGAGGAGGAGAACGCGTACAGCACCGCGCTGGTGGCGCTCGACGTGAACAGCGGCGAGGTCGCCTGGAGCTTTCAGACCGTGCATTACGACGTGTGGGATTACGACCTCGGCTCGCAGCCCAGCCTGGTGGACTTTCCCGGCGAGGGCGGCACCACGCCCGCCATCATCCTGCCCTCCAAGCAGGGCCAGATCTATGTGCTCGACCGGGCCACCGGCGAACCGCTACACCCCGTCGAGGAGCGCGAGGTGCCCACCGGCGGCGTGGAGCCGGAGAACCTTTCGCCGACCCAGCCCTACTCGGGCTATGCCGCGCTGAACCAGCCGCCGCTGACCGAAAAGGACATGTGGGGCATGAGCCCGCTCGACCAGCTCTGGTGCCGCATCCAGTTTCGCCGGGCCAACTACCGGGGCGAATACGAGCCGCCCTCGGCCGATCGGCCCTGGATCCAGTATCCGGGCTACAACGGCGGTTCCGACTGGGGCTCCATCGCGGTGGACACCGAGCGCGGCATCATCATTGCCAACTACAACGACATGCCCAACTTCAACCAGCTGATCCCCCGCGAACGGGCCGACGAACTGGGGCTGCGCCCGATCAGCGAGGGCGGCAACCCGCCCGCCGCGGAGGGCGCGGGCGATCCGCAATCGGGTTCGCCCTACGCGATCAACGTCAACGCGGGCTGGCGCCTGCCGACCGGCCTGCTCTGCAAGGAGCCGCCCTACGGCGGCATCCGGGCCATCGACCTGGCCACCGGCGAAACCCTGTGGGATCAGCCCATCGGCACGGCGCGCAACAACGGCCCCTTCGGCATTCCGTCCATGCTGCCGCTGCGGATTGGCACACCCAACAACGGCGGACCGTTGATCACTGCAGGTGGGCTGGTGTTCATCGCCGCCACGACCGATGACCTCTTCCGCGCCATCGACATCGAGACCGGCGAGGTGCTGTGGGAGACGACGCTGCCCGCGGGTGGCCAGACCACTCCGATGACCTACGAGGTGGACGGCGAGCAATACGTGGTGATCGCCCCGGGCGGGCACCACTTCATGGAGACCAAGGTGGGCGACCACGTCATCGCCTACAAGCTGCCCGGCATCGGGGGCTGAGATGTTCGACTGGCTGACCGGCATGGTCGAACAGGGCGGGTATTTCGGCATCGCGCTGCTGATGCTGGTGGAGAACATCTTTCCGCCCATCCCCTCCGAGCTGATCATGCCGCTGGGCGGCTACCTGGTGCAGCAGGGCAAGCTCGATCCGGTGCTGGTGGTGATCTCGGGTTCCATCGGCTCGCTGGCCGGCACCTCCCTGTGGTATCTCGCCGCCCGGAGCCTGGACCAGGCCCGCTTTCACGATCTGGTCGAGCGCTACGGCCACTGGTTCACCGTGGACCGGGAAGGCATGGAAAAGGCGGAGCGCCGGTTCGAGCGCCACGAGGGGCTCGCGGTCTTCGCGGGGCGGATGCTGCCTGCCGTGCGCACGCTCATCTCGGTGCCCGCAGGCTTTGCGCGGATGTCGCCCTGGCGGTTTCTCGCCCTGTCGGCGGCGGGCACGCTGATCTGGGTCAGCGGGCTGACCGCGCTGGGGTACGCCCTCGGCAGCCAGTACGACAAGGTCTCCGGCTGGCTCGACCCGTTCACCACCCTGCTCTTCGCAGGGGTGGCGCTGCTCTACATGGTACGGCTGCTGCGCGGAAAGGGACAGCGCCGCCCGGCGGAATGACGCCGCGCCAGGGAACTGCGCGCCTGCTCATACGTTCGTGAAGAAACGAGAGGGTCGGAGACGGAACCAGCCCGCCCACCCCCCGCACGCCGATTGCCGACGCGACAACGCCCCCTGACGGAGTCTTCCATGACGGACGCGACATCCCCGGCCAACACTTCGGGCGAACCGGAGGACACCAAGCTCAAACGGGTGATGGGGCCGGGGCTGCTTCTGCTCTTTATCGTCGGCGACGTGCTTGGCACCGGCATATATGCCCTGACAGGAGAGGTGGCCGCCGAGGTGGGCGGCATCGTCTGGCTGCCCTTTCTGGTGGCCTTCCTGCTCGCCACCGTCACCGCCTGCTCCTACCTGGAGCTGGTCACCAAGTACCCCAAGGCGGCGGGCGCGGCACTCTACACCCACAAGGCCTTCGGCGTTCACTTTCTGACCTTCCTGGTGGCCTTCGCGGTCATGTCCTCCGGCATCACCTCGGCCTCCACCGCCTCGCGCGCCTTCGCCGAGAACTTCGGCGAGAGCACCGGGCTGGGGAGCGGGGCCTTCGGGGTCACAGCCGTCAGCCTCGCCTTCATCGCCCTGCTTGCTGCGGTCAACCTGCGCGGGGTGGGCGAAAGCGTGAAGATGAACGTGGTCTTCACCTGCATCGAGCTGAGCGGGCTCGTCATCATCATTCTGATCGGTGCCTGGGCGCTGGCCGGAGGAGAGGGCGACTTTTCCCGCGCGGTCGATTTCAGTGCGGCCGAAGAGGAGGGTGGCCTCTTCTGGCCGGTGATCGCCGCCACCACGCTCGCCTTCTTCGCCATGGTGGGGTTCGAGGACTCGGTGAACATGGCCGAGGAATCCAAGAAGCCCAGCCGGATCTTCCCAAAGGTGCTGCTCGCGGGGCTGCTGATCACCGGCGTGATCTACCTGCTGGTCTCCGTCACCGCGATCGCTCTGGTCGAGGTGGAGGACCTGAGCCAGGGCGCCACCCCGCTGCTGAAGGTCGTCGAGGCGGGCGCGCCGTGGTTTCCGCTCTCGGTCTTCGGGGTCATCACCATGTGTGCGGTGGCGAACTCGGCGCTGATCAACATGCTCATGGCCTCCCGCCTGCTCTATGGCATGGCGGAAGAAAACGTGCTGCCCTCGGTGCTGGGCCGCGTGCTGCCCAACCGGCGCACGCCCTGGATCGCCATTCTCTTCACCACCGCCCTGGCCGCCGGGCTGATCGTCTTCGTCGGCGCCGTCCCCGAGCTCGGCGGCACCACCGCGCTGCTGCTGCTCGCGGTCTTCGCCGTGGTCAACGTGGCGGTGCTGGTGCTGCGCTCCGACAAGGTCGACCACGACCATTTCACCGCGCCCCTCGGCCTGCCCTGGCTCGGCGCCGCGAGTTGCGCCTTCTTCGTGGGGCCGTGGACGGGGCGCGACCCGGTGCAATACCTGATCGCGGGCATCCTGCTGGGCATCGGCGTGGTGCTCTGGGCGGGAACGGTCGCCTGGATGAAGTCGAAGGGCCAGGAGCCCGGCGGGGACGATGCCGACATGAACGAGCTGGCGCAATGACGGAGCCGTGTCCTTGATCTGTGCCGGGAGGGCATCCGCAGGCAGGGCGCTGACGGTCGTCGGCGTCGTTCTGCTGTCGGGCTGCGAAGGGCGGCAATCGGTGCTGGACCCGTCGGGCACCGATGCCCTGGCGCTCTACGATCTTGCCGTGGTGCTTTTCATCGGTGCGGTGGTGCTCTGGCTGCTCGTCGCCGCCCTCTTCATCTATGTCACGAGGATCAATCCGCGCGCCATGTCTCGACGGATGGGCGAGACCCTGATCGTGGGAGGCGGCGTGCTCTTTCCCGTGGTTCTGCTGGGTGGGCTGCTGATCTATTCACTGCCGCTGATGAGCCCGCAGCGAGAGGGTGAGGCCGGGCTGGAGGTGCGGATCACTGCCGAGCAGTGGTGGTGGCGGGTGGACTACCTGCTGGAGGACGGCACCATCGTGACCTCCGCCAACGAGCTGCGCCTGCCAGTCGGGCGACGCACCGGGTTGCGGCTGAACGCGCACAACGTGATCCATTCCTTCTGGGTGCCCGCGCTCGGCGGCAAGACAGACATGATCCCGGGGCGCGAAACATTCATGTCGCTCAGGCCCGAGAAAGCCGGCACGTTCCGCGGCCAATGCGCCGAGTTCTGCGGTGCCTCCCATGCCCTGATGGCCTTCGAGGTGGTGGCCATGGACCCCGCAGCCTTCGCGGCGTGGTTGCAGGCCGAAGCTGCCGACGCCTCGGCGCCATCCGGCCTCGAAGCCCGGCGCGGCGCGGAGGTCTTCGCCCGCGAGGGCTGCGGCGCGTGCCATGCGATCCGAGGCACCGATGCAATCGGGCAGGTCGGGCCTGACCTCACGCATGTGGGCAGCCGGGTGTCTCTGGGCGCGGGCATACTCGGCCCGACGGCGGAGGATTTCACCCGCTGGCTCGGCCACACCGAGAGCCTGAAACCCGAGGTACGCATGCCGACCTACGATTTTCTGCCGCCCGAGGACATCGCCGCCCTGGCCGCCTACCTGGAGGGACTGGAATGAGCGTACCCGAACGGATGCCCGCCCCCGAGGGCCCCTTTCCGCCGACGGAGGAAATGCTCTCGGAGCCCGTCCCGCAGGACGAGCAGGAGCGCGGCAAGGCCGAGCTGCGCGAGGCGTGGAAGACGCCGGAAGGCTGGCGCTACTGGTCGGCGGTGAACAACACCGAAGTCGGCGTCTGGTATGCGCTCACCGCCTTCGCCTTCATGTTGACTGCCGGGCTGCTGGCGCTGGCAATCCGGGTGCAGCTCGCCTTTCCCGACAGCCAGTTCCTCGACGCCGACCGCTTCAACCAGTTCTTCACCATGCATGGCTCGGCGATGATGTTTCTCTTCGCCGTGCCGATGTTCGAGGCCATCTCGATCCTGCTGCTGCCCGCCTTTCTAGGCGCGCGCGACATGCCGTTTCCGCGGCTCTCGGCCTATGGTTACTGGTGCTTCCTGATCGGCGGCATCTTCGTGCTGGGGTCGCTGCTGTTCGATGCCGGTCCCAAGGCCGGCTGGTTCATGTATCCGCCGCTGGCAACCAAGGAAGAGGGCATCGGGCCGGATGTCTGGCTGCTGGGTCTCAGCTTCATCGAGGTCGCCTCCATCGCCGCAGCCGTGGAGCTGATCGTCGGCGCGCTCAAGTGCCGCCCGCCGGGGATGCGGGTGAACATCATGCCGCTCTATGCCTGGTACGTGCTGGTCGTGGGCGGCATGATCCTCTTTGCCTTCCCGCCGCTGATCGCGGGCGATTTCCTCTTCGAGCTCGAGCGCAGCTTCGACTGGCCCTTCTTCGACCCCACCCGCGGAGGCGACCCGGTTCTCTGGCAGCACCTGTTCTGGATCTTCGGGCACCCGGAAGTCTACATCGTCTTCCTCCCCTCCATCGCCATCGCGGCAATGATCGTGCCCACCGTCGCGCGACGGCCGATGGTGGGCTACTCCTGGATCGTGCTTTCGGCCGTCGGCACCGGCTTCCTGTCCTTCGGGCTGTGGGTGCACCACATGTTCACCACCGGGCTGCCGCAGATGTCGCTCGCGTTCTTCTCGGCGGCTTCCGAAGCCGTGGTGATCCCTACCGGCATCCAGCTCTTCGCCTTCGTCGCCACGCTGATGGTAGGCCGGGTCAGGATGAGCCTCCCGATGCTGTGGATCGCCGGCGCCCTGGCGATCTTCGTGGCGGGCGGGCTGACCGGGGTGATGCTGGCGCTGGTGCCCTTCAACTGGCAGGTGCATGACACCTACTTCATCGTCGCCCATCTGCACTACACGCTCTTCGGAGGCATGGTGTTTCCGGTGATCGCGGGCGTCTATTACTTCTTCCCGTTCTTCCGCAAGAAGCTGCTCTCCGAAAGGCTGGGGCGCTGGTCCTTCTGGCTGGTCTTCACGGGCTTCAACGTGACCTTCCTGCCGATGCACATGACCGGGCTGATGGGAATGCCGCGCCGGATCTTCACCTACCCCGAAAGCTCCGGCTGGGGCTGGCTCAACCTGATCTCCTCGGTCGGTGCCTTCATCGTCGCGGCCGGCTTCGCGGTGTTCCTCTACGACCTGCTGCGCCCCAAGCACCGCCAGCCGCAGATCCCGCGCAACCCGTGGGGCGCAGGAACGCTGGAGTTTTCCCACGACGTGCCCGAGGAAGCCTGGGGCGTTCGCTCAATCCCGCATATCACCTCGCGCTACCCGCTCTGGGACCAGCCGAAGCTGGTGGAGCGGATGGACGCGGGACGGTTCTACCTGCCCGATGCGCCGGACCGGAAGCGCGAGACTATCGTTACCTCGGTGATCGACGGCAAGCCGCTCTACGTGCAGGAAGTCACCGGCCCGGCCTGGGTCACGATCCTTGCTGCAGTCTTCACGGGCGGAGCCTTCATCTTTCCGACGTTTCATATCTATACCCCTGCCATCGTCTGCGGTGCCTTCGCCATCGTCTGCGTGCTGTGGTGGCTCTGGACCGCCACCGCCCGCCCGCCGAAGAACGACATGCGCGAGGCGGGGCTGGGGCTACGCCTGCCGACCTATGCGTCGGGCCCGAACGCGGTGGGCTGGTGGGCCATCTGGATCACCATGCTCGGCGATGCCACCGCCTTTGCCTCGCTGGTCTTCGGCTATTTCTTCTACTGGACGGCCCGGCCCGACTTTCCGCCGCCCGATGCGGCGCACCCCGAGGGCCTGTGGGCGGCGCTCACCGCAGCGCTCTTGGTGCTTGCCTGGGCCGCCATCGTCACGGCAAGAGAGACCAACGTGCGCGGCCGTCAGGGCGTGGCACGCGGGTCGATCGCCTTGGCGATCTGCGCCGCCGCGGGAGGAGCCGGTGCCGCCTGGCTCGCGGTGGCCGACCTCTCGCCCACCTCTCATGTCTACCCGGCCATGCTCTGGGCCCTCATGGTCTGGCTGGTCGCGCATGTCGGCGCGGGGGTGGTCATGCAAGGCTACTGCCTCGCCGGATCCTTCTTCGGCAAGCTCACGCCCAAGTACGACGCCGACCTGCGCAACGTCACTCTCTTCTGGCACTTCATCGCGCTGAAGGCCCTCGTGGTGAGCGCGGTCCTGGGGCTCGCGCCGATGGTGCTGTCATGAGCGACGTCGAGCAGCGGCAGGAGAGACGCGAGTTCCGCGCGGAATTTCACAGCCTCTGGCGGATCACCTTCTGCCCGGCGATCTGGGCGCTGCATTTCACCCTCAGCTACTGTGCCACGGCAATCGTCTGCGCCAAGGGCGGCTCGGTCGAGATGCTGCGGCTGGGCATCGGCTTCGGTACACTCGTCGCGCTGGCGGCCATCGCCTGGCTCGGCTGGCGCTCCTGGAGGCAGTGGGACCTGCTGAACGACAGGGAATGGGAGAACGACGCCGGAAGCAGCGAGGACCGTCACCAGTTTCTTGGTCACGCGGCGTTTCTGCTCTCGATCATCTCCTTCATCGGCGTCGCCTACGTGGCCCTGCCCGCCCTGCTGATCGGGAGCTGCCGGTGAGCCGGGTGGCGGGATACGCGGGCCTTGGCCTGTTGGCGGCGCTCTGGCTCGTGCCGCTCGGCCCCTGGCTCGGAGCCGATTTTCCGCACCACATGCTGCGCCACATGGGGCTGGTGGCGGTGGTGACACCCCTGCTGGTGATCGGCTTCCCGCGCCTGTCTGCACCCTTCGCCTTCTCTCCGCTGGCCGGGGCGGTGGCCGAATTCGTCGTGGTCTGGGGCTGGCACCTGCCGGGCCTGCACGGACTGGCCGATGCCGGCGGGCTTGCGCTGGTGGCCGAGCAGGGCAGCTTCCTTCTGGCCGGGTTGCTGGTCTGGGCCGGGGCGCTCCGCGGCGGCAGCCCCCTGGCCGGCGCCGGCGGGTTGCTGCTGACCTCGATGCACATGACCCTGCTCGGCGCACTGATCCTGCTGGCCCCTCGCGATCTCTACGCCGAAATCTGCGGCCGTGCTCCCGACCTCGACGCCCAGCAGCTCGGCGGCCTGCTGATGCTCGGGATCGGCACGCCGGTCTATCTCGTCGCGGGCCTCGCGCTGACCGCCCGCGCCCTCGACCTCGGAAAGGCCACCGCATGAGAACCGCCCTTAAGCTCCTCGCCGCCCTTGCCGCGCTCGGCCTTCTCGCCGGAGCGACCGTGGTCGGCTTCGGGCTCTACAACACCTCCGCGCGGCAGGGGCACTGGCCGGGAGTGGGAGCGGTGATGCATACCACCTTCAAGCAGTCCGTCCGCCTGCGCGCCCCGGGGGAAGAGGCGGTGCCGGACGATCTTGCCGCCCCCGACCGTATTGCCCTGGGCGCCCTGCACTACCAGTCGGCCTGCGCCTTCTGTCACGCCGTGCCCGGCATCCCGCGGAGCGCCACCGCCCTCTCGTTGAACCCGCAACCTCCGCACATCTCCGAGGCGGTGCAGGCGTGGGAGCCCCGTCACATGTTCTGGATCGTGCGCGAAGGCGTGAAGATGACAGGCATGCCCGGGTGGCCCGCCGACGGCCATGACGACGAGATCTGGTCGGTCGTCGCCTATCTCGAAGCGGTGAAGGGCATGACACCGGAGGACCAGCGTGCCCTGACCGGCGCGCGGCTTGGCCGGAGCGGCTGCACCGCGTGCCACGGCGAGGGCGGGCGAAGCACCAACAGCTTCGTGCCACGCCTCGACATCCTGACCAGCGACGAGATCGTGGCTGCCCTGTCTCACTACAGCGCAGGCAGACGGCCCAGCGGGATGATGCAGGAGGTCGTCTCGCGTCTGGATGACGAGGACATTGCCGATCTGGGCCGCGAGTTCGGCGCGGCGGAGCGCCCCTCTGCGTCCCTCCCGCCCGGCTCGGACGAGCCCGGCATGGAGCTTGCCACGCGGGGGACCGCCTCGGTGCCGGCTTGCATCGCTTGTCACGGCCCCGGTCGCCAGTCCGGCGCCGCCCCTGCCCCGGCCATTGCGGGCCAGTCACGGGACTACATCGCGATCCAGCTGCGGCTTTGGCGGGATGGAAAACGCGACGGCGGGCCACGGGCGGAACTGATGCGCAAATCCGCGCGCGCGCTCACCGATGGCGATATCGAGGCCCTCGCCGACTGGTTCTCGTCACTGGATCAGGTTTCCGCGAACTAGCCGGGCTCCTCCCGTTGATCCCGTTCCGCCCTCGCCCGCCCGGATGACCCAGAGCCACACGTCCTCGCCGTCCCAAGGGAACACAGCATCGTGATTCACGTTGAACCCGCATGGAACCCGCACAAACATGGCTATCCGAACCGGACCGGCTGCTGCACATCGCTGCATCCTGCCTGGTTTTCTATGTCTATGTGGTGGCGCTGACCCGCATCAGCGGGAAGCGGACCACGGGCAACATGAACAACTTCGACTGGATCATCACCGTGGCCATCGGCTCGATCATGGCCTCGGGCATTCTGCTGAGAAACGTCTCGATGCTGGATGCACTCGTGGCCGTCTCCGCGCTGGCGGCGCTTCAGTGGCTCACGACCTGGGCCGCGCTGCGCTCGCGCCGGTTTGCGCGTCTGGTCAAGCCGCAGCCCCGGGTGCTGCTGGAGAACGGCCGGTTCCTTCCCCGAGAGATGGCCATGGAGCGCGTGACCGAGGACGAGTTGAGCGCCGCCATGCGCAGGGCCGGCCTTCGGGGCCGGCAGTTCGCGGCATGGATCGTGATGGAAACGAACGGACAGCTCTCCGTCATACCCGCTACGGATGAAGGCGACCCTCCGCGAGGACTGCTCTCGGACGTCGCGAAATAAGCCCGATGAACCCAGCAACCAAGGCCGCGAGGAAGGGCGGCAAAGGAGCAATGCAATGACCAGTGAGGAACAGTTACCAGTTGACCACCTGGAGATGGCAGACGGTGCGGACATCTCGGAAGATGTCCCGACGCCTGTGGCCCTGGACGCACGCTACCGATGCGGCATGTCGCGCCACATCAGCCCTGCCTTGTGGGAGCGCCTGGATCGAGCCTGCACCGAGATACGGACCCTGGAACCACGCACGACGTTCTCCAGGGCGGGCGAAAGGCTGCGCCACAGCGCTCTTCTGCTCGAGGGGTTGATGGTGCGCTATGTCGTGAGCAATCGAGGGCCCCAGCCCAACCGTCAGATGGTGTCCATCCAGGTGCCGGGAGACTTCGTCGATCTTCACGCGCTGCCGCTCAAGCACCTCGATCACGACGTCGCCACCCTGACGCAGGCCAGGATTGCCCTGTTTCCGCATGACGCGCTCGAAGAGATCATCGCAGCTGATCCCGAGCATGCCCGAACGCTCTGGAAGCTCACGATGATCGATGCTTCGATCCATCGTCATTGGATCTACCGCGGAGGCACCTTGCGGGCGATGGCGGCAATGGCGGACTTTCTCTGCGAGATGGAGACGCGACTGAGCGCCTGCGGCCTGGTAGACCAAGGCAACGTGCCGTTGCCCCTGCTCCACTCGGACCTGTCGGAGATCTGCGGCATCTCCAACGTGCATGTCAGTCGGGTTGCCAGGGATCTGCGTGACGCCGGGCTCAGCACAGTGCGCGACGGCGTGGCGCAAATTCACGACCGTCCCGCCCTGCAGAAGCTCGCTAACTTCGATCCGGGCTATCTCTATCTGCCACCTGACGGCGGCGCGCCACACTGAAATGCCGCCGCGCTCCAGTGCGAGGTCGAGTCCCGCTGGATCAGATGATCGGGTCGCGTTGCGGCGAGGGCCTCGAGGAGTTCTGCCTGTGTCTCAGACGCGCCAAGCTGGGTCTCGGTATCCCCGGCGTAGCCCGCGACAAGGCAGGCCCCGCCTGGCGCGAGTGCGTTCAGCACGCAGGAGACCGTCTGCTCGAATGCGGGGCGCGAGAGGTAGTAGAGCACCTCGGAGAGCACGATGAGGTCCCAGGAGCCCGGCGGCCAGTCGCGCGGGATCGTCCCCGTCTCGAAACGCGCGTTGGCGATCCCCCGTTGCCGGGCGCGCGCGACGGCGGCGGGGGCAAAGTCGATCCCCAGCAGGCTGTCGCAGCGCGCGGCGATCAGCGCACTCATCACGCCGATCGAACAACCCACCTCCAGCGCCGCTCCGTAGCTGGTGCGAGGCAGGAGCGCCAGGCAGCGCCGATATTTCTCTGCCTCGTAGGCGCTTGTCTCGTAGTTCCAGGGATCTCCCTGCTCCACGTAGAGTCGTTCGAAGGAGGCAGCGTCGCGGGTCATGCGGGAATGAAGATTTCGTCGGTATCGACGAAATGCGCGGCGAGTTCGGGCGCCATGGTAAAGCCGGTCGGGTCGTCGTCGATCAGCGGTGTCATCTGCGAGGCATGCGCGGCAACGGCACGGGCTTTCAGTGCTCGCAGGGGCGCGGAGCGAAACCGGCGCAGCCCGGAGAAGCGCGCCGCCGCGGCGGGCCCCTGCACCCGCCCCCAGACCGGGCAGGCATAGAGTCGGCAACCCGGTTGCCGCGCGGCCAGGTAGCAGGCCAGGGCCCAGGTCCGCTGGTGATCGGGATGCGGGTCGCCCCACCAGGTGGACCAGATCGCGCTGACATCCGGCAGGATGCGGCCCAGGCGGGCCGCCACCGCGGCAAAGGCTGCGGGGTCTTCGGGCGCGGCGAGGTCGGGGTAGCCCAGCCAGATCGGTCGGGCGTTGTTGCCCGAAAGCAGGCGCACCGCGCGGGTCACCTCGCGGCGGCGCAGGGCTGCAAGGGCGGCGGCGGGGTAGCGCGCGGAGTTCGGGTGCGAGCGGCTGCCGTCGGTGACCACCGCCACATGCGCGCGCCGCCCGCTGCGCCAGGTCGCCGCCAGAGCGGCACCGGCAGCAAGCGTTTCGTCGTCGGGGTGCGGTGCGAGCATCAGCACATCGCCGGTCCCGGTCAGCTCACCCAAGCGGATCGGCGGCGCGGCGGCGGCGGCGGACACCACGGGGGTGAATGCCGGGCTCATGAGCCCCAGCCCTCACCCACCGGACGGTCGGCGGAGCAGAGGCTCCGTCCCACCTGAGTGAGCTTGCCGTCGAGGTCGGCTTGGCGGAGGAAGAAAGAGAGGTCGCGGCGCACGCGGTCCGGCAGGCTCGGTTCGGCAAAGGCGCGCGTGCCCAGCGCCCGATCCGCGATGGCGATCCCGTCGAGGCAGGCTTGTTCCACGGCCTCGCGGACAGCGAGGCTCAGGGCCACGGCAGCCTCCCCTGCCCCCGGTGCCTCGACCTGCCGGGCGGCATCCTCGACCAGCAGGCGCGCGCCGTGCGCCAGCGTCGCGATCCGGGCCACCCGGTGCAGCTGGGCCTCGCTGGCCGCATCACCCCGGTCGGCAACCCCGGCGCGCACCGCCTCGGCCAGGGCCTCAAGCCCGCCCACATGCAGCGCGGCATACCGCCAGACCCCGCCCTGAAAATGCGGCTCACGCTCGTAGTCTCCCGGTGCGCCCAGGGTCTCCGCCTCCACCCCGTCGAAATCGTAGCTGCCCGAGGCGGTGGCGCGCATGCCGCTGACCTGCCAGCAGGAGGCATCGGCGCGGTGCGGGTCGCCGGAGTTCGCCAGTACAAGCTGCGTCCCCTCATCGGTGCGGGCGGTCAGCACCACGGCTCCCACGACACCCAAGCCCGAACAGAAGCGCTTTTGCCCCGCAAGCCGCCCCCTGCGCCCGATGCGCATGGCCAAGCTCACACCAGGGCTGCCGTCCGCTCCCCAGACGCCATGGATCATGCCTGCGCGCGCGGCGGCCCAAACGCGTCGGCGCTGGCTGTCGGACCCATAGAGCTGGACCAGCCGCAGCGCGTTCATGTGGCCCTCCGCCAATCGGCCGACCGACAGGCTGGCCCGGCCGATGCGGCGCAGAAGGGTGACGCTGTCCCGAGGGTCTGCGGCGGTGCTCACCAGCCTGTCGAGCAGGCCGTGCCGGACAAGCAGGGCCATGTCGGCCGACAGGTCGCTCGCCCCGGTGTCGGCCTCGCCGGCATGGGCGGCAATCTCCGCCAGCACGGATCCCTCCGTGTCGCAGGCGCGGGTGTCCGGCGCGGCGGTCCTCATGCCGGCACCTGCGACCGGGTCGGCGCGAGGCGCGCGAGTTCACGCTGCAGCAGCGGGAGTTCGAGGCGCAGTCGCGACAGACGCATCCGCTCGCGCCGCAGCTCCGCTGTGCCGGCCTCCAGCACCGCCCAGGCCGCGCCGAAGCCCGGGCCGATCCACCGGCGGCGCAGGGTGCCGCGCATACGCGCGCGCAGGATCGTGGTGGCGGCGGGCTCCAGCACCTCATCCACCAGCGGGTCAGCCTCCAGGATCCGGGCGCGCAGGGCCCCGGCCATGCCCCCCTCCGTGCGGCCCGAAAGCCGGCAGGAGGTGGTGACCTGGGCACGGGACGAGTGGCGCACCCGCCAGTCGCGAGCCTCGGCGAGGGCCGCAAACGCGCGGTCCTCGCCCACGGTCCGCTCCTCGAAGCCGCCCAGCGCGTCGTAAAGCGCCATCCGGAAGGCCAGGCTGGCTCCGGCCGGGCTGATATGGGTCGGCGCCGGGTCGTGCGGCACCGGGTCGAGCAGGTGTCGGACGGCGAGGGTCAGGGCCATGTATTCGCCCTCCGGCGCGCCATTGCGCCCGATCACCGAAGGCAGGCGGGCCGCCTCCTCCGGGTCGGGCAACACGGTGCCGCAAACGAGGTCCGCGCGCTCGAGTTCGGCCAGGTTGGCGTCCACCCAGTCCCCGGCCACGCAGGTGTCGGCATCGGTCGTCATAATCACCGCATCGGGCGCCAGGCGGGCCGCGCAGGATGCAATCGCCACCCTCCGCGCCCGGCCGACTCCACCGGCTTCCGGCGGGTTCGGCTCGTCGAGCACCGCGCCGGACAGGCCGGAGCGCCGGAACCAGTCCTCGGCGACGGCGCGGGTCGCGTCCTGCGAGCCGTTGACCGCCACAACGATGGCGCCACGCCCCCGAAGCGACCGCGCGGCCGCATCGAGGCAGCCAGGCAGCCGCTCCTCCTCGTTACGGGCCGGAACGGTGATGACCAGCGGCCAGCCACCCTGCGGCCCGAACTCCCGTCGGTAAACGTCACGCACGATCATGGCCGCCGGTCCCAGAAGCGCAGCGCCTTGCACGCCTCCATGAAGTTGCCTGCACCATCGGCCTCATCCAGCGCGATGACACCCTCGTCGGGCTCGGCGACCACGGCCTTCGGCCAGAAGGCTTTCAGGGCCGGTCCGGAAAGGCCAATGAACTTCAGATGTGCGTGGGCGTCGGCGAGAAAGCTGCGTGCGGGGTGCATCCCGGCCAGTTTCTCCGCCCCCTCGTCGCTCGCCAGCACGGCCACCGCATCGTAGAGCACAGAGGGCGCGCCATCGAGCTTCTGGTCCGCAGCAATGGTGCGGCCGCGGTTGGTGGTGATTCCTCCGACCTTCTCGGCGATGATCTCCACCATCGCCCCCGCCTCCTGCGCCGCGGCCCTGAACTCATCCACGCTCTTGCCATCGATCCCGTCGGTGAGCAGCAGCCCCAGCTTCCGGCCCTTCAGGGTTTCGGGCGGGTTGGCCAGGATGCTCAGCGCCGGCGAGGGCTCCGTCTCCACCACCGGGCGCGCGGGCGTGGCGGCGTCCGGCAAGTCCATCCCGAGCCCGTCGGCAACCTTCTCGGCCAGCTCCGCGTCAATGTTGGGCAGGTGCGACACCATCCGCTCGCGGATCGCCACGATCTCCACTTTCGACAGCTCGAAGACCAGCGCATCGGCGATGTGGTCCTGCTCCACCGGGGTCTGGCTGAGATAGAACTGCCGCGCCTGGCTGTAGTGGTCGGCAAAGCTCTCCGACCGCACTCGGCGCTTGGCGCCGCCCTCCTCGGCCTCGTAGGAGCGGAAGCCGCGCTCGGGGTTCTCGCGCGGGCCGAGCCCGTGGCTGTTGGGCTCGTAGTTTGCCCGGCCACGCGGGTTGTGCATGGCCATGTGCCCGTCCTGCTGGAAATGCGCGAAGGGGCAGCGCGGCGCGTTGATGGGGATATGGTTGAAGTTGGGCGAACCGAGGCGCTTCAGCTGGGTGTCGAGGTAGCTGAAGTTCCGCCCCTGCAGCAGCGGGTCGTTGGAGTGGTCGATGCCGGGCACGATGTTACCGGTCTGAAAGGCCACCTGCTCGGTCTCGGCAAAGAAGTTGTCGGGCATCCGGTCGAGGGTCATGGTGCCGACGATCCGCACCGGCACCTGCTCTTCGGGGATCAGCTTGGTGGCGTCGAGCACGTCGAAATCGAAGCTCTCGGCGAAATCGTCATCAAAGACCTGCACACCCAGGTCCCACTGTGGATAGTCCCCCGCCTGGATCGCCTCCCAGAGATCGCGGCGGTGAAAGTCCGGGTCCGCCCCGTTGATCTTGACCGCCTCGTCCCAGAGCACCGACTGCACGCCGAGCCGCGGCTTCCAGTGGAACTTGACGAAGCTCGCCTTTCCCTCTGCGTTCACGAGCCGGAAGGTATGCACGCCGAAGCCTTCCATGAAACGGAAGGAGCGCGGAATGGTGCGGTCGGACATGATCCACATCACCATGTGCATGGACTCGGGCATGAGCGAGATGAAATCCCAGAAGTTGTCATGCGCCGTCTGCGCCTGCGGAAAGGCGCGGTCGGGCTCCTGCTTTGCCGCATGAACCAGGTCGGGAAACTTGATGGCGTCCTGGATGAAGAACACCGGGATGTTGTTGCCCACGAGATCCCAGTTGCCCTCCTTGGTGTAGAACTTCACCGCAAAGCCGCGGACGTCGCGCGCCAGGTCGGCAGAGCCCTTGTTGCCCGCGACGGTGGAGAATCGAACGAAGACCTCGGTCTTCTCTCCCACCTCGGTCAGCACCTTCGCACGGGTGAGGTCCGAGAGGTCGTCGGTCAGCTCAAAGGTGCCGTGGGCGCCGTAGCCCCGCGCGTGCACCACCCGCTCCGGGATGCGCTCATGATCGAAGTGAAAGAGCTTCTCGCGGAAGATCTGGTCCTCCAGCAGATGCGGCCCGCGGTCGCCCAGCTTCAGCGAGTTCTGGTCGTCGGCTATGGGCATGCCGACCTGGGTGGTCATCGTGTCGCGCTGATCGCCTGCGACCTGGTGGGGTTCGCCGCCGGAGCCGGTGTGGTCGGTGTCGAGATCTCTTGCCATGTCGTGAACCTTTCGGGGCTGGGAACAGGGGTAATGGAGGGGCGCGTTGCGGCCCCTGGTACGAGCAGGTCCACCCAGCTGGCGAGCACCTGCGAAAAGCGGAACTCCGGGCGCACCCGGATCTCCGAAGGGCGCCTGGCGGCATCTCGCCACCCGGCCACGGCCCGGCGCAGCGCATCCGGGTCGGAGCTGTCGATGCACTGCGCCGCAGTACTCGCCACCTCGTCGTTTGCGCCAAGACCGCGCTGCAGCACGGCAGGGCAGCCGACGGCATTGGCTTCGGCGATGACGAGGCCGAAGGTTTCGGCGAACTGGCCCTGCGGGTAGAACAGGCAAGCTGCGCGTCGCATCCAGCCGATCAGCTCCGGCTGTCGCAAACGTCCCAGCGGCAGCACGCGGGCCGGCATCCGACCGACCGGCCAGGCAAGGTATCCCGGATCGGCAATCGCCAGGCGCAACCTCGGCCACTCCGCCTGCAACATCTCGAACCGCTCGAGCACCTGCCCGAGACCCTTGTGCGGCGAGCTGGCGAAGAGCAGCAGATCCGGGTCGCGGGGCGTGTCGTCGGGCGCGAGCGCGTCGTCGATGGGGTTGCAGACATGGCCGATGGCCGGCGCCGGCCCTCCGCCGACAAAACGCCTCAGCCACTCGGCATGGCTGCGGGAGACACAGAGCACCTCGATGCCGGCCGCAGCCAGGTCGGGGGCGAGCGCGCGGTTGTGGCGCCCCGGAAAGACGTGCTGCCAGACGATGACACGGGACGCCGGGTGCAACCTCGCCAGCTTCAGGGCGACCTTCCAGGAGTTTACCACGACGATGGTGCCGGGCGCTTCCGGAAAGGGCCTCTTCAGGTCGAGCCCTGCATATCCGACCCCGCTCCACCAGTCGGCACGATCGGGCCGCATCCTTTGGCGAACCATGATCTGGAGCCGCGAGGACAGACCCTCGCAAACACGCACGAGCGTCGCCTCGGTGCCGCCCAAGCCCTCCAGCTGGCCCGGCGCGCCGCTGTATCCTCTCGGAGCCAGCGGATCGACGAATGTGATGGCGCGGCTCACGCCACGCGCTCCGCGATCGCGCCGCCCCGTAGCTCGCCCAGCGCGGCGGGGTCGCAGAGCCCGGGATTGGTGCAGCTGCTCAGCCGGACCTGCGACAGGTCGATCGGGCACGGCTCGACCTCGCGGGTCTCGAACCACCGGCCCACCGCGTCCCAGACCCGGAGCCGGTCGGCCTTGCGCCGCGGGCTGTCGTAGTCGGTCGCCCCCTGCTGGGTCAGGCTGTCGGGAGTTTCGATCTTGGTCAGCAGCAGCTCCGGGATGACCCAGAGCACCTCGCCCGCCATGATGAGCCGGTTGCGGAACTCCCTGTCCTCCTCGATGCAGTCCGAAAAGCCGCCGAGGCGATCGAAGACCGAGCGGTGAAAGAGGCCGGAATTCACATGGGTCCAGTCGCCCGGCACCCCGGCGGCCATCTGCAGGTTGGGAAAGAAGTCGTCCACCAGCGAGAGCGTGCGGCGGATCTCGACCCGCTCGCCGTCCGGCAGGATCAGCTCGTGGTGGGTGAACACCCCGCCAACCTGGATGCGGGTGTCGGGCTCGCGGCCTGCAAGCCGCCAGTTCAGGCAGGGATGCGCCCCGATGTTCTCGTTGCCGATCACCCGCGCCTGACGCAGCACCTTGTCGCGATGCGGGATGTCGTCGGAGTCGTGAAAGGTCACGGCATCGCTCGTCGACAGCGCGATGCCCACGTTCTTGGCCTGCGCCGTCCCCACGTTGCGGGCAAGGCTCACGCCGACAAAGCGGGGGTGGTCGGCGTAGCCGCGCAGCACCTCGCCGGTGGCATCTGTCGAGCCGTCGTCGACGACCAGCACCGTGGTTGCGGGGTGCGACTGCCCCAGTGCGGCGTCGATTGCCTGTGGCAGGATGGAGGCTCGGTTGAACGTGGGAATGACGATGGTGACGCTGGGCAACATGACGATCTCCTAGACTTGGGCTTGAACGAGGGACGCGCGATAGACCGAGAGCCGGGTGCAGGTCGCCCGCGCGAGGGGGTAGGGCAGGATGAGCAGCACCGCACCCAGCAGTCCGGACAGCGGCATGCCGGGAACCGCCAGCAGCGCCACACCGGCCAGCGCGAGGGCGGGCAGCACCGCGCCGGGCCGATCGGTCGCGCTGCCGACATCCTTGGATGTCCGGCAAAAGGCACCAGCCCGGCCAAGCAGGGCGTCCACGGTGCCCGCGGCGGAGGGCAAAAGCAGGGCGATGCGGGACGAGAGGGCCGCCCACACGGTGCCGAGCCCGGGCCTGCCGTTGGCCAGCATCGCCGTCAGGAGCGGCAGGGCGGCAGTGGCGAAGACCAGGGCCAGGCCAAGCCCGGAGGCCGACGCCAGCCAGCCGGCGGGGCGGTCGTCCGGAGTGGCCGCCAACCGCAATCCGCCGCCGATGAGGCCGGCCGCGAACGGCAGCGCGAGGCTGGCCCAGGCCGTCAGTTGCGCGACCACATGCACTGCCGCGCGAAGCGGAAGGCCCGACAGCCCCCGGCGAATGGTGTGCAGGTTGCCGGAGGCCCAGCGATAGCGTTGCAGCGTGAGGCCGGCCAGGTCGAGCGGCAGCAGACCCCGCCCGACGACCCGGTCGATGTATCGGCCCCGGTATCCCTGTTGCCGGAGCCGCAGGCCCAGCTCGGCATCCTCGGTGATGGTCCGGTCGCTCCAGCCGCCGATGGCTTCCAGGGGGCCGCGGGCAATCACGCTGAGCGTGCCCGTGAGGAGCATGGCATCGGCGGTTTCGGCCCGACGGGCATGGCGCAGAAAGTAATCCGCCAGCTCCAGCGAAATGCCAGCCGCCTCGCCCGAGTCGCTGCGATAGGCTTGCGGGAACTGGATGAACGCAGCGCCGCAGCGGCGGATCTCCCCGGCGGCAACCGCCAGGAAATCGGGCGCCACCTCGTAGTCGGCATCCACGACCACGATATGAGTGGCGCGCGGATCGGTGCGCGCCAGCGCGATATTCAGCGCCCCGGCCTTCGCACCCTTTACGCCCTCTTCGTGATAGAAGCGAAACTCGGGGCCGAGCTCCCGGCACAGCGCCTCGACCGGCTGCCACAGGGCAGGATTGCGGGTGTTGTTGTCCAGGACGATCACCTCGAAGGCCGGAGCATCCACTTGGCGCGACAGCGCCAGGACCGTGCGCATGACCAGGTCCGCGGGCTCCTCGTGCGCGGCGACATGAACGGAGAACCGCACAGGACCTTCATGTGCCGAGCGGTCGCAAGTCTGGGCCCCCTGCGGGCTTCTCGTCCCGGCCATCAGGTGCAACGCGGCCAGAGCCGCCTGCGCCACCAGCGCCATTCCGACGACCACCAGTGCAACGACTGGCAGGATCAGTCCAAGACCGATCAGAGCGAGGAATACACCTCGGCTATCGAGCCTGAGCATCGATTTCCTCCCGCGTGAATTTTCGATTGTTGCCGGGCAAGCGGCATAGTCCGGGCTAAACCGCGCGCCGAAGCGGCAGTTCCCACAACATTTGTTATCCGACATGCGCTGAGGCCCCGCGGCGGCCTGATGACCCGCATCGGCACCGCAGCGCTGGTCACCAACGGTGCCGGATTATTTCGAATTAAAATCAGTGACTTGCACGCCGGCCGAACGAACCGCCAGCCGGGTTTCTTGCCTCTGCCGCCCCGCGCATCCGCTGCAGCAGACTGCCCGGCGAACTCCCGGTGGGGAACGCCCGGAACCTTTCCCGGTCGGAACCTTCACCCGGGTTCACGCGTCAGTGAGACAACCAACCGGAGGAACACCGATGCACACGATCATTTACGCCGTAGGACTGCTGGTCATCGTTGTCGCCGTTCTGAACTTCGTCGCCTGAGCCGAATGGAGAGGACCCAGAAGATGACCAACACACCCGAACAATCCCGAGACAGCACGCAAACCGCGAAGGACACGGTCAAGGACCTGCGCGACGAGACCTTGTCCACCGTGCAGGACCTGAAGGAGAAGGCCATGGCGGAGGCCGGGCAGCGTGCCGAGGCCGGCAAGGCCACCGTGGCCGACGAGATCTCCGGCGTGGGCAATGCCCTGCGCCGTGCCGCCGACGAGCTGCACAAGGGCTCGCCGCAGGAGCGGACCTTCGGCCGGATGGCCACCGCGCTGGCCGACCTTTCCGACAAGGTGCGCGACAAGGACCTTGGCGAAGTCGCCGGTGACCTGTCGACCTTCGCGCGCAACAACCCGCTGGCCTTCCTGGGCGGTGCGGCGCTGCTTGGCTTCGCCGGCACCCGCCTCGCGCGGGCCTCGCAGCGGGATGCCGCTCCGGCGGGCCCCGCAGTCGACCTCGGCGATCCCTGGCATGACGACGAGGACGATGAGGCCCTCGACGCCGCGATCCGCCAGCAGCCCTCCCCCTACCGTGCCCCGGCAACCGGAGAAACATCATGAGCTCTACCGATCCCAACGCCCCCGAAAGCACCGGCTCCCTGATCGGCGAGGCACTCAAGCATGTCTCCTCGCTGGTCCGCAACGAGGTGGACCTCGCCCGCGCCGAGCTGGACCAGAACCTGCGCCGCGCCGTCACCGCGGTGGGCCTGCTGGTCGCCGCCGTCGTGCTGGCGCTCACCGCGCTCAACGTGCTGTCGGCGGCCGTGGTCGCCGGGCTGACCGAAGCCGGGATCGAGCCCGGCTGGTCCGCGCTCATCGTAGGCGTCGCGCTCGGCGTCGTCGCCGCGATCCTCGTCGCCAAGGGCACCAGCGACCTCAAGCTTTCGAGCCTCGCGCCCACCCGCACTGCTGAAAATCTCAAGCGCGATGCCCGCGCTCTCAAGGGAGACCGGACCGATGTCTGACACCAGAACCCCCAATGAAATCGAGCGCGATATCGAGCGCGAGCGGGCCCGCCTCGGGCAGACCGTGGATGCCCTGCAAGACCGCTTTTCGCCCGAGCGCATCCTGCGCGACGTGGGCCGTGGCTTCTCGGAGCACGGCGGCGACATCGGCACCGCGATCACCCAGTCGGTCAAGCGCAATCCGGTCGCCCTGGCACTGACCGGCATCGGCCTCGCCTGGCTGATGAGCGGCAAGTCGTGGGATGAAACCCGCGACGGCGTCAGGGACGGCGTGCGCGCCGCGCGCGACCGCATGCCCGACACCCCCTGGAAAGGTCGCAACTCGGGCGAGGCCGCTCGGGCCTATGCCGCGCCGGATGCCAGTGACCCCGACGGCATGCCCGCCACCCCCGCCGGGCGCGCCCGCCCTGCCCCCACCGACTCCGTCGGCATGGATCATCCCCTCGAGGACGACTGGCTCTGGGCGGAGGACGACGACTACTGGGACGACGAGACCGATGACGACGCCGCCACCAACGCCGGACCGGGGATCGGCACACGCGTGGGCGACATTGCGTCGTCGGCGGGAGAGGCCGTGAGCGGCGCAGGCAGTTCCGTGGCAGGCGCCGCGAAGTCGGCCGCCTCCGGGATCGGAGCGGGTGTCTCCTCTGCAGCCGGCGGCCTTGCCAGCGGCGCCGCGTCGGCCCGCGATGCCGCGGCCGCGGCGGGCCGGTCGACGGCCGAGCGTGCGCGTCGCATCCGCAAACGCCTCGCCATGGGCACCGAGAACTTCACCGAGGAGGCCCGCGAACGGGTGATTTCCGCCCGCTGGGCCGCGCTCAAGGCTCAAAAGGCGGTGCGGCGACGTGCCCGGAAAGGGGTCGACGCAGCCTCCGACTTCTACGAGCAGAACCCGCTCGTTGTGGGCGGGCTCGCGCTGGCCGCCGGGGCAATCCTCGCCGGGGCGCTCCCTCGCACCCGCCAGGAAGACCGCGCCTTCGGGGCCTATTCGGACGAAGCCTTCGACAGGGCCGAACGCATCTTCCATGCCGAACGGCGCAAGGCGACCCGGGTGGCCGAGCGTGCGCTGGACACCGCGAAGGAGATTGCCGACGAGAAGCGCGAGCAGATCGACGCCTCGGCGCCCGGTTCGAAATCTGCCGCCGAGCACCTGGCCGATCAGGTCCGCGAGGGTGCTGAGCGCGTCGTGAGCGCCGCAACCGACGAGGCCGACCGGCAGAAGCTCGGCAAGCCCGGATGACCGAGCCTGCCGACACCGGCGAGTTCGCCGAACGTCCCCGCCACATTCCCGCTCGCGGATGGTTGACTATCGGCAAGCGGGTCTGGGCGGAGATGGGCACCGACCACCTCAGCCTGATCGCAGCCGGAGTGGCATTTTACGGGCTGCTCGCCCTGTTCCCGGCCATCACCGCGCTCATGGCGGTGGCCGGGCTGCTCTTCGAGGCGGACGACGTGATCAGCCGGATAGAGACCATCTCCGCCATCGTGCCCGAGGCCGCGGCGGAGATCATCATCGGCCAGGCCACCGCGGTCACCGGCAGCGAGGAAGGCGGGCTGGGGCTGGCGGCGCTGGTCGGCTTCGGGCTGGCCATCTGGTCGGCCTCCAAGGGCGTCGGCAGCCTGATCGAAGGGATCAACGTCGCCTACGACGAGGAGGAGACCCGCGGCTTCGTGGCCCTCACCGTCACCCGCCTGGGGCTCACGCTGTTTCTTGTCGTGGGCATGATCGCCGGGCTCTCGGCCACGATCATCCTGCCCTCGCTGCTGCAGATCCTCACCCTCGGGCCGACCACCGAGGTGCTCATCGGCCTGGTGCGCTGGGCGGTCCTGCTGCTGATGACGGCGCTGGGCCTGAGCGCACTCTACCGGTTCGCCCCCAGCCGACCGGCGGCCAAATGGCGCTGGCTCAGCCCGGGGGCCCTTCTGGCAACGGTGCTCTGGGTCGTGGCCTCCGCCGGATTTGCTGTCTACGTGCAGAACTTCGGCAGCTACCAGGAGACCTTCGGCGCTCTCGCCGGGGCCATCATCCTGCTGATGTGGCTCTGGATCTCGGCGCTGCTGGTCCTGCTCGGGGCCGAGTTGAACGCCGAGACCGAAGCGCAGACGCGGGTCGACACGACCGTGGGCCAGCCCATGCCGATGGGCGCCCGCGGCGCGGTGAAGGCCGACACCCTGGCCAGTTGATCCGTCGGAGGGGCGGACCGAACCGGAAACTTTGCACCCCGCTCCGCGTTGGTCCCGCGTTGACCGCAGGCGGCGGCGGAACAGATCGAAAGGGCACATCACATGGCGTCACGCGCGATATGGAAGGGGCAGCTCAGGCTTTCGCTGGTGGCGATCCCGGTAGAGATCCACTCGGCCCGCAACTCCGGCAGCAAGGTGTCCTTCAGGCAGATCCACAAGCCCTCCGGCAAGCCGGTGCGCTACCAGAAGGTGGTGCAGGGGGTGGGACCGGTGGAGACCTCCGACATCATGAAGGGCTACGAGACCGACAATGGCGACTACATCCTGCTGGAGCCCGACGAGATCGACGCGATCAAGCTCGAGACGAAAAAGACGCTGGAGCTGAGCCAGTTCGTCGAGATCACCGAGATCGCCCCGATCTGGTTCGACCGGCCCTACTACGTGGTCCCCTCCGACGAGCTGGCCGAAGACGCCTACCGCGTGGTGCGCGACGCCCTGCGCCAAACCAGGAAGGCCGGGCTCGGCCAGCTCACCATGCGTGGCAAGGAATACCTCTGCGCAATCCGGCCCTGCGGCGACGGGTTGCTGATGGAGACCCTGCATTACGAGCAGGACATCCGCGATGCCGACCCGCTGTTCTCCGGCATCGAGGACGACGCCCCCGACGAGGAGCTGCTCGAGGTGGCCACCCAGCTGATCGAAAAGAAGACAGCCCCCTTCGACGCCTCCGCCTTCGAAGATCACTACGCCGCCGCGCTGCAAGACCTGATCTCCCGCAAGATGCGCTCGCGCAAGACCCCGCGCGCGAAGGCGGAAGACAAGGAAGACCGCCCCGAGGGTGAAAACGTGGTGGACCTCTTGGATGCGCTGAAGAAGAGCCTGAAGCAGAGCAAGGACACGAGCAAGAGCACGGGCGGGCGCAAGAAGAGGGCGTCATGAGCCAGCTTCGGGAATATGCGGCCAAACGGGATTTCTCGGTCACCCCCGAGCCGCGCGCCGAGCTGGTGGAGGCCGGAGGCCGCCAGCCCGGCTTCGTCGTGCAGAAGCACGATGCCAGCCGCCTGCACTTCGACTTCCGCCTCGAATGGGACGGCGTGCTGCTGTCCTGGGCCGTTACCAGGGGCCCCTCCGCCGACCCGGGCCAGAAGCGGCTTGCAGTGCGCACCGAGGACCATCCGGTCAGCTACGGCAGCTTCGAGGGGACCATCCCCCAAAAGGAGTACGGCGGCGGCACAGTCATGCTCTGGGACACCGGCTGGTGGGAGCCGATGCACCCCGTGGCCGAGGGGCTGAAACAGGGCAAGCTGCACTTCCGCCTCCACGGCGCGCGCATGAAGGGGGGCTGGGCCCTGGTGCGGATGCGCGGCAAGAAGCGCGAAAAGCGCGAGAACTGGCTGCTCATCAAGGAGCGCGACGATTTCGCCGGGCGCAGCGCGGATGCGCTGGTCAATCGGCACCGCACCAGCGTCACCACCGGCCGTGCGATGCGCGATATCGCCGCCGACCGCAGCGCCCTCCGCCCCGCCGACCATGCAAAGCCCCTGCCCCGCTTCCGCAAGCTTCAACTGGCCACGCTGGCAGATGCCCCGCCCGAGGGTGACGGCTGGCAGCACGAGGCCAAGCTCGACGGCTACCGCTGCCTGATCGCCGTGGGCAAGGGCGGCGTGCGGCTCTACACCCGCAACGGCAAGGACTGGTCCGACCGCTTCGGCGCCCTGCGCGACCCGGTCGATGCCCTGCCCTGCGAGGCCGCGCTGATCGACGGCGAGGTGGTCGCGGGCGGCGCGGGCGATGACTTCTCGGCGCTTCAGGCGGCGCTGAAGTCCGGCGACCCGCTCATCTTCTATGCCTTCGACTGCCTGGCCCTCGATGGAGCCGACCTGACCGGCAAGCCGCTGACCGAAAGGCGCAAGGCGCTCGAGGGTCTGTTTGCCTCCCTGCCTCCGCGCGGCCCGCTCCGGCTGAGCCCCGTGCTGGAGGGCAACGGCGCCGCGGCGCTCGCCACGATCTGCGAGGCGGGCGGCGAAGGGATCGTCTCCAAACGGCTGGATGCGCCCTATCGCGGCGGGCGCGGGCGCGCCTGGATCAAGTCCAAGTGCATCCGTCGCGCCGAGTTCGTCATCGGTGGCTGGTCGCCCTCCGACAGGCGGGGGCGCTCCTTTGCCTCATTGCTGCTCGGCAGCCGCGAGGGCGGGCGGTTCGTCTACCGTGGACGGGTCGGCAGCGGCTTCGACGCGGACGCCCTCGACGAGATCGGCGCCGCCCTGCAACCCCTCGCCCGAAAGACCCCGCCCTTCGACGGCGCGCTGCCCTCCGAGGCCGATGACGCGCGGTGGGTCACCCCCAATCTGGTGGCCGAGGTCGAGTACACCGAATTCACCAGCGAGGGCCGCATCCGCCACGGCGTGTTCAAGGGCATGCGCGAAGACAAGGAGGCGAGCGAGGTGAGCGCGAAGCAAGAGGCCGAGACCGATGGCGCGGAAGAACAGGTGGGCAGGGTGCGCATTTCCAGCGCCGACCGGGTCGTCTACCCCGAGGCCGGGCTGAGCAAGGCTGATGTCGCCCGCCACTACGCCCGCGTGGCCGAGCGGATGCTGACCCACGCCGCGAACCGCCCGCTCTCGCTCCTGCGCTGCCCCTCCGGCCTCAAGGGCGACTGCTTCTTCCAGAAGCACGCGGGCAAGGGCTTTCCCTCCGCCGTCAGGTCGATGCCGATCGAGGAGAAGGACGGCGCCACCGAGGACTACATGTATGTCACCACCCCCGAGGGGCTGATCGGCGCGGCGCAGATGGGCACGCTGGAGTTTCACATCTGGGGTTCCGCCCGCGACCGGATCGAACGCCCCGACCGGATGGTCTTCGACCTCGACCCCGACGAGAGGCTCGGCTTCGACGCGGTGAAGGCCGCCGCCACCGAGGTGCGCGAGGGTCTGGGCGCCTGCGGGCTGCAAAGCGTGCCCATGATCACCGGCGGCAAGGGGGCGCACGTCATCGTGCCACTGCGCCGGGTGGCCGGGTGGGACACGGTAAAGTTCTTTGCCCGCACCTTCGCCCAGATCCTCGCAGAGAGGCACCCCGACCGCTACACCGCCACCATGTCCAAGGCCAAGCGCAAGGGCCGGACCTTCATCGACTGGCTGCGCAACGAGCGCGGGTCCACGGCGATCGCGCCCTATTCGCTGCGTGCCCGCGAGAGCGCCGCCGTGGCGGTGCCGGTCACCTGGGACGAGCTGAACCGCCTGACCTCCGCCGACGCGTTCCACGCAGCCGACATGGAGGCCCGCCTCGCCGCCCCCTGCCCGCTGGAGAACGCCCCGCTCGGCAGCATCGGCGCCGCCGCGGTCGAAGCGCTCGAAGCCTGGGCCTGAGCCCTTGCCTGCCGCTCGGTCAGGCCGGCCAAACCCCCGGTCCACGGAACCTCCCGCGCCCGCCGCGCGCCACGGCCAGATCGCCAACCACGACTTCGCGGCGTACCACCTTCCGGTCAACCTGGGCGTGCCCCGGATCGAGGTGCCGTTCATCGAAGAACGCGACGACTGGGCGAACTCGCTGCAGGCCAAAGGCATCGGGGCGCAGTTTTGGCGGGTTCGCGAGTCAGGCCATTGGAATAGCGAGGCAATTTTCGACCGAACCGGAATCGACGCGGTTCGCCCGACCAGAGACGAGAGGCCATTAAGAGACGGAAAACGCTGCACACCCGGGTCTCAGCGGTTCGCACCCATCCGGCAAACCCCTTTGAAAACAGGAGAAATTTCGCCCCGGTCGGACGGCCTAAATGGGTTCGAAAGGGTGATGGTGGCGGAGGAGGTGGGATGCTCCGCTCACGTGACGTAAGCCAATGAAACCATTGTATTCCCGTAACTTAGGACTGCATACGTGTGTGGGAAACGTGTGTGGAGAAACTGATTGCCCAAGTACCTGCAGCAGCGTCGTCGTCGCTGGTATGCCGTCCTCGACATCCCCAAGAGCCTTCGGCCTCGGTACGGCGGCAAGCCTCGCTTCGTCCAGAGCTTGGAGACAGATAGCCTCAGTGCCGCTGAGCGACGTGCCCCTCTCCTTGTCGCCAAGTGGAAGGCTGAGCTTGAGGCTGTCCGGTCAGGCAATGCTCAGCCGCTCCAAGACCTTCGAGACGTCGCTGCCGAGTGGAACGCCGAGCTGGATGGAGCGGCTAGCGATGAGCAGCGGCTAGCGCTGGAGATGATCCTACAGGACAAGGCAGAAGAACTCGAAGGGACACGACCGGGTGCCGGGAGGCCGTTCTTCAAGCTCGCTACAGGGCAGTGGACCGAGACGGCGAGCTTGGTTGAAGACTGGCTCGCCACACTCGACAACGAAGCCAAGACCATCGACATGAAGCGCTCTGACCTCGCGCGGCTCAGCACACGCTTCAGGGTCCTCCAGAAGATCGACCGGAAGGCCGTTCTGCAGTGGGTGGATCACCTCCACCGCGCTGAGAGCCTTAAGCTAGCCACTGTGCGGCGCATCATCTCGGCCTGTCGAGGCTACTGGGCGCATCTGCAACGCACCCACGTCGTTGCCGATGACAAGGAGCCGTTCCGGGACGTTGTGCCAAGGGCGGCCAGGAAGTCGAAGAGCGAGGTCGCAGACAAGCGCAGACCATTTACTGACAGCGACGTGGTGCAACTTCTCCATGCCTCGCTCTCGGACAATGACCGAAGCCTTGCATCGCTGATCTGGATGGGCATGTGGACAGGGTGCCGGATTGAGGAGCTTTGCGCCTTGAAGGCCAGCGAGGTGGCATCCGACCGGTTCATGATTGAGGACGCCAAGTCGGAGGCCGGATGGAGGGAGGTCCCGATCCACAGCAGCCTAAATGCTTCCCTGCAGTCCCTGTGCGCATCCTCCAAGGACGGCTTCGTCCTAGGCGGCCTCACGAGCAACAAATACGGTGACAGGTCGAACGCCGTAGGTAAGCGCTTCGGTCGCCTGAAGACCCGGCTTGGCTATGATCATCGCCTCGTCTTCCACTCGTTGAGGAAGACCGTCACCACCCAGCTTGATGCGGCAGGCGTCCCTGAAGCCGTGAGCGCTCGCATCCTCGGCCACGACATCCCGACCATGACGTACGGTCTTTACTCCGGCGGCGCTCCATTCGAGACGAAGAGGGACGCACTCGAGGTCCTGAAGTATCCCCTGAGGGGTGACGAAGAGGACGCCCTGAGAGCGACGGAGAGGGCCCTCAGAGCATCATGAGGCGTCCAGCCGCTCCAGTACCCGTTTCACCTGTGAGGCTTGCCACTGACCGCCTCTGGCAGTCTTTACGCCCACCCGGTTAAGCTCCTCCGCAATGGCGCGGAGAGACAGGCCGTTTTGACGGAGTGGTACGACTACTCCCTCGACCTTCTCCGCACGGCGCTGGGCGTTAGCCTTGACCGCCTCGTTGCGCTTCATCGTGGCGTCACGCATCCCGCCAAGCACCACGCCTCTACGCTTGGCCTCTGCCAAGGCAGCTTTCGTGCGCTTGCTGATGAAGTCCCTCTCCTGCTCGGCGAGGGCAGCATAGATGTGCAGCTGGAACTTGTCGGCGTAGGGCATCTGCGCCACCCGAAGCGAGAGCTTGCTATCTTCCATCAAGGCCGAGATGAACGACACACGGCGGGACAGCCTGTCCAGCTTCGCGATGAGCAACTCCGCTCCTGTCCTCTTCGCCAGCTCGATGGCCTTCGCCAGCTCTGGTCGCTCGTCGTCGGTACCACTGAGGACATCCGTGAACTCCCCCAAGACCTCGAACGGGACATCTGAGTAGGTCTCAAGGAACAGTTGAATGTCGCGCTCCTGCGCATCGAGGCCGAGCCCACTCCGGCCCTGCTCCGACGTGCTGACCCTCTTGTACGTCACGTAGTGCTTCATCTCGTCGTCTCCCTTGCCTGTCGAAAACGACAAGTAGAGCGAACCGTTGCAAACGTCAACGTAGGTTGTGACCGTTACAAAGCTACAAAGCGAGCCCCCCCCCCCCCGGGCATGGCATTCGTTCAGGACACACCCTCGGCCCATACTTGGACGGGGGGGGATACAGCGTCACCGCCTACCATTGATACCGGCTCAGATTTTCGCGGTGCTATAGCTCGCTGGGTGAACGACAAAGGCCCCACAGCAAGCGCTGGTGGAGCCATGGGAACTACAGTGAGGTGAGGGGTTGGATAGGTGAAGGGCGGGGGGAGGGATAGCCACAGGTCCCCACAGTCTCCCTATAGTTACCCTACAGGTCAGGGGTCTTGAGCTGTATCCCCAGATGCCCCCCTACCCCCCACGATTTCGGCGTGATCTGGATAGGAGTGGCTCGGTTCAACAGCAGGCGATCAGGTGATCTTGAGCTTGCAGTTGCCCCAGAGAGGCCCCCACAGAAGTGTTTCTTCTGCAATGGGGGAACTCAATCGGAGTGCAGCTCCTCAGCCGAACGCGAGCTTGACGTAGAGGTCGGGCAAGTCTAGCCACTTTAGTCAGTGGCGTAGTAGCCGAGGCGGTGGAGCAAAGTACCGGGCGGCCAAGTCGCTGATGGCGTTGTTGCTGGAAACGGTAACCACGACGCTGGGAGGTGAGCCTCCTAGTGGAACCCCTGACTATCAGCTCCACCGCCGATAAACGAGCTGAGGCAGTATGCAGAACGCCTTGAAGGCTGAGATCAAACGGCTTGCCTCTAGGGCTTTCAAGAGGGCCGCTAAGCAAGCCAGAGTTGAGGCTTCCCACCGGCGGAAGTTCGAGAAGAGAACTGGCGTTGCTGCGGGGCTGCCAACTCCCTCCGTCACAAGCCATCCCCACAGACACTTCGATCCACGTTACTGCGCTCGAAACGCCAACTTCCTGGCCAAGACGCTTTGGCACAAGGTCCTGACCTACTCCTACGACCCACTCTGCGCGGCAGAGCACCTTCTGCCGAAGCCAGATGGCTCGACGAGACCGGTCATGGCTTTCTCCATACCGGATGCCGCGCTGGCTAATGTGGTGCTACGGCGGACCAGAGACCGCAACCTGAAACGCCTGTCCCCAGCATCGTTTGCCTACCACCCCGACAAGAATGTGTTCGATGCCGTGCTGTCACTGCGCGAGTTTGCGCACGACGGACGCCTCTTCGCTGTTCAGATCGACTTCGAGAAGTACTTCGACTTGATACCAACTCGCTACATCGAGGCGAAACTCGACGATGCGAATGAAATCAGCCTTACTCCCCACGAAAAGCACATCTTCAACCGCTTCCTGAGACATCGGTCTCGCCTCGCAAGTGACTACGCGACGGGTCCAGAGAAGCGCCGACACAAGGGAACCCCGCAGGGATCTTCCGTCTCCCTACTGCTCGCCAACCTCGCCAACGACGACCTAGACACCGCGCTGTCTACGGAAGCTGGGAAGTTCGTGAGGTTCGCTGACGATGTGGTAGCCCTCTGCTCGACCTATGAACAAGCCCAACAACTCGAGGCGTGCTTCCACAGACACTGTGACGCAAGCGGACTGAAGATCAACGAAGCAAAGTCACCGGGGATCGCAATCATAGCCAACACCCAGCAAGAGATGCGGACTTACGGGCACTTCGACTACCTTGGCTACAGGTTTTCGACAAGTGGCCTCTCGGTTACGAACAAAGCAGCACGGCGCATCAAGTCCCGAGTGTCTAGGCTCACCCACATTTACCTGAACCAGTACCTCCTCGCCGGGTTCAACACATCGCGCACCTCAGTGACTTCGCCTGTGTACGACTGGGACCTCCTTGGATTGATCTACGAGCTGCGAAACTCCTTGTATGGAGGGCTGAGCGAGGAGGAACTCAGGAGTTTCGTCGAAGGCGGTCGTAGACTGACCAGCATGAAGGGCTTGATGGGCTTCTACTGCCTCATTGACGAGCCTGCGACCATGCGGGAAATCGACGGGTGGATGCTCAGCACAGTTCGACGCGCGATGGCACACCGAAACAGACGGTTAGGGACGTTGCACGGAGTATCATGCCCGACGCCCAGTAACAGACAACTCGCAACAGGCGAATGGCTGGATGTTCGTGCTTGGCGAGATGACGAGCCACCTCCCGACGCAAGGATGCCTAGCTTAGTCCGGGGCTGGCGAGCCGCACGTAAGCACTACTTCACGTTTGGCCTCGAAGACGTCCAAGCGCCTGACTACAACCGGTACTCCGACATCGGGTCCCTCTTTGACTACTAAGCGTGTGTGGAGGGTGTGTGTGGAAGCGGCGCGGAGCAGCGCGAAATACACAACGATAACAGATAGATAGGTCATTTCTGCCTTGGTGGCGGAGGAGGTGGGATTCGAACCCACGGTACGCTTTCACGCACGCCGGTTTTCAAGACCGGTGCATTCGACCACTCTGCCACTCCTCCGGCGCCGGTCGCGGGCCCACAAACCTCGGCGGCGCGGAAAAGGCAACAGGGGTCACGCCGATTTTTGCTCGGGCGCAACATCTCGGGTTTCCATGCAGCCTCCACCTATGTATTGTGACGTTCGAGAGCAGTTCAGCCGGACAAACCGGCGGCAAATTCGGCCTTGGCGGGCAACGACCCGACCGGAGGCGGACAAAGGGGCGAAGCATGGGCAAGGGCAAACTCCTGCAACTCGGCGTGGTATCGGTGTCGGTTCTGGCATTGGCGGCCTGCGAGGACGGGGCAGGTCTCAAACTCGGGAGCAAGACGGCCGACGGCGCCGAGGTTTCGGCATCGGCCAGCCGTCCCGCCGCGACAAAGCTCGTCGAGCGCGATGTCGAGGCACCCGAGGTTTTCTCGAAGAATGAAGACGGCCTGTGGGACGGCCGCCCCTCGCTGGGCGGTGTCTGGATCGCGCATCCCGACGTGAGCGAGCCCGAGCGGGTCATCATCCGCAACGAGGCCAACGGCAAGTTCGTCATCGGCGCCCTGTTCAAGCGCGAGCGCGACAACCCCGGGCCCAAGCTCCAGGTCAGCTCCGACGCGGCCAACGCGCTGGGCGTCCTGCCCGGCGCGCCGACCAGGCTGAACGTCGTCGCCCTGGTGCGCGAGGAGGTGCGGGAGACCGCCCCCGGCGCCGAGGCCATGGCCGCCGCGCCCTCCGAGGCCGGAACCATCGCCGCCCCCGAGGCTATCGAGCAGCAGTCGCTCGACGCGCCGCTGGCCGCCGCCGAGGCCGCCATTGCCGCGGCCGAGGGCAATGCCGCCGCCGCGCCTGGCGTCGAGACCGCCAGCGCGGCCACCGCCGAACCCGCACCGACCAAGGCCAAGAAGGGCTTCTGGCAGCGCCTGGGCGGCAAGAAGGAGCGCCGCGCCAAGGCCGACGCCACCATCTCCGCCGCCGCCGATGCCGCCGCACCCATCGCGCCGGCCGCCGCCGGCCTGGCCACCCCCGAGATTTCCGCGGCCCCGCTGGGCGCCACGGCGGCCGCCGCCACCGCGCCGGCTCCCAAGGCCGCCGGCCCCAAACCCTCGGGCGGCAAGAACTACATCCAGATCGGGATCTTCTCGGTCGAGGACAACGCGAACCGCACCGCCGCCAACATGCGCAAGGCAGGCGTGGTGCCCACCGTCTACGAGCAGCAGTCCGCCGGAAAGACCTTCTGGCGCGTGGTGATCGGCCCTGCGCATAGTGCCGCCGATCGGCAGGTGCTTCTCGAGAAAGTTAAGGCGATGGGCTTCCAGGACGCGTATTTTGTGAGCAACTGAGGCGGGACTCAGCCGCAACGCCAGCCCGCCCTGCACCATCCCCGGCCCCCTCACGCCGGGTCCGGACAGGAAAGGACCTCCGCCCCCATGCTTCGGCTCATCGCCTTCGCCCTCTTCATTTCCACCGCCGCCACCTCGGCCGCCGCCGCCTTCGAGACCCGCGCCACCTCGGCCTGGGTCGCCGACGAGACGACCGGCACGATCCTGTTGTCGAAGAACGCCGAGACCTCGCTGCCGCCGGCCTCGATGTCCAAGCTGATGACGCTGAACATGCTCTTCGAGGCGCTGCGCGACGGGCGGGTGACGCTCGATACCACCTTCACGGTGAGCGAGCGCGCCAAGGCGATGCAGGGTAGTTCGATGTTTCTCAACACCACCGACCGGCCGACCGTGGAAGACCTGATCAAGGGCATCATCGTGCAGTCGGGCAACGACGCCTGCGTGGTGGTCGCCGAGGGGCTTGCCGGCACCGAAGACGGCTTCGCCCGGCTGATGAACGAGCGCGCCCGCGATCTCGGCATGGAGAACTCGACCTTTGCCAATGCCAGCGGCTGGCCCAACCCCGGCCAGCGCATGTCGATGCACGACCTGGGCATCCTCGCCCTGCGGCTGATCCGCGAGTTTCCCGAGTATTACGGCTACTTCGGCATGGAAGAATTCGCCTTCGACGGGCGTGTGCCGACCAACCACAACAACCGCAACCCGCTGCTCAAGCTCGGCATCGGCGCCGATGGCCTCAAGACCGGGCACACCCAGGAGGCGGGCTATGGCCTGGTGGGGTCTGCCAAGCAGGGCAACCGGCGGATCGTCTTTGTCATCACAGGGCTCGACAGCGAGGACGCGCGCAAGCAGGAGGCGATCAACATCGTCAACTGGGCGTTCCGCCAGTTCGTGCAGAAGACCGTGGCCAACGAGGGCACCCGGGTCGCCGAGGCGCCCGTCTGGATGGGCGCGGAGCCCCGTGTCGGCCTGGTGCTGGCCCGCGACCTCGATGTGCTGATGCCCGCGCTGGCCCAGGACCGGGTGAAGGCAGAGGTGAGCTACGAGGGCCCGCTGCGCGCGCCGCTGGCCGCCGGCCAGGAGGTGGCGCAGCTGACCGTGAGCCTGCCCGACATGGAGCCGATCACGGTGCCGCTGGTGGCCGAGCGCGACGTGCCGAAGGGCGGCTTTCTGCCCCGTCTGAAAACCGCCGCCGGCGTGCTGATGAAGCAATTCGCCAGCCAGGCCGCCCCGCAGTAGCGGCCGGGGAGCCGCCGCCCCCCCCGGCGGGCTTTGCCCTTTTGCCTGCGCGCCTGCGACGATCGGGGCGCGCGGGTTTGCGCCTGCGGAAACCTCGGTATAACGTCCGCCCATGACGCAGCCCGCTGGCCTCTTCATCACCTTCGAAGGCATCGACGGCGCCGGGAAATCCACCCAGGCGCGGGCGCTTGCCGCCTGGCTGGAGCGCCAGGGCCGCGAGGTTGTGCTCACGCGCGAGCCCGGCGGCTCGGCAGGCGCGGAGGAGATTCGCCGGCTGCTGGTGGAGGGCGCGCCCGACCGCTGGTCGGGCGAGACCGAGACGCTGCTCTTCACTGCCGCACGGCGCGATCACCTCGAGCGGGTCATCGCCCCTGCCCTCGCGACCGGCAAGGTGGTGATCTCCGACCGCTTTGCCGATTCCACCCGCGTCTACCAGGGCGCCGCACGGGGCGAACTGCGCGCCTTCGTCGATGCGCTGCACGGCCTGGCCATCCGGCGCGAGCCCGACCTGACGCTGATCCTCGACATGGACCCGGAGGTGGCGCTGGCCCGCGGCCTGGCCCGCCGCTCCGGCGAGGACCGCTTCGAGGAGGAGGGGCTGGCGTTTCAGCTCAAGCTCCGGGCGGGGTTTCTGGCGCTCGCCGGGGCCGACCCTGCCCGCTGCCGCGTGATCGACGCGGGCCGCCCCACCGAAGAGATCACCGCAGATGTCATCGCCGCCCTCCGGGAGGGCCTGCAATGAGCGCCGCGCCCCTTGGCCTGGCCGAGGAGACGCCCGAGGCCGATCGGCTTGGCGGCTACCCGCACCCGCGCCATACCGAAACGCTCTATGGCCAGGAGGCCGCAGAGGCGCGCTTTCTGGCGGCGTTCAACTCGGGCCGCCTGCCCCACGCCTGGCTGATCACCGGGCCGCGCGGCATCGGCAAGGCCACCCTGGCCTGGCGCATCGCCCGCTTTCTCATCGCCACGCCACTGGAGCAGGAGGCCGGTCTCTTCGGCGAACCGGAGCTGCCCGAGAGCCTTGCCGTGGATCCCGGGCACCCGGTGGCCCGGCGCATCGCGGCAGGCTCCGAGGGCAACCTGATGCTGCTCCGGCGCAAATGGGTCGAAAAGCCCGCCCCGGCCCGGTTCAAGACCGTGATCGACGTCGACAGCACCCGCGAGCTGAAACGCTTCTTCGCCTATTCCGCCGCCGAGAAGGCCCGCCGGGTGGTGCTGATCGACTCGGTGGACGAGATGAGCACCTCCGCCGCCAACGCGGTGCTGAAGGTGCTGGAGGAGCCGCCGCTGAACACGGTTCTGCTGCTCATCTCCCACGCCCCCGCCTCGCTCCTGCCCACGATCCGCTCGCGCTGCCAGGTGCTGCCCTGCGCCACGCTCTCCGAGGCCGCGCTCATCGCCGCGCTGCGCGAGGCCGGGGCGGAGCCGCCCGAGGACGCGGGCAAGCGCGCCGCCCTCACCGCGCTCTCCGAGGGGTCGGTGGCCACAGCGCTGCAGCTGATCGACGACGAGGGCCTCGCGCTCTATGCCGCCCTGGTGGCGCTGTTCCGCGATCTGCCCAGGCTCGACCGTCCCGCCACCCTCGCGCTCGCCGCCAAGTGCGGCGGACGGGCGGCGCAGGACCGTTTCCGCCTTACCGTCCGGCTGATCGACACGCTGCTGGCGCGGATTGCCCGCACCGGCGCGCTCGGCCCGCTGCCCGCCGGATCGGCCCCCGCCCCCGAGGCCGCGCCCGGCGAGGCCGCCCTGCTCGCCCGCCTCGCCCCCGATGCCACCCGCGCCCGGGCCTGGGCCGAGCTGGCCGCCACGCTGGGCGCCCGCGCCCGCGCCGGGGCCGCGGTCAACCTTGACGCCCCGGCCCTCATCACGGATATCTGCCTGAAAATCTCCGAGGCCGCCGCAGAGATGCGCCTCTGAGCCCTGCCTCCAACGCCGAGCCCCCATGCCCCCTGAAATAACCGACAGCCATTGCCACCTCGATTTTCCCGATTTCAACGGCGAGGTGCCCGAGATCGTTGCCCGGGCCAGGGCGGCAGGGGTGACCCGGATGGTCACCATCTGCACCCGCCGCGACGGGCTGGCAGCCGTGCAGGCGATCTCGGAGGCGCATCCGGAGGTCTTTCACGCCTTCGGCATCCACCCGATGCGGGCACATGAAGAGGCGCTGATGACGGTGGAGGAGCTGGTGCAGGCCGCCGCCCACCCCAAATGCGTCGGCATCGGCGAGACCGGGCTCGACTACCACTACACCGCCGAGAGCGCCGAGGTGCAGCAGGCCTCGCTGCGGGTGCATATCGAGGCCGCCCGCGAGACCGGCCTGCCGCTCATCATCCACGCCCGTGCCGCCGATGACGACATGGCTGCGATCCTGCGCGAGGGCTACGAGGCCGGCCCCTACGGCTGCGTGATGCACTGCTTCAGCTCCAGCGCCGCCCTGGCCCGTGCCGCGCTCGACATGGGCTTCTACCTCTCCATGTCCGGCATCGCCGCCTTCCCCAGGAGCCAGGAGCTGCGCGACATTTTCGCCGCCGCCCCGCTCGACCGCGTGCTGGTGGAAACCGACAGCCCCTACCTCGCGCCCCCGCCCCATCGCGGCAAGCGCAACGAACCGGCCTATACCGCCCATACGGCAAAGGTCGGCGCCGAGGTCTTCGGCATCGCCTACGAGGACTTCGCCGCCGCCACCCAGGCCAATTTCGAGCGGCTGTTTTCCAAGACGGTGGCCGCGTGACCTATCGCTTCACCATTCTCGGCTGCGGCTCCTCGGGCGGCGTGCCGCGCCTGCCGGACAACTGGGGCGAGTGCGACCCGACCAACCCCAGGAACGCCCGCCGACGCTGCTCTCTGCTGGTTGAGCGCGACGGGCCCGAGGGCACCACGCGGGTGTTGATCGACACCTCGCCCGACCTGCGCGCGCAGCTGCTCGACGCCGGGATCGGCACGCTCGACGGCGTTGCCTTCACCCATGCCCATGCCGACCACACCCACGGCCTCGATGACCTGCGGATGGTGGTCTACAACATGCGCGCGCGGGTGAAGGTCTGGGCCGATGCCGCCACCACCGATGATCTGATCGCCCGCTTCGGCTATGCCTTCGTGCAGCCTCCCGGCTCGGATTACCCGCCGATCCTCGACCTGCACGGCATCGACGGCCCCTTCACCGTGGAGGGCGCGGGCGGGCCTGTCACCCTCACCCCCTTCGAGGTGGAGCATGGCCGGATCGACGCGCTCGGCTTCCGCATCGGCGGCCTCGCCTACCTGCCGGATGTCTCCGACATCCCCGAGGCGGCCTGGCCGGTGCTCGAGGGGCTCGACATCTGGGTGCTCGACGCGCTGCGCCGCACGCCCCACCCCTCCCATGTGCACCTCGAGAAGGCGCTGGAGTGGATCGCAAGGGCCGCGCCCGCCCGCGCGGTGCTGACCAACATGCACATCGACATGGATTACGCCGCCGTCGAGGCCGAGACGCCGGCCCGGGTGACCCCCGCCCATGACGGCCTCGTGCTGACCCTGCCCTCATGAGCGCGCTGACCTCGGTCATCCTGCCGGTCTTCCTCGTGATCGGCTTCGGATATCTCGCGGTCTGGAGGCTGAAGTTCCCGCCCGATGCCTCCGACCGGCTGATGAACTTTGCCCAGAGCTACGCGATCCCGGTGCTTCTCTTTGCGGCGATGACCCGGCTCGACCTGGCGGCGGGCTTCCGGCCCGCGCTGCTGGTGTCCTTCTACGTCGGGGCCTACATCAGCTTTGCCGCCGGCATCGCCGGCGCAAGGCTGCTGTTCCGGCGCGACTGGGAGGACGCGGTGGTGATCGGCTTCGCCTGCCTCTTCTCCAACTCGCTCCTGCTCGGCCTGCCGATCACCGAAAAGGCCTATGGCCCCGAGGCGCTCACCGGCAACTACGCCATCATCGCGCTGCACGCGCCGCTCCTGCTGACCACCAGCATCGTGATGATGGAGCTGGTCCGTGCCCGCGGCACGCCGCTTTCCGCCCTGCCGCTCCGGATCGCAGGCAACCTGGGGCGCAACGGCTTCATCATCGGCATCCTCTCGGGCCTCGCCGTCAACATCACCGGCCTGCCCGTGCCCGCCGTGATCCTCGACGCGGCGGACCTGATCGGCCGCGCCGGCCTGCCCGCCGCGCTCTTCGCCCTCGGTGGCGTGCTCTACCGCTACCGGCCCGAGGGCGATATCCGGGTGGCGCTGATGGTCTGCCTGCTGGCGCTCGGCCTGCACCCGGCGATCACATGGACGCTGGCGCATCTCACCGGCGTCGACACGCCGGGCCTGCGCTCGGCCACCCTCACCGCCGCCATGGCGCCCGGGCTCAACGCCTACATCTTCGCCAACATGTACGACCGCGCCAAGCGCGTCACCGCCACCGCCGTGCTGATTGCGACCGGCCTCACCATGCTCACCGCCTGGGGCTGGCTCGCGGTGCTGCCGTGATCGGGCGGCATCCTGGGGCCTGACCCGAGGATCCCGGCGCGCGTCGCTCAGCCCGGCGACATGCCCCTGAGCCGCTCGCTCCGCCGGCGCAGCATCTCCACCGTGGCCAGCAGGGCGATGGAGATCACCACCAGCAGCGTGGCCACCGCGAGGATGGTGGGCGAGATCTGCTCGCGCAGCCCGATGAACATCTGCCAGGGCAGCGTCTTCTGGCCCGCCGAGCCCACGAAGAGCACCACCACCACCTCGTCGAAGCTGGTGATGAAAGCAAAGAGCGCGCCCGAGATCACGCCGGGCAGGATCAGCGGCATCTGCACCTTGAAGAAGGTGCGCACCGGGTCCGCCCCCATGGAGGCCGCCGCGCGGGTCAGCGAACGGTCGAAGCCCACCAGAGTGGCCGTCACGGTGATGATGACGAAGGGGATGCCGAGGGCGGCATGGGCCAGCACCACGCCCAGGTAGGTGCCCTGGAGCCCGACGCGGGAGTAGAAGAAATACATGCCCGCCGCCGAGATGATCAGCGGCACGATCATCGGCGAGATCAGGATCGCCATGATCGCCCGGCGGAACGGCACATGCTCGGAGCTGAGCCCGATCGCCGCCAGCGTGCCGAAGCCCACCGAGAGGATCGTCGCCACCGGGGCGATGCTCACCGAGTTGCGCAGCGCCTGCTGCCAGTCGGAGTTGGTGAAGAAGTCGCGGTAGTGCTTGAGCGAGTAGCCTTCCGGGTCGAAGGCCAGCATCTTCGGCGTGAAGGTGAAGAAGTCCTCGGCATTGAAGCTGAGCGGAATGATCACCAGGATCGGCGCGATCAGGAAGAAGAAGATCAGCCCGCAGATCACCCGGAAGCCATAGTACCAGATCCGCTGGCCCGTCGTCGCATATGTCGGAATTGCCATTTGCCCTACCCCAGCTTCACGTTGTCGATGCCCACGATCTTGTCATAGGCCCAGTAGAGCAGCAGCACGGCCGCCAGAAGGATCGTGCCCAGCGCCGCCGCGAGGCCCCAGTTGAGCGAGGTCGAGATGTGGTAGGCGATCCGGTTGGAGATGAAGACACCCTTGGTGCCGCCCACCAGCTCCGGCGTGATGTAGTAGCCGATGGCCAGGATGAAGACGAGGATCGACCCCGCCCCGATGCCCGGCACCGACTGCGGAAAGTAGACCCGCCAGAAGGCCACCCAGTTGGTCGCGCCGAGGCTCTTGGCCGCGCGCAGGTAGGTGGGCGGAATGGTCTGCATCACCGAATACATCGGCAGGATCATGAAGGGCAGCAGGATATGGGTCATGGCGATGATCGTGCCGGTGACGTTGTTGATCATCACAAGCCGGTTGGCATCGGAGATGATATGGGCCCAGACGAGGATGTCGTTGATCACCCCCTGTGATTGCAGCAGCACCTTCCAGGCCGAGGTCCGCACCAGAAGCGAGGTCCAGAACGGCAGGAGCACGAGGATCATCAGCATGTTGCTGGTCCGCATCGGCAGGTTGGCCAGCAGCCAGGCCACCGGGTAGCCCAGCAGGATGCAGGAGCAGGTGATGGCCAGCGACATGACGATGGTGCGCCAGAACAGCGTGAGGTAGATCCGCTGGTTGCCCTCCTGCTGCTCGATGCCCTCGGGCGTCAGCTTCAGGTCGACCGAGTTGAGGAAGTAGCCGGAGGTGAACTCGCCCGAGTAGGCCTTGATCGTGCCCCAGACCTCGAGATCCTCCCAGTCCTCGTCGATCCCGACAAAGCCCTCGCGCCAGGTCTGGCTCTCGAAGCTCGGCACCGCCGCCAGCGCCTCCTCGAGCAGCGCCGTCTCGGAGCCGTCGTAGGCATCCATCTGCACCGGCCCGGTGAGATCGAGCCAGAGCATCGCGTAGACATAGGCCCAGGGGTCTTCCTCGAAGGGGTTGTCCCCGTCCTCGCTCTGTGTGAATTCGGCGAATTGCGCATAGGCCCGCGCGGTGTTGGGCAGGGCGCCGGCGATGCCGTCGCGCAGCTCGAAGCCGGCCTCCGCGCCCTCCTCGGCCTGCGCGGCCAGCCAGTCGTCGGAGCCCATCAGCCGGGCCCAGGTTTCGGGCTCCTTCCAGGCCGGGTTCAAGTCTTCGAACTGGTCCTGGTAGAGCTCGCCCATGTCTTCCACGCCGCGCCCGGTCTGGCGGAACAGCGAGGAGGTGCCGGAGCTTTCGTAGTTCAGCCGGGAGCCGAGGCGGGTGTGGGTCTTGTACTCGACCGCCACCGAGAGGTCGCGGTAGAGCGCGAGATAGGCCTCTTCGCCCGGCGGCTCGCCGGAGGCGTAGTCCCAATCCTCCAGCGCCTCGACGGTCTCGGGCAGGGTGTTGCCGACGATCTCGTTCTCGACCGAGCGAAACAGCATGTCGGCGATGGGCGCGATGAAGGTGAGCAGCACGAACAGCAGCAGCGGCGCGATCAGGAGCAGCGCCCGCATCTTCTGGCGGCGCAGGGCGCGGCCCAGCGAGCGCTTCAGCGGCGTGCCGTCGGCGGCCAGAAGCCGGCCCGCGGAGTCGGTTTCGGCCTGCACATGGGGCGAGGTGGCGGCATCAGACATCCGTGTGCCCTTCGACCAGGATGATGGTGCTCTCGGCGGTGGCCTTCCGGATCAGCGAGATCTCCTGGTAGGCCGGATCCTCGTAGGCGGCCTTGGCCGCCTCGAAGCTGTCGAATTCGAAGACCACGTGGCGCTGGCCCTCGGGCACATCGCCCTCGGGCGCCTCGGACTTGCCGCCGCGGACAAGGAAGCGCGCGCCATGGGCCTTGAGGATGGGCGTGTCGCCGGTGACGTAGGCCTTGTAGCCTTCCGGGTCGTTCACGACGATATGGCCGATGATGTAGCCCTTGGGCATGGTCGTCCCCCTTGGTGGTCTTGGTGGGGCGGCCCCGCTGGGGACCGCCCGGATTTGCAGGGTGGGCACTCTGCCCACCGCGCCGAGAGGCTTACTGCGCGAGCCAGGCCTGGAACTTGGCGTCCAGGTCGTCGCGGTAGTCGGCCCACCAGGTGTAGTTGTTCACGAAGGTGTTCTCCGCGTTGTTCGGATCGGTCGGCATGTGGGGTGCCATGTCGATGCCGAGGTCAGCGTGCTGACCCACCAGCGGAGCCGAAGACGCGCGCGCCGGGCCGTAGCTGATGTACTTGGCCTGGTCGGCCAGGCGCTGGGTGTCGGTCGCGTAGAACAGGAAGTCCTTCACGCGGGCCAGGCGATCCTCGGGCAGACCGGCGGGCACGACCCAGCCGTCGATGTCGAACATCTGCCAGTCCCAGGCCATGCCGATCGGCTGGTTCTGCTCGACGATCGCCGAGAACAGGCGGCCGTTGTAGGCGGAGCCCATGAAGACCTCGCCGTCGGCGAGCATCTGGATCGGCTCGGCGGAGGCCGACCACCAGATCGTCTCGGCCTTGATGGTGTCGAGCTTGGCGAAGGCACGGGCCTGGCCCTCGTCGGTCTCGAGGGTGTCATAGACATCCTCGTAGGCCACACCGTCGCAGAGCAGCGCCCACTCCATGTTGGCGATCGGCTGCTTGTTCAGCGCGCGCTTGCCCGGATACTTCTCCAGGTCGAACACGTCGCAGGCGCCGGTCGGCGGCTCGACGCCCTCGGGCACCATGTCGGTGCGGTAGCCGAAGGTGGTGGAGAACACGATCTGCGGAATGAAGCAGTCGCTCACCATCAGGTCGCCGAAGTCGTCCTCGGCCGAGGTGCCGTCGGGCGCGGCGGCCAGGTCTTCGGAGTCCCACTCCATCGCCAGGCCCTCGTCGCACAGGCGGATGGCGTCGGCGGCTTCAACGTCCACCAGATCCCAGGTGATGTTGCCGGCCTCGTTCATGGCGCGCAGCTTGGCCACGGCCTCAGGGGAGCTTTCGTCCCAGGTGACCGACACGCCGGAGTTCTCGGCGAGGTAGGGCTCGGTATAGGCCTTCTGCTGGCTCGCCTGGTAGGCGCCGCCCCAGCTGACCAGCGTCATGCTGTCGGCCATGTTGCCGTGGCTCTCGGCCAGGGCGAGGCCGGCCGACACGGTCAGCGCGGTGGTCGCCAGAATGGATGTCTTGATCGTCATGCGTATGCACTCCTTGTTGTCATGCCCGTGTTATATGTCCGCGCCCCACCCCGGGCAGGCAGGGGAGCGAGCCGCTGCGCTCAGGCGTCGAGCGCGCGGCAGTCCTCGGGGAGCCAGCCGATCTGCACCGTCTGGCCCGGTGTCATCCGCGCCACATCGGGCGCGTTGCGGGTTTTCACCACGAAGTTCTCGTTGCCCGCCACCCGCAGGCGGGTGCGGTAGATGTCGCCCATGTAGATGAACTCCAGCACCTCTGCCTGCAGCGTGTGGGCGTTGCTCTGAAGCCGCTCGGGGTTGGTCTCCACCCGCTCGGGCCGGATCGACACGCGGGTGCGGTCGCCGACCTTGCTGACGTTCACCGCCTTGGCCTCGATCACCGCGTCGGAGCCGTCGAGCTTGACGATGGCGATGTCGTCCTTCAGCTCGGCCACCACGCCCTCGAGCGTGTTGTTCTCGCCGATGAACTGGGCCACGAAGCTGTTCTGCGGCGCTTCGTAGAGCTCGTCGGGCGGGGCGAGCTGCTGGATGCGGCCATCGTCGAACACGGCAACCCGGTCGCTCATGGTGAGCGCCTCGGTCTGGTCGTGGGTCACGTAGACCGTGGTGATGCCGAGTTCGTGGGCCAGGCGGGTGATCTCGAACTGCATGTGCTCGCGCAGCTGCTTGTCGAGCGCGCCCAGCGGCTCGTCCATCAGCACCAGCTCCGGCTCGAACACCAGCGCGCGGGCCAGCGCGACGCGTTGCTGCTGCCCGCCCGAGAGCTGCGCCGGACGGCGGCCGCCGAAGGCCCCCATCTGCACCATGTCGAGCGCGCGCTTGATCTTCTTCTCGCGCTCAGAGGCGTTCATCCCGCGCACTTCCAGCGGAAAGGCGAGGTTTTCGGCCACCGTCATGTGCGGAAACAGCGCGTAGTTCTGAAACACCATGCCGATGCCGCGCTTGTGCGGCGGGATGTTGTTGATCGGCTTGCCCGCGAGGCGGATGTCGCCGTGGGTCGCCGTCTCGAAGCCCGCCAGCATCATCAGGCAGGTGGTCTTGCCCGAGCCCGACGGCCCGAGCATCGTCAGAAACTCGCCCTTCGGCATCGAGAGATTGAGGTCTTTCACGACAAGCGTTTCGCCGTCGTAGCTTTTCTGGACGCGTTCGAACTCCACGAAGGCGTCGGTGGCGGACTGATCTAGCAAGGCCGCTCCTTTGTCTGGTTTTTCTCGGCCGCCTCCCCAGGCAGCCGCTCCCTGTGATCCCAGACTAAAACAAGCGCGGGCCTGCATTACAATGGGCATTTGCGAGATTTTTGGGCAATTTCGCATGCTTTCGGCACAGGTCGCGCTTGCGCACATTTGCGGCGCAGCCCTCCGCCGGATTGCACGGATGTTGCGCGAACGATGAAGCCGCCGTGCCTTCCCTCACCCGGTCGGGCTGCTGTCACCTCCTGACACAACGCTGTCAGCAGCCTGCTTTCCTCGCTACTGCCGGCCGGGTCACCTGTTGTCACCATCCACGAAAGGACCGCGCCAGATGACCCCCTCCCTCACCCGCCTCAACCCCGCCGCGATGCCCGACAGCAGCGCCCTGGGCTATTCGCAAATCTCGCTGGTCGAGCCCGGCCGCATGGCCTTCGTTTCGGGCCAGGTCGCGGCGCTGCCCGGCGGCGACCCGGTGCCCGAGGGCCTCGCCGCCCAGACCCGCGCGGCGGTGGCCAACTGCGCCGCCGCCCTTGCCGCGCTCGGCGCCGCACCCGCCGACATCGCCATGCTGCGGCTCTACGTGGTCGGCCTGGACGGGGCGGCAATGGGCGAGTGCTATCCCGTCGTGCTCGAGTGGCTTGCCGGTGCGGCGCCCTCGATCACCGGCATCGGCGTGGCGGCGCTGGCTGGTCCGGACCTGCTGATCGAGATCGAGATGGTGGTGCGCGTCCCCGGCTGAGGACGCGCGCGTTGACATCGGTCGTGGCCGCGTCCATCCCTCCCGAAAGGAGGCCGCCATGACCCTCACCGCAGATCTCATCCGCAGCACCCATGCGGCCATTGCGCCCGACACCGTGCGCACCCCGCTGGTGCGCGCCGCGCGGCTTTCGCTCATGCTCGGGTTCGACCTGTTCCTGAAGCTGGAGAACCTGCAGCACACCAATGCCTTCAAGGCACGCGGCGCGCTGGCCAAGCTGCAGACGCTGAGCGAGGCCGAGCGCCGGGCCGGGGTGATCGCCTGTTCGGCGGGCAACCATGCCCAGGGCGTGGCCTATCACGCCACCCGGCTGGGCATCCCCTCGGTCATCGTCATGCCCGAGGGCACACCCTTCAACAAGGTCAAGCGCACCGGCGACTTCGGGGCCGAGGTGGTGCTGCACGGATCGAGCTTCGACGAGAGCGTGCAGTTCACCCTCGACCTCGCCGCCGAGCGCGGGCTGACCTTCATCCATCCCTTCGACGATCCGGTGGTGGCCGCAGGCCAGGGCACGGTGGCGCTGGAGATGCTGGAGCAGAACCCCGCGCTCGATACCATCGTGGTGCCGATCGGCGGCGGCGGGCTGATCGCCGGCATGGCGGTGGCCGCCCGCGCCGTGAACCCCGGCATCGAGATCGTCGGCGCCCAGGCCGAGGCCTTCGACGCGGTGAAGGCCGCCTTCGACGGCGCCGCACCGCAGACCGCGGGCACCACGCTGGCCGAGGGCATCGCCGTCCGCGCCCCCTCCCCCGCCAACATCGAGATCATCCGGCAGAACGTCGACCGGATCGACATGGCCACCGAGGCCGAGATCGAGGATGCCGTCTTCGACCTGCTCTCCCACGAGAAACTGGTCGCCGAAGGGGCCGCCGGCGCCGGGCTCGCGGTCATCAAGAAGAACGCGGCGCATTACAGGGGCAAGCAGGTGGGGCTCGTGGTGTGCGGCGGCAACATCGACAGCCGGATGCTCTCCACCCTCATCCTGCGCGGGCTGGTGCGCGACGGGCGCATCACCCGGCTGATCTTCAAGCTCGACGACCGCCCCGGCCAGCTCGCCCGGATCGCCGCGATCATCGGCGAGGCGGGCGCAAACGTGGTCGAAGTGATCCACCAGCGGATGATGCAGTCGGTGGCCTTGAAGCAGGCCGAGCTGGAGGTGGTGATCGAGGCGCGCGACGCGCAGCACGTCGAGGAGATCACAGCCGCGCTGCGCGACGCAGGTTTTGCCCTGCGGACCGGGTCGGAGGCCGTCTAGGCCCTGCCGCGGCGCCTCAGCCCTTGCCGGTCATCCGCAGGATACGCTGCACCGCCAGCTCGTAGCCCTGCGTACCGCAGCCCACAATGATGCCATCGGCCCGCAGCGAGATGTAGCTGTGGTGGCGAAAGCTCTCGCGCTTGTGGACGTTGGAGATATGCACCTCCATCACCGGCCCTTCAAAGGTGTTCAGCGCGTCGAGGATCGCCACGGAAGTGTGGGTATAGGCCCCGGCATTGATGGCGATGCCCAGCCCGTCCTGGCGCGCCTCGTGGATCAGCTCCACCAGCCCGCCCTCGTGGTTGCTCTGCTCGGCGCGGATCTCCACCTCGCCCGCGACCCTGCGGCAGGCTTCGGTCACGTCATCGAGGGTCTCGTGGCCGTAGATCTCGGGCTGGCGCTTGCCGAGCAGGTTCAGGTTGGGACCGTTCAGGATGTAGATGCGCTGTGCCATGAATTCCTCCGCCTTGCAGGCCACCTTCTCCCCTTCCGCGCGGGCAAGATCAAGCCCGCGCGTCCAAGGTCACCGCGCCCGTGCAGCGCCCCTATTGCGCGTCGTCGAAGCGGAAGTAGCCCAGCGCGGCGGAGGCAGAATTCTCCTCCTCGGTGCCACGCTGCCGGATCTCGGCCTGGATGATCGGCATCAGCGAGGCCGTCGGCGTGCCCGCCTGGGTATCGGCGCTGCCGATCCGGTTGTTGCTGGCGATGGCCAGCATCAGGTAGGGCACGATCTCGCGGTCGTCCGCGCCCTGGGGCCGGAGCGCCAGCGCGAAGGTCGCCGTGCCATCCTCCTGCGGCTTGAGCCGCGAGGTGAGGTTGTAGGCGCCGCCCTGGCTGTCGATCAGGAAGAGCGTGATGGTGCGGCCGTCGATCAGGTCGATGGTGCCGCGGATCGGGTCGCCGGCCTTCAGCACGTCGCGGTCGAGCTTGAGCGCGGGCGCGCGGGCCTCGGAGCGGGTCAGGTTCTTGACGAAGGTCACCACCGAGCACTGGCTCTCGTCGACCAGCCGCACGCCGATCTTGGGCTCGGTGCCGAACTCGTCGCGGAACTGGGTCAGCAGCTCCCAGAACGGATCGACCGACGTGGCATAGCCCTCGATCTCGAAGTCGTCGGGCACCGCCGAGCGGATGCCGACATGCACGCAGAGCGGGGTCGAGTAGCTGTTCACCCAGGCGATCATCCGGCCGATGGTGCCAAAGTCGATCTGGCCGTCGGTGTTGGGGGTGGATGTCGCCGAGCCGTCGGCGATCACCGTGCCCTCTGTCGGGTCGAGCGTGCCGTCCACCGGCCCGATCTCGCCCCCGGCCAGCCGGTCGGGCGTTTCAGGTGTTTCCGGGGTTTCGGGCGTCTCGGGTGTCTCCGGGGTTTCGGGGGTCTCGGGCGTCTCCGGCGTCTCGGGCGTTTCCGGCGTCTCGGGCGTCTCGGGGGTTTCCGGGGTCTCGGGCGTCTCGGGGGTTTCCGGCGTTTCCGGGGTTTCGGGCGTCTCCGGAGTTTCCGGATCGGTCTGGTTGGTCGCGGTCTGCTCCGTCTCACAGGGATCATTCGCGTTGCCGTTCTCGTCGAACGTCACCGTGCCAGTGCACTCCGGATCGGTCTGCGTCGTGGTGCCATCGGGGTTCGGGACCTCGGGGCCATCCTGGCCGTTCGGCCCGAAGCCCGGAATGAACCCGCCAAAATAGGCCCCTGCCCCGCCGCCGCCCACCAGCACGAGGGCCAGCATGGCGGCGATCAGGCCGCCCTTGCCGCCCTTCCGGGCGGGCTGGGGCGGCGGCACCGTGGCGCTCGGCGGCAGCGTGCTGCCAGCGCCGGTGCGCTGCGGCGGCACCGACCCGGGGAACGGGCTGTCCATCGCATCGCCCTGCGGCGGCACCGACTGCTGCGGCGGCGTGGTAAAGCCGTATTGCGGCGGCTGCGAGATCACCGTGGCCCCGGGATAGGGCGGCTGCGACTGCTGCGGCGGAATGCTCTGCGGCGGGTGCGAATACTGCTGCGGCGGCACCGATTGCTGCGGCGGCATCGAGGTCTGCACGCCGGGCACCGGCGCGGGCGCCATGGCGCCACCGGCCCCCAGCATGCCCGGATTGTCGATGAACTGGAGCACCCTGGCCATGCTCTCGGGCCGGTTGGCCGGATCGGGCTGGAGCATCATCTCCAGCAGCGGGCGCAGCTCGTCATGCACGCCCGACAGGTCGGGCACGTCCATCCGCCGCTCGACCGCCTCGGCCGGGCTGTCGCCCATGTCGATCGGCTCGCCCCGGCAGGCGGCAGCGGCCACCAGCGCGAGGCTGTAGATGTCGGAGCGCCCGTCGATCACGCCCTTGAAGCGGCCAAGCTGCTCGGGGCTGACATAGCCGTACTTGCCGGCAAACTGCCCGCCCAGCAGCGTGCCGCCGCCGAAGTTGGCCGACTTGGCGATGCCGAAGTCGATGATCTTGGTGTGGCTGATGAGCCCGTCCTGGATGACCACGTTGTCGGGGCTCAGGTCGCGGTGCACCACGCCGAGGTCATGGGCCTTCTGCAAGCCGCTCGCCACCCGGCGCATCATGGTCTTCACGTCCTCGAGCGGCATCTTGCCCTCGGAGGCGTAGTAGTCGGCGAGCGAGGCGCCCTCCACGAACTCCATCACCAGGCAGGCGCGCTGGATGCCCGGATCGACCGTGAACAGCATGTAGCGCACGATCGCGTCGTGGTGCAGCCGGCCCAGAACCGTGGCTTCCTTCTGGAACAGGCTCAGGATCTTCTCGTCATGGGCCAGCGCGGCGAGCACGATCTTGATCGCCACCGGCTCCTCGGTGTGGATGTTGAACCCGCGATAGACCTCGCCCATGCCGCCGGTGGCGATGTGCTCGGTGATCTCGAAGGTGCCCATGATCTGCGTGCCGATGGCCACGCCGGTCGGGGCCGCCGTGCTGATGACAGTCTTCTGGCTGTCCTTCTTGCCGTTGTCCTGCTCGTCGCTGGCCATGGGGCCTTACATCCCTTCTTGCGGAAGATCGAAGATCGCCGTCATCGGCGTGACCTCGGTCTTGTCGAAGGCCCGCACCACGACGACGGTGGTATTGTCGGTCGCGCCGCGTTGCAAGGTCAGGTCGAGAAGCATGTCACAGGCTTTCTGCGGCTGATGCTTCCGTGCAATTTCAAGGATTTCATGATCCTCCACATGGGCGGTCAGCCCGTCGGAACAGAGGATGAAGGTGTCGCGGTTCCGCAGGGTACCATACTTGTGGTCGAGGTGCACATCGGGATGCACGCCGATGGCGCGGGTGATGACGTTCTTGCGCGGCCAGTTGGCGGCCTCCTCGGAGGTGATCGCGCCCCGGTCGAGCAACTCGTTGGCCTCGGTGTGGTCGCGGCTGAGCTGGGTCAGCTGCCCGTCGCGGATCAGGTAGACCCGGCTGTCGCCCGACCAGACGCAGGCAAAGTGCTGCTCGAAGACCAGGAGCGACACGACGGTGGAGCCGATGGTGGCGCCCTGGGTCATCGCGTGCTGCTGGATCTGGTGATTGGCGCGGGTGATCCGCTCCACGAAGCGGGCCTGAAGATCGGGCGCCGAGGTGGCGCGTCCCACGGTGGCCAGATGCTGCACGATCACGCCGGAGGCGAAATCGCCGCCGTGGTGCCCGCCCATCCCGTCGGCCACCACCCACATGCCCCCGTCGGGGTAGGTGTAGAGGTTGTCCTCGTTGTGGTCGCGGGCATAGCCGGTATGGCTGATTTCCCCGGTCTCGAACCTGAACTGCTTTGCATTCATGGCATCGTTGCCCCGTTCCCGGGCCCCTCGCGAGTGGCGGCGTTTGCCAAGTTTCCGTTACGGTTCGTCAACGGTCAATCCTTCCCGCGGCCGCGAAGGGAGAAGAGCCCCCGCAAACCGGATTTCTTTCGGCCAAGCCCCTCGCCGTCATGTCCCAGGCCGCCGCCCGCGCCAAAGGGGCTGTCCTCGCCCTCGGCCTGCGGTGCCTCCTCCCCGATCTCCTCTGCCGCACGCGGCTCCGAGGCCTCCGGCGCGGAGGCCTCCGGCGCACCGGGCGCGGGCTCGTCCTCCTCGTCCGGCAGGTCGCCCTCGATCGGAAAATCCTCGTCGTCAACCATCGATACGTCGATCACCGGCCCGCTGGGGATCTGCGCCTCTGCCGCAAGGGCGGGCAGATCGGGCTCATCGCCCTCGATCTCGAAGTCCGAGTCGTCGACCATCGACACATCGACGATGGCCTCGCTCCTGGCAGGAACCGGCTCCTCGGCGGGCGCCGAATCCTGCGCCCCTGCCCGCAGCGAGTGCGGCATCGGCGGAAAGGCCTCGCCCTCCTGAGCCTGCTCCTCGGCCTCCTCGGGCGCCTCTGGCGCGGGCGCTTCGCTCAGGCTGGCATAGATGTCGTCGCCGGGCTTGTCCTCGCCCAGGCCGTAGGGCTCGGGCCCGGCATCGAAGATGTCTTCCGGGATCTCCTCCTCCGCCGCCTCGGGCTCTGCCTCCGGCTCCGGCTCCGGCGCGGGGGCTTTCGACGACCCCGCATCGGGAAAGTCCCAGTCGTCGCGCGGCGCGTCGAAGGGGCTCTCGGCCTCGTCGCCGGTGATCGCCTCGGTCCAGCCGGCATCGTCCACCGCGTCGGAGGGCGTGGCCCAGGCCAGTTCGTCGCTCGGGGCAGACGCGCCCCAGGCGGCGGCGGCCTCGGCCTCCTCGGCATCCCCGATCAGGTCGCGCGGCGGCACGGTTGTCTCGCGCGGGCGGGTGGCGGCGGCCCCTGCCCCGGCCCCTGCGGCACGCGCCCGGCTCGGCGCGGCGGCGGGCTGCTGCACCCGCGCGGGCGGGCCGAAGCCGCGCAGCATCGCCATGAAGCCCGCCACGTCGGGCATGCCCTCCAGCGCGATCATCCCCGGCCCGACATGATCGTTGCCGCCGGTCCACCAGTAGCTGCGCCCGAAGGCGGCGAGCTGGTGATCGTGGTCGCGCACATCGGCCAGCATCTGCCCCAGCCCATGCTCGCCATAGGCAAAGAAGGCGTTGCGCCGATCCTCCCCCAGCGCACAGGCGGCGGCATTGGGCTCGGGCAACGCCGAAAGGAACCCGTCCACATCACCGTCGAAATGGCCCGACTTGGCCGCGAGCAGCGCCCGCTCCAGCAGGCCGTACCAATCTTCCATCGGGTCGGAGAGCGGTGGCACCGGATGGGCATGCCCCATCCCCGAGAGCACCAGCGTCAGCGGAAACTGCCGCCCGACCCGGTCGAGCGAGGCGGTGAGCGCGCCGGCCAGCGGATGGCCGAACACCCCCGGCCCGATCCAGAACCGCCAGACCGGGCTCGCCTCGTAGACCGGGCCCCACTCGCCGCCGAGATGGTGCTTGGCCCCGCCCATCACCTTCTCGAGCCAGGCCTCCCAGAACGACAACACCTCGGGCGGCAGCGCCCGGGTGATGAAGTCGCCCTTTGCAGGCAGTTTTCCGAAGAGGCCGAGGGGCATGATGCGGTCAGTGGCCTCCGCTCACAGCCCGGTCGGGCATTTGAACTCGGTGAGCTCGGACATGAAGAAGGGGTTCACGTCGGTCGCCAACGTCATCTTGTAGGCAATGTGCCGCCCGTCGATGGTGTAGCGCACCGCGATCACGTTGCCCGAGACCTTGGGCCGCCCGGCGTCGAGGAACTTCAGGAAGGCCCAGGGGCCGCCCTCGCTCATGTTCGACTTGCGGCCGCGCATGTCTGGCGTGAAGACCAGCTCCACATTGGTGCCCGCGAGGCTGCCGGGCCAGCTCACGTTGGCCGGCGTGTTGCCCTTGCGCCGGGTCAGCACGACCTGCCCGTTGATGGTGAGCTGCGCCGTCTCCACCGCGCCGTGCAGCGAGGTCGGTACGATCTCCATGTCGATCTGCGGAATGCCGCCCCCGGTCGGGAAGAAGGCATCGCGGATCGCCGCCGCCCGCTCGAACTGCTTGAGCGTCGAGGTCGAGAGCTTGCCGGCGAGCGGGCCGCTGTCCTTCCAGGTCCAGGTGGTGCCGTTGATGTCGGCGAACTGGCTGAGGTTCTCGAGGAAGAACCGGTCCATCACCCCCTGCGGCGCGAAGAGCTTGGCAAAATCGACAAGCCCCACATCGCGGGCCGAGGCCTTGGAGAAGGGAAACTTGCTGTCGATCACCGCCTGGCAGACCTGGGTCACCTGCTGGTTCAGAAGCTCGTTGAGCCGCGCCACCGAGGTGTTTGCCGCGTCGCCCTCGAAGTCGTCCACCGCCTCCTGGATCATCCGCTCCATCGGCTTGGGCAGGCGCGAGCTGGCCTGCTTCAGCGCGCCGAGCTTTGCCGGCATCTCGCGGTCGGCCACCTCGGGAAAGTCCACGGCGGTGATCAGCGTGCGTTGCATGTCGCCCAGCGTCTGGATCAGGAAGTCGATCCGGCGCTGCGGCGGGTCGCCCACCACGAGGTCGTGCCAGTCGGCATAATAGGCCTCGATCTCGGCGCCCGGCAGCCGGGTGATCCCGCCGCCGCTGCCCCCGGTGCCGCCGGCCCGCTCCTGGCTCTTGCGAAACACCACGTCGAGCCCGATCCGGGCGAGGCCGTTCTGGCGGCTGATGAAGATCTGACCGGCGCGCCGCGCCACCTCGCCGCCCACGTCCCCGGCGGCATCGGTCACCGCGTCGCCGTCCAGCCCGGCCGGAGGCTCGTCGCCGCCCTTGTTGTATTCCGCCGTCAGCGAGGTCTCTTCCATGATCTCCTGCGTCAGCAGCAGGATCGGCGAGGTGCGCGGGGCCGAGGCCGCCGCCAGCGCCTGGTAGGAGGGCCGGTCGGCGCTCATCGGGCGCAGCTTGACCTGCGCCAGCACCCTGTCCCACTCCTCGATCCAGTCGTTGGTGTAGCGCTTCAGAAGCACCGGCCCCAGGCCGCTGATCTGGTCCTCGATCTGCGCCTCGGCGGCGTATTCGCCCATCACCCACTGGTCCGACAGCAGGTTCTCGGCGATCTGGCTGAGCTGCGGCAGGAAGAACTCGTGAAAGCCCGCGTAGGTGTAGAGCGGCGAGATCACCAGGTCTTCCAGCGCCCGCCCGTCCACGCTTTCGAACACCAGCTCCGAGTCCCGCCCGGCCCGGCCGGCGATGGAGAAGGGCTCGATGCCGGAAAACTCGGCGGTGGCCAGCAGGAGCGAATAGGCCTGGTCCTCGATGTTCATCCGCGCCAGCAACCGCTCGCCCTGGTCGATCAGCGCGCCGTTCAGCTCGAAGCTGGGCTGCTGCGCCGCGTCCAGCTCCAGCATCGCCACCAGATGCGCCTCCAGCGCGGCGCGGGTCTCGGGGTTGGTGCCGGCATAGGTGTTGCGCCGCCAGTCGTCGCGGAAGTAGCCGATCACCAGCTCGTCGTCGCTCTGCGGGGCGAGGTTGCCCAGCAGCTTGTAGACCTTCAGCGTGCGGTAGACCGCCAGCACCTCGCCGGTGCGGATGAAGTTCTCGAGCTGCTGCTCGAGTTGCAGGATCAGGCGCGAGCGGAACATCCGCTCCAGCGCCTGCCGGTAGGTGACTGTGGCCGCCGAGCGCACCGAGCCGCGCTGGCTCAGCCCGAACTGCTCGGTGATCGGCGCGTCGGTGTTGGTGTCGGCATAGCCCATCGGCATGTTGCGCAGCATCTCGAGGTGCGGCAGCACCTGCAGCAGGTCGATGTCCTCCACCTTGCCCGAGGTGATCTCGTCCTGCGCGGCCAGCTCGTAATCGGCGATGGCGGCCTCGGCGGTGTTGATGAGCTGGCGGTTCTTGTAGAACGACAGGCCCCAGAGCCCGAGCATCCCCATGGTGGCCAGCACGATCAAGGTGATCGTGGAATAGCGCCAGATCGCGGCCCGGCGCACCGCCTTCTTGTCGGTGCTCACCCAGCCCGCCTCGGCGAAGATCACCTTCTTCAGCAGGTCATGGAGAAAGAAGCTCTTGGCCTTGCCCGAGAGCTGGCCCTGCGCCTGCATGCCGCCGAAGTTGCGCTGCATCGCGCCCAGCACCTGGTCGATCGGCGTGCCTTCCTGGGTGCCGGAGGTAAAGTAGAAGCCGCGCAGGTTGGCCGCCACCTTGTAGCGGGTATGGCCGAAGACCCCGCGCATGAAGTCGCCCAGCTTGTCGCGTAGCATGGCGACCTGGCCGGGGAAGGAGAAGATGGCGATGCGGTTGATCCCGTCGGGCTCTTCCTGCAGCCGGTCGGTGACCTCCTCCGAAAGCCGGTTCACCAGCGCCTTGTACTCCTCGTCGAAGCGCTCGACGGTCTGCTCCTTCTTGCTGTCGGTCTGGAAGGTGTGGCCCCACACCTTCTGCCGCCGCGACTGGCTGAACGAGCCGAAGAACTCCATGAACCCGCTGATGAGATCCGCCTTGGTGAACATCACGTAGACGGGGAAATCGACCTTCAGCTCGTCGTTGATCTCGTTCAGGCGGGCGCGGATGATTTCGGCATGACCCTCGATCTCGGCCGGACTCGCGGTCATCAGCTCCTGGAGCGAGATCGCCAGCATCACCCCGTTGATCGGCTGGTTGGCGCGATAGGTCTTGAGCAGCTTCAGGAAACTGGCCCAGCTCTTGCTGTCGGCCTCGGCGTCGCTGTCCTGCGTGGTGTAGCGGCCGGCGGTGTCGATCAGCACCGCCTCCTCGCTGAACCACCAGTCGCAGTAGCGGGTGCCGCCCACCCCGGCCACTGCGCCCTCGCCCTTCTCCGCGAGCGGAAACTTCACGCCCGAGTTGAGCAGCGCCGTGGTCTTGCCCGAGCCGGGCGGGCCGATGATGATGTACCACGGCAGGTCGTAGAGAAAGCTCTTGGAGCCGCTGGATTTCTTCAGCACCTCCATGGCCTCGCCCATCTTCTCGCCCAGCACCTCGCCGTCGCCGGTGACCTCCTGCTCGGTGAGCGCGGCCTCCAGTGCCCGGGAGGCACGGCGGCGGCGGATGAAGCGGACAAGATAGACCGTGCCCACCGTGAGCCAGACCACCGCAATCATCAGCACCCGCACCCAGACCGGCTCGAAAGGTGCGGCCTCGCCGAAGCCGACCAGCGGCAGCGCAAACCACACCACCACGAACCACAGGATGAGGGAGAGGACGACCAGCGTTCCGATGATCCAGCGTTTCATCTCGCGTTCCTTCCGCCTGTCAGGCGCTTCATTCCTTCAGCCGGCGTCCCCCGCCGTTCCGCGCGGGCGGCTCGCGCCGCCCTGTCTCAAATCTGTTGATCCAGCGTCTCTTCGCGCTGGATCATGATCTCCACCCGCCGGTTGAGGGCCTTGCCCTCCGGCGTGTCGTTGGAGGCAATCGGTTCGTCCTCGCCGCGCCCGTCCACCTCGACCCGCTCGGGATCGCTGAGCAGCGGCGTGATCACGCCCGCCACGCTCTTGGCGCGGGCCACGGAGAGCTCGAAGTTGTTCTTGTACTTGCCCCGGCCCGACATCTTGTCGCTGTCGGTATGGCCGATGAACCGGATCGGCCCCGGCTCGTTTTCCAGCACCTGCGCGATGTCTTCGCCCAGCGGGATGAAGGCCTCCTTCACATCGGCCTTGCCGCTGTCGAACAGGATCGAGTTGTCGAGCTTGATGATGATGAAGTCGCCCTTGATCTCCACCGTGATGGCCTCGTTGCCGGCAAAGGCCTCGCTCAGCCGGTCGAACTGGCCGGTCTCCACCGGCGCGGGCGGCAGCGGCGGCGGGGCGACCGGCCCCGTGGTGCGGCGCACCAGCTCGATCATCTCGCGCGGATGCAGCTCGCGCATGTTCTCGGTCAGCTCGTTGCCCTCGGTCGTCAGCATCAACCGCATCCCGAAGTAGCCACCGGCCAGGATCGCCGAAGCCAGGATCGCATAGGCCCAGACCGGCACCTTGGTAAAGCTGCGCCGCGCCGCAAGCTCCACGCCCTTCCAGCGCGGGCTGATGTCGTCGTCGCCGCGCGCCTTGACCCGCCGCAGCGCCTCGTAAACGCCCCGCTTGATCTGGGTGAGCTTGATGTCGCCCCCCTGCATCGCGCGATACTGGCCCTCGAAGCCGAGCTGCATGCAGATCAGCATCAGCTCCAGCAGATGATACTTGTGGATCGGGTTCTGGAGCGCCTTGTCGACCTCCTGAAAGAAGCCCACGCCGGCCGTCCGCTTGTTGAAGAACCGCGCCGACATCGAATACTGCAGCCACACGCCGCGGTCGGTGCCCGGCAGGTTCTGCACGATGTCGTCGGCGGTGCCGCAGACGCAATACTTGGCGATCAGCGCATCGGTCTGGTCAACCCCGGACTCCAGCATCTTCTCCTCGAAGGACTCGATCTCCTCGGTGACGTGCTGCATCAGCGGCACGGCGTGCATGTCGACGACCTGGCTGCGCAGGCGCCCGAAGAGAACGAGCAGGGAGGCCGCTGCGGCCACGATCGGGTTGGCATCGGCCGACATGCCGGAGGTCTTGGCCGAGAGCGCGGCGTCGAGGCTGATCTTCTTGACCGGCGCGCGCTGAACCTGCTGCTGCTCGCGGCGCATCTCGGGGAAGAACCCCTCCTGCTGCGGCTTGGCCCCCATCCACTGGCCCGAGCTGGCATGGTCGGCCGGGCCGCCGAAGCCCTGGTTCTGGCCGGGTGGCGGGCCGAAGCCCTGGCTCGGGCCTTGCTGCGGGCCGCCAAAGCCGCCCCCGCCCCCGCCCGCGCCGCCGGTGTTGCCACCGCCGCCGCCCCAGACATCGCCGCCGCCGTCGCCGCCAAAGCCGCTGTCCTGGCCGCCAAAGCCGCCGCCCTGGCCGGGCGGAGGAGAGGCCGGCGGCGGGCTGCCCCAGCCGCCCTGAGCGGGCATCGAGCCGCCGATCACGGTTTTCTGCGAGCCCGGTCCGGTCGTCTTCTGGCCGCCGAAGGCCCCGCCCGGCATCGGGCGGATCACGGTCTTGCCAGAGTCCTTCTCGTCGCTCATCTACCTGTTCTCCTGGATACCCCAGATCTCGAGCTTGAGATCGGGCCAGTCACCGGCGAAGTGCAGGCCGATGGCCGGGGCCGTCGAGAACTCGCGCCACATCGGGTTGTTCTTGTCGATGTTGAAGTAGACGTGGCTCGTGACGGCACGGATCTGCCGGGGCGGCGTGGGCATGTGCACCAGCTCCAGACCCGGCAGGTTGTTGTTCACGATAGCATTCATCTGGGTGTTGGGTCCAACCTTGCAGAGCGCGGGAAACTGCTGCTGGATTTGGGTCAGCGGCTTGTCGGCGCTGACCTCGAGCACGAAGGAGGCATCGCGGAACAGGTTGCGGTCGGTGACCTTGGCCATGAAGCTGCCCGAGCCGGGGCGCAGCTCTTCCACGTTGAGCCGCACCGCGCGGCCCACGTCCCGGCTGAGCAGGCGCTGTATGTCGCGGGTGATCGGCTCGAAGACCTCTTCGAGATTGTCCTGGTCGTAGGGCGGGTACTCGATGGCCAGCCGCTTCTCGTCGAAGGTCCAGAGTTCGCCCACAAGGCGGAGGAAGAGCTGATAGAGCTCCTCGGGATGGATGTACTTGCTGTTCCGGTAGTGCCGCAGCAGCCCAATCTCGCGGTTCAGCACCAGCAGCATGAAGTAGTCGGTCGCCTGCAACCCGCCGCCCGAGGAGGGGTCCGAGGCATAGCGGGCAAGGCTCTCGAGCTTGGTCTCGACCCAGCCGACCACCCGCTCGATCCAGCCTGCTACCACCGGATGGGCATGGATGCTCAGCACCGGCGGCGCGAACTTCTCGTCGAAGATCACCGTCTTGTCGCGCACCTCGACCACCCGGGCCAGGCGCAGGCAGTTGTAGCCGGGCTTCTCGGTCTTTCGGACATCGAACTCCACGCGCGGATGCGCCACCTCGATATCCTGCTCCAGCCGCATCGAGGCGGTGCTGTCGGCCACCGTTTCGGCGGCCAGACGGTAGCGCGCCGAGCGGCTGGACTCGTCCTCGGTGCCCACCTCGCGCCCGTTCACCTGCACCATCGGCAGCGTCAGCCAGACAGACTGGCCCTCCGAGCCTTCGGGAATGTCGATCGGCGGCGGCAGCTGGCTGGTGCCCGGCATGTCGAAGGGCGTGCCATCGGGAAAGATGCCGGTCGCCGAGCGCAGCCCGAACTTCATCTGCTGGGCCACGTCCCTGTCGATCTCGATCTGGGAAAACCCCCAAGGGTACGGCGAAGCAAGCCGGGTGCGGGCTTCCAGCAACTTCTCGAAGTATCTGTCGCTCTGTTGAAAATGGTGAGGCTGCAGAAACAGCCCCTCCTTCCACGCGACTTTTGAAAACCAGCTCATTCAGGGCTCGCAGCGCATTCCAATGTTCGTTTCGCAATATACTGGCAGGATCGGTCCTAACCTGAAAGGCACAAATAACTGACAGGTCCGGCAAAACCTGCCGTACACCGCCCGGGCACTCTGCCAGAAACAAACGGGGTGCCGCAAGGGCACCCCGCCAATTGTCACGTTGCGCTCACACCGCCGCACGGCGGCAGCGCCGGTCAGAACTGGAGCCGGACCTGCGCGGTGACGCTGAGCGCCTCAACGTCTTCCGAGAACCGCGCATCCGCCCGCACCGAGGCGTTCAGCTGCTTGGCCTTGCCCACCTGGCCGTCGAGGATCTTGATGTAGCTCAAGCCCACCGAAAGCTCCCCGAAGTCGCCCAGCGGCTCGGTCGAGACCGGAAGCGTCGCGGAGCCGGAGGTGAAGGTCGCCTTCTGATCGTCCGAGAAATCGCCGTAGTAGGTGGCGGTGACGAACTTGTTGGTCGCGCTGTCGCCCGCCGCCCCGATCGTGGTCTTGGCGAGGGTCGCGCCGACGAAGCCGATCTTGGTGGTGTGGTCGTCAAAGCTCAGGCGGCCGGTCTCGGTGCCACCGGGACCGTCGAGGAACACCACGTCATCGGTGGACGACTTGGTGATCCCGAAGCCCGCCGTCGGCACCAGCGTCCACTCGTCGGAGAGCGGGTAGCTGTAACTGACCGAGGCCGAGAGCGTGGTCGACTGCGACGAGGTTTCGGCACCGAACAGGCCGATGTCGGCATTGTCGAACTCGAAGTCCGCGTTCTCGAACCGCAGCTGCACATCCGCCGACCAGGCATCCTTGGCCATGGCGACATAACCGCCGACGTAGCTCTGAGAGAAGTCCGCCTTGGTGGTCGACTGGTAGGCGCCCAGCGAGGGCGGCGTGGTTCCGAAATCGGTGGCGAACACGTCCTGCGTGGTGGAGCCGCCGTTGTAGCCGAAGATCACGCCGCCAGCGATGTCGATGGCGCCCTGGCCGACGTCGAAACACCCGTAGTCCACACCACCGGTGAAGCCGTAGAAGTCGGCCTCCACCGTCGACGGCAGGTTGGTGACGCCGTTGTTGGTGCGCGCCGTGCCGGTGGCGGAGCCCGCCGTCATCCGCGCCCAGGTGCCGGTGCCGCAGTTGTCGTCGTCCTCGTAGGCAAGGCCGGAGACGAAGGGCGAGGACGGCCGGTTCACGATGGTGCCGATGAGCGACTGCACCAGGCTGATGTTGCCGGCAACCGCAAGCGCACCGGAGCCGGTGTCGGTCACGATATCCACACCACCCGCGCCGTTGTTCTGGAGCACATAGGTGTTGGAGCCGTCAATCCACAGCACGGTGCTGCCGGAAATCGTAAGGCCGCTGGTGTCGCCGTTGATCAGGTCGAGCGCGACGATCCCGCCGGAGGCGATGACGTCACCGCTGAACGACAGGGTGCCGTTGTAGCTGCCCACGTTCAACACATCGGTCGAGCCCGCGCCGGAGAGGTTCACGTCGAATGCCAGCGTACCGCTGCCGGTGACGTTGCCGGTGACCGTGAAGACATCGGTCGTGTCTCCGGCACCCGCGCCGCCGTCCTCCAGGTCGATGGTGCCGTTGTTCACGAAGTCGCCGGTCACCTGCGCGGTCGTTCCCGAGGTGGAAACCGTCCCCGAGTTGGTGAAGCCGCCGGACGTGGTGATCACCGACCCATCGCCAATGTCCATGGTCGAGGAGTTGGTGAAGGTCCCGGCCGACACCGTGATGTCGCCCCCCGCATCCAGCGCCATGGTAGTGGAGTTGGTGAAGTTCCCGGTGGCAAGGGTCAGGGCCACGGCGTTCACGTCATTGAAGGTGCCCGAAGTGTTGTTGAAGTTGCCGTTCATCGTGGTGGCGCCGTTCAGGTTGAACGTGCCGCCCTGGTTGTTGAAGGTTCCAGCAAAGATGGCTCCGCCGTCGGCCTCGAAGCTGCCGGAAGTGTTGTTGAACGTCGTCACCGCGTTCACCGCTGTGCCAAGGCTGCTGCCCGCCGAGTTGGTGAAGGTGCCATCGTTGTCGATCTGGCTCACCACCATGTCCGCACCGACCGTGCCGGCGTTTGTGAACGACCCGTTGTTGTCGATTGTATCGGCGTTGACCGTACCGTTGTTCGTGAGCGTCACTCCGCTGGCAACGTCCAGATCGTTCAGCGCAGTCAGAGTGCCGCTTGCGTCGACTTCGAGATTGCTGTCGATATCAGCATTTGCGGCGGTAAGCGTGGCCGTGCCGAAGGCCACATCCCCACTGCTGGTTTGTGCAAAATTGCCAGAGACTTCCAGATCGCCCGTCAAAGTGATCGTGCCCGCGGCCTGGTTGGTCAGATTGCCCTCGATGCCAAGCGTGATGCCCAGCGCAGCATCATCACCGACAAGGCTCGCCGCGCCCGAGTTGAACACATTCGCATCAATCAGGCCGCCGGTCTGGGTCAGTGTTTCGCCGGATGCGTTGTTGAGCGCTGTCGCTTCCAGTTCGCCGCCGGAAACAAGCACGCCACCTGCTGCCGCGCCGTTGGTGTTTTCAACGTTTCCGCTCACGACGAGCCTGCCCGCGGAGACGGAGATGACAGCGTCATTGCCATTGTTGGTAAGCGTGCCGGTCGACAGAGCGCCGCCACCAGCCTGCACCACCTGACCGTCGTTCACGTTGGTGACTGCCCCGGAGATGGTCATATTGCCAGTGTCCGTACCCAGATCACCGTTCTGGATCAGCCCGTCGTTGCCGGTAGCGGTCGCGGTAATGTTGAAGGTTCCGTTGCCGAGGTTCTGGATCGTGCCCGTGTTGCCGTTGGCACTGCCGTTGATCTGGAACGTTCCGCCGGCCTCGTTCTCGATCACGCCGGAGTTGCTATCCGCGGAAGACGCGGTGAGCGTGCCCGTCCCGGTGTTCTCGACCGTGCCGCCCGTGTTGGTGATGGCGCCCACGTTGGCATTGCCCGTGCCGCTGTTGGTGAAGGTTGCCGCGGCGGCGGTGTTGTTCAGCCCCACCGAAGTGAAATCGGACCCGGTGTTCTCGACCGTGCCCGCATTGTTGGTGATCGCCCCGGTCGCGGTGAAGCTGAGGTTCGAGGTGAATGTGCCGTCGTTGGTCAGCGTCGCGACGTCGATGGTGCCGTTGTTGGTGGTCACCGTGTTGTTGTCGTAATCCGCGCTCGTCGCCGTAAGCGTGTCGGTCGCACCGAACACAAGCGCAGTGCCCGAGTTCTGCTGGAACGTCACACCCGTGCCGCTGAGCGTCAGCGTATTGCTATTCAGCGCAGAGGTGCCGGGCACGGAACCCATGGTCGCCGAGCCTTCGTTGACGAAGTCGCCATCCACCTCGAGCGCACCCGCGAGGGTGATGATGCCGGTGCCCGAGTTCGTCACGTCGCCGTTCACACCGTTGGCGCCGACGCCCGAGAGCGTCGCCGAGCCGGTGTTCGCCAGGTTGCCGTTGATCGCCCCGGTGCTGGTCAGCGTGGCCTGGTTGGAGATTGTCGGCGTGGTGGCGTTGGTGGCGGTGATGCTGCCCGAGTTGGTCACCGCTCCGCCGTTCAGCGTCACGGTATCGCCTTCGATGGTGCTGCCGCTCGTGACGATCATCGTCTGGGTGGACGTGTAATCGAACACACCCGCGGCGCTCAGCGTCCCCGTCTGGGTGAAGGTCACCTGCGCGTTGCCGCTGATCTCGAACAGGTCCGTGGTCGCATCGCCCCCGTTAAGCGTGCCGCCTGCCGTGGTGACCTGTATCGTGCCGCTCGAAACCTGCACGTTGCCGTTGACGCCCAGCGCACCGCCCTGAAGGTCAATCACGCCGGTCGCCGCCGACTGGATCAGGTTGCCGGTGATATCCCCGGCGCCGGTCGATCCGGCCTCCACGATCACGTCGCCCGAGTTGGCCAGCGAGCCATCGAGCACGCCGCCATTGAAGGTCACATCGCCCGCCGCCGCGTTGGTCAGAATGCCGCCACCGCCGTTCAGGTCCATTTCCCCGCCATCGAGGTTGATCGCACCCGCCGTATTGGTGACAGTGCCGCCGGTGATGAAAAACAGACCATCCGACACGTCGACGACAGCCGTGCCTGCCGTGTTGGTGAGCGTCGTCGCCTGGAAGGTGCCGGTACCCGATTGGGTGACGGTTCCCAGGTTCCCCGTGAGGGTGGTGACAGTGAAGTTCCCTGCCCCGCTGTTGATCAGCGAGCCCTGGTTGTTCGTCGCCGTCGTCGCGATGATGTCCGATCCGGCCGTGGTCGAGGCGTTCTCTATCGTGCCGATATTGTTGTCGATCGCGCCAAGGTTGGTATCGCCGGTCGCCGTCGCGGCGTTGGTGATCGTGCCGGTGTTGCCGGTGGCAGAGGTAGCGGTAAAGGTGCCGGCGCCGGTGTTCTGCACCACGCCATCCGAGTTGTTGGTCAGCGTCCCGACATTGGCGGTGCCGGAAGAAGCAAAGCTGCCGTCGTTGGTCAGCGAGCCCGAGGTGACGGTGCCCGCGGTGGTCACCGTGGCCCCGGCATTCACGTCGAGGATCTGCCCCGCGGCGTTCAGCGTGGCGCCGCTGTTCACGGTCAGGTCGGTGTCGGAATTCGCGATGTCGTTGTTGACGGTCACGGTCCCGGTAGAGGTCAGCGTGCCCGAGGCGCCGCCCGCGGTGTCGTCGATCACCAGCGCATTGTTGATGGTCACACCCGCCGCAGACAGCGTGTTGTCGCCAAAGGTGACCGAGCCACCGTTGTGCGTGTAGCTGCCGGTCACCGTCAGGTTGCCGCCGCCGATGCCGTTGTTGCTCAGGTCGATGTTGCCCGTGCCCTGGTTCTCCAGCGTCGAGCCCAGCGTCGCCGCCGCGGTCACATCCATGTCGCCCGCGTTGACCACCGCACCGGTCACGGCGCCCGTGCCGGTGCCGTCAGCGCCGGTCCCGGCCACGTCGAAGGTGGCACTGTTGGTGAGCGTACCGGCCAGCTGGCCGCCGCCGCTGATGGCCAGGCTGCCGGTGGTGTTGGTGAAGGTGCCCGCGCCGCCGACGATCAGCTCTCCGGCGGTGATGCCCACCGCTGTGCCATTGTTGGTGATCGGGTTCGTGACGTTCACGACGGCCGCGGCACCGTCCACGTCGAAGGAGCCGCCGGTCAGCGTCAGCGTGGTGATCGTGGCGTTGCCACCCATGTCCACATTGGCCGACCCGGTGAGCGCCAGCGTGCCCACGGTGAAAGCGGTGCCGTTGTGATCCACCACGCCGTTGCCGGACACGTTCATGGTTTCGCCGGTCGCGTCGACCGTGCCGAGGTTGGTGATCGTGCCGCTGGTCACGTTGATTGTGCCGCCCGCGTCGAGGTTGAGCGTGCTGCCCAGGGCCACGTCGATGGTGCCGCCCGAGTTCACGATGTTGTTTGCCCCGCCGGTGGTGATCGTCAGGGTCGAAGCCGCGCCATCGCCCACGTCGATGTTGCCACCGATGCCGTTGGTGAAGTCTCCACCGGTGAGGCCGATCGTCGCCGTGGCCGCAGTGGTTTCGCCCACCCCGAGGAAGCCGCTGGAGTTGTTGAACCCGCCCGCGGCGGTGTTGATGGTCACCCCCGCAGCGTCGATCAAGATGCCCGCCGTCGAGGAGTTGGTGATCGAGGTTCCCGCGTCGATATCGACCGCCGCGTCGATGTCGATGACCGCCGTACCGGTGTTGATGATCTGTCCAGCCGAACTGATCACCGATCCGGTGGACGCACCCTGCACGTTGATCTGGCCCGCGTTCTGGTTGGTGATGTTGTTGGTGGTCGCGCCGGTCGTCGACAGTGTGCCATTCGCCGCAGTGAAGTTGTAAACACCCACGCCCGGCGTCCCGGTATCGTTGAAGATGCCGCCCGCGCTATCGGTCACAAGTCCACCTGCGCCGATGTTCACGGTCATGTCGTTGTTGATGGTGTTGCTGGTGCCTTCCAGCGTGCCGTTCACAGTGAGCACACCGGTCGAAAAGAGGTTGATCGTCTGCCCCTGCAGGGTCGCGCCGCTATCGATCGTCAGGTTGGTGGCGCCGCTTACAGCAAGCGTTCCGGCGGTCTGCACCGTGCCCGCTCCGGTCACGATCGCGGTCGTCGCGCCAATGCCCCCAATGTTTATTCCGGTGCCGGTGATGGTCTGCCCCGTGGCCACATCAATCGTGCCGCCATTGGTGATCGACAGGGTTCCGGCACTGGTCACCGTCCCGTCAACATCGAGCGTGCCGCCGTTGGTCGCGGTCGCGTTGTTGGCGCCAAGATCACCGCCAGCGAAGACTATCGAGGCCCCCGCGCCGTCGGCGGTCACGTTGTAGCCGGGATCGCCCGTCACCGTCACTGCCGTGGCGCTCTGGTTGATCAGGTTGTCCACCGAGGCACCATAGGACACGATCGAACCGGCATCGGTAAAGCCGCTGCCGAGGGTCACGGTCGCGGCATTCACCGTCAGCGCGCCGGAGCCGCCGTCGGTGATTGCGCCGCCCAGCGTGATGTTGCCCGCCGTCGCCGTAAGGGCAACCGCCGCCGTGGCTTCAGTGTCCAGCAGGGAGATATTGCCCGTGGTGGCTGTAAGGCTTCCATTCAAAGCCAGCGTGCCCGCCGTCTGGGTGATCGCGCCATCCGAGATAAGCCCGGCTGCGCCGATGGTCGTGGTGCCGCCGCTGACCGAAAGGCTGCCCACGGTCCCGGTCAGAGAGGTGGTACCTGCACTCGCCACCGCGCCATCCACGTCGGCGCCGGTGTGGGTAAAGGAGCCACTGCCCCCGACGGTCACATTGCCGGTGATGGCATGGCCACCGGAGTTGTCGAGAGTGCCGTTGACCACGTTGATGGCGGTCGCGGACCCATCGCTCACCGAAAGGGTGCTACCCAGCGCCAGGGTGCTGCCGGAATTGATGACGACAGTGCCCGCATCGAGCGCCGCCGTGGTGGTGAAATTCGAGCCGTTGACGTTCAGCACGTTCCCGACGGATAGCGCACCGCCCTGGGTGAGGGTCACACCACCATTGATGTTGAGCGAGCCCTGAATACCCTGGGAAGAGCCGGAAACCCCCGAGATGTTTGCGGTGGTGTTGGAGTCGAGCGTGACATCGCCCGTCACAAGCCCGGTCGAGGTGAAACTCGCGCCGGTGCCGCCACCGACAATCACGTCACTGTCGATGGTGCCGTTGTTGGTGATGGTCGCCTCAGACGCATAGACATTGGCGCCCGCGCCGGTCGTGCTGACAGTGGCGCCTGCGGCGATGGCGAGTGTCCCGTCCACGGCGATCTGGTTCACCGAGGTGAGCGTGGAGGTGCCCGTCACGTCGATCAAGCCGGTCGAGGAGATGCTGCCCGTTGCCCCGAGAGCCACCGTGCCGGCCCCGGCGACCGTCAGGGTCGTCGCTCCCGCGCTCAACACGTTGTCGAAGGTGGCGGTGTGGGCCGCGTCGGTGACCGTGATCGTGCTGCCCGAAACATCGAGGGTGCCGCCATTCACCAGGTATCCGTCGACGTTGAAGGTGATGTCGCCAACCGCCACGCCACCTCCATCCACGGCCACAGTGCCTGCCGTGCCGCCGAACACTGCGTTGTTGCCCGAGACGAAAGGAATGTTCGCAGCGCCGCTGTCGGCGGTCCAGTTGAGATCGGTGGCGTTCCAGTTGCCGGACCCGCCATCGACTGTTCCGTTGGCGAGCGGAGGCGTCACGTCCCACTCAAGCGTCTGCGCCATCCCCTGCCCCGCGCCAAACGCCAGTGCCGCGGCCATGGCCGTGGTGGCCAGGAAGGTCGCCCTGCGGCGTTCGGGCTCGGCTGCCGAAATTGCAGCCGGGGCCTGGGTGCGGTCGGTGCGGAAATCGCTGCGCATGGGAATATGTCCTCTCGCCTTCAAATTGTCGGCACGATTCACCGCCCACCTCGGCAGATCTCCGCGCACTTGGCAAAGACCCTACTTGCCGCCAAGTCATGCCACAACGGTCAATTTTAACCACAATCACTTGAGCCTCGCTGTCGGGCCCGCCGGGCGCAGCTTTGTTGCAGGGCGGCAACAAATCCTGTGTAAAATGCAAACTTCGCCGCGCCCTCGCCACATAATCCTGCGCGCGGCCTTCCTCGCGGGGGCCCGCGCCGGGGCCTGCCGGGGCGGGTTGCGGCCGCGCGGCGCGAAAACTCACACCCTCTTGCGCGGTTCCCCCGCCCTCCCTACATTGGAGTCAGTTATTTCAATTATTCCTTCTGGGCGCCGGCCTGTATTTCAGCGGCCGCGCCACTCAATTCAAAGCTGGGAAGCGCCCGAGATGAGCACCTCAAGCAACAATCAATCTGAACGACTCGGCAAGCTGAATACCGTCCTCGACTTCAACGCGCTCAGCCTCGTCCGCTTCGATGGCATGGATGCCGTGAACGAGTGTTTCGAGTATCACGTCCGGGCGATCGACCAGGATGGCTCCACCGTCATCGACCTCGACGAGCTGATGGGCACCCACATGACCGTGGAGCTCGACACCATCTACGGTGCGCAGCGCTACTTCGACGGGATCGTGACCGAGGCGCACTGGAACCCCGACGGCCACGGCGGCAACCTCTACACCTTCACCCTGCGGCCCTGGTTCTGGATCATGGGCAAGCGGCGGAACAACAAGATCTACCAGCAGAAGAACTTCGAGGACATCATCACCGAGGTCTGCTCGGACTTCGGCTACGACGCCGCCGGCGGGCTCGAGATCCAGCTCTCGTCCTCGGTGCCGCAGACGGTGCAGGAGTACATCGTCCAGTACAACGAGAGCGACTTCACCTTCCTCAGCCGCCTTATGGAGCGCTACGGCGTGAACTACTGGTTCAAGCACGAGCTGGGCGCGCACAAGATGGTGATCACCGACTCCGTCGACGGCTTCGAGAAGCTGGCGCCCGAGGAGCGCGTGCATGTGCCCAACAACGGGCATCACCACACCGCCGAGGAGCATTTCTCCGACTGGACCCCGCACCGCCGCCTGACCACCGGCAAGGTCGCCCTGACCGACTACAACTTCAAGACCGTCAGCGCCAACATGAAGGCCGACCAGGAGGGCGACGCGGTCCACGACTACGGCAAGCTCGAGAGCTACGAGTATCCCGGCGTCTACCTCGACGGCGGCGAGGGCAAGACCTATGCCCAGCTGCGCGCCGACCAGTATCGCGCCCGCGACAAGCATCACGTGGCGGCGGGCGACTGCATCACCTTGTCCTCGGGCATGCTCTTCACCCTGACTGGCGAGCACCAGGACGAAAGCGTGCTGAACAAGGAGTACCTGTGCACCCGCGCCATGCACAGCTACCAGTCCACCAGCTACCGCTCGAGCTCGGCCGGCGGCGGCGAGGCCCACTTCTCCGGCCACTACGAGGTGGCCCCCTCCGACGTGCCCTACGCGCCCGAACGCAAGACCCCGGAGACCCGGATGACCGGGCCGCAGACCGCAACCGTGGTCGGCGCCAGCGGCGAGGAGATCGACGTCGACGAGCACGGCCGCATCGTGGCCCAGTTCCATTGGGACCGGCTCGGCCAGAACGACGAGAACTCCTCCATGCGCATCCGCGTCTCCCAGCCCTGGGCCGGGGCCGGCTGGGGCACGCTGTTCATCCCGCGCGTGGGCATGGAGGTGATCGTCGAGTTTCTCGAGGGCGACCCCAACAAGCCGCTCGTCACCGGCTGCGTCTACAACGGCGACAACCCGCCCCCCTACGACCAGCCCGGCGACAAGAACTGGAACGGCATCAAGTCGAACTCCACCAAGGGCGGCGGCGGCTACAACGAGATCGTGTTCAACGACACCAAGGGCGACGAGCTGTTCCGCCAGCACGCGCAATACGACATGGAAACCAAGGTGCTCAACGACGAGCGCCGCAACGTCGACGTGAACCGGACCACGGTGATCGGCGGCAACGAGACCCGCACCGTCCACGGCAACGAGACCCACACGATCCACAAGGACAACACCTACCTGATCAAGGGTGACGAGAACCGGACGGTCAACAAGAACCGCGAAACCAACATCGACAAGGACGACACCCTGAACATCCAGGGCAAGTGGGCGGTCACCGTGGCGAAGAAGACCACCATCGACGGCTACCAGGACATCGAGATCAATTCGCTGACCAAGATCAAGCTGACGGTGGGCGCCTCGTCGATCACGATCGACCCGGCCTCGGTCAAGATCTCCGCGCCGATGATCGACATCAATGCCTCGGCGAACCTGACGACCAACGGCGGGGCCATGGCCACGCACAAGGCAGGCGGACTGATGACGATCCAGGCCGCACTGGTTAAGATCAACTAAGGACCGGAAGGGATTCGGCACGTGGGGGACTCTCAAAAGACGGTCATCGCCGGTGCCACCGACACCGCCAAACGAAAGAACCTGCGGTTCGAGGTGGCTCAGGAGCTGTATGACGCGATCCCGGAGATCGAGGAGGACGTGACCGCGCGTCCCAACGGTCACACGTCGGTCGACTTCATCGGCGCCCTGGCCGAAGGCGAGACGCCCGAGGAGGCCCTCACCTATTGCGCCTATGTCCTGCCGCGCCGCTTTGCCGTGTGGTGGGGCCACGAGTGCCTCAAGAAGATCGAGGACACGCTCGACCAGACCGACAGGGACATGCTCGAGCTGGCCGCCAAATGGGTCGGCGACCCGATCGAAGACAGTCGCTACAAGGCGCTGGATGCCGCGATGGAGGCCAAGATCAAGTCGCCCGGCGTCTGGGTCGCACTCGGCGCGGGCTGGTCCTCGGGCTCGATGGCCGGACCCGACGTGCCGCCGGTGCCGCCGCCGCCCTTCCTCACCGCCCGCGCGGTGAACGCGGGGCTGCTCTCCGCCCTCGCCCGGTTCGATATCAAGACCCGCGGCGAACATCTCCAGCGCTTCATCCGCATGGCGGTCATGCTGACCGAAGAAGGCTGAGCCCTGCCTCCGCTCCGCCCCTTCTCCGAGTTCACACGACGGGTGAAAGACGGGGGGCAAGCATTTGATCCCAAACGCCCCTCGGCCGCGCACGTCCCGGCACTGCCCGGCACGGGCATCGCCGCGGCTCCGGGCCAGCGGGCTTGCATCGACACCCCCCGCGCCGTAACTCTTGTAGCACCACGAATTTCAGAAGCCCCCCTAAGGGCGGCACAGTCCGAGCGGCGCCGATCATGACCCTGACCCTTCGCATCGACAATTTCCCCTCCCTGCCCGATGGCGGGCCGATCGAGTATTCGGCCAACCAGGGCGGGTTCGAGATCGGGCGCGATCCGGCGATGGACTGGACCCTGCCCGACCCCAACCGCTTCGTCTCGTCCTGCCACGCCGAGATCCGCTACGAGAACGGCGCCTACTGGCTCTACGACGTGTCGACCAACGGCACCTTCGTGAACGGCGCCTCGATGCGGGTGAAGAGCCCCTACCAGCTCCAGAGCGGCGACAAGTTGCAGATCGGCCATTACCTCGTGATCGCCCAGGTGGCGGCGGCCCAGGCCGCGCCCGCCCCGGCCTACGAGGCCCCGCCCCCGGCACAGCCCGGCCCCTCCGCCTTCGACCAGGGCGGCGGTGGAGGAGGAGGCGGCGGTGGTGGCGGCGACATCTGGTCCGTCGGCGGCAGCGCGGCCCCGCCCAGCCAGGGCGATTTCACCTCGCGCGGCGGCAGCGACCGCCTGGCCGACTTCGGCGACCAGCACATCGACCTGCCCGATTTCGGCGGCAGCGAAACCGGCACGCCCCCGCCCCCCGCACAGGGTGGTGGCGGGGCTGGCAGCGGCTCGCCCTTCGGCGCCGCGCCCGCGCCGCAGGCCCCGCCGCCCACGCAGGAGGCCCCGGACGAGAGCGCCTCGCCCTTCGGCGCGGCCCCGCCGCCGCCCGCCGCGCCCCCCGAGCCGGAAAGCACCGGATCGCCCTTCGGCGGCGCCCCTTCCGCGCCGCCCGCCCCGCCGCCGCAGCAAACCACCGGCTCGCCCTTCGGCCCCGGCCCCGCCGCCGCGCCCCAGGCCCCGCCGCCGCAGCCCGCGCCGGTGTCTCAGCCGCCGCAGCCCGCGCCGGTGTCTCAGCCGCCGCTGGCTCCTGCGCCGCCGCCGGTGAGCCCCACCGCGCCCGCCGCCGAGGCCTTCTCGGCCCCGCCGGTGCAGGCCCCCTCCGCGCCGCCGCCCAAGGCCGGCAGCGTGGGTGACGTGACCGGCCTGCTGGCCGCCATCGCCGATGGCGCCGGGATCAACCCCAAGGCCTTCGAGGGGCCCGATCCGGGCGCCGTCGCCCATGAGATCGGCCGCGCGCTGCGCATCATGGTCGGCGAGCTCGCGGGCCTGCTGAAGGCCCGCGCCGCCACCAAGCAGAGCCTCAAGTCCGGCTCGCGCACCATGATCGGGGCCGATGCCAACAACCCGCTCAAGTTCATGCCCTCCGCCGAGGAGCAGCTCGAAACCATGTTCGGCTCCGGCCGCCAGGGCTACATGCGCGGCTCCGAGACGGTCCAGAAGAGCTTCAACGACATCAAGATGCACCAATATGCCGTGCACGCCGCGCTGCAGCCCGCGCTGGCCCGGCTGCTGGAGGACATGGCGCCCGAGGCGGTCGAGGGTAAGGTCGATGCCGGCCGGTTCTCCTCCAAGGACGCGCGCGCCTGGCAGATCTATGTCGAGCGATGGGACGCCAAGACCCATCCCTACGAGAACGGCATGCTCGACGTGTTCCTCGCCTACTTCTCCGAGGCCTACGACGACGTGATGGAAGGCACCCAGAACCAGTAGCCGCGCAGGCCGCGCCAATGTGACAAAACCGTTAAATTAAAGGCCGTTTCTTGACAAAACGGCCCTGAAATCTTAAGTTGACCCTACGGATTTTGACAGAAACGGTGATTTCAATGCGCAACCTGCTCCTTTCCTCAGCTCTGGTGGCAGCCTCCGCGCTGTCCGCTCACGCCCAGTCCGCAAGCCCCTACTCCGCCGATGACGTGGCCAATTTCCTCGTCGACAGCGCCGATCTGGGTCTGAACCGCGGCATCTGCATCGGCACCGCCGAAGAATGTGCCCCGCCCAAGCCCAAGGGCATGGACATGATGATCAATTTCGAGCTCGACAGCGCCGAGCTGACCGAGCAGGCCAAGGAGACCCTCGCGGTCGTGGCCCAGGCCTTCGAGGACGAGCGCCTCAAGAAGGCCCGCTTCATGATCGAGGGCCACACCGACGCGCGCGGCACCGAGGGTTACAACGGCAACCTCTCCGAGGACCGCGCCGCCGCCGTGCAGGCCTACCTGGTGAGCCTCGGCGTGACCGAAGAGCGGCTCTCGGCCATGGGCTTCGGCGAGACCGCGCCCCGGACCGACGATCCGATGGACCCGGAAAACCGCCGCGTCGAGCTTCGGATCGACCTTCAGTAGATGCGCGGGCCAAGCCCCCGCCTCGCCCGCATGCGCCGTTCCGTTTCCGGGACGGCGTTTCTTTTTGGTGAAAATTCCGTTCAACCGACCCCTTGAGGGAATTTTTTGAGTGACCTCCGGGCCTTGTCGGGCCAGTATCGCCCCCGAAACAACGAGGGCGCCCTTAGAGGATGCCCCTTTCAATGGGACGTCCAACGGGAATCCAGATGCGTTACGACAATCTCTTCGAGCCGATCTCCGCGGATCAGCCCTGCGGCCCCGATCTGCTGCTCGAGGACGACAACGACTACATCGAGTATTACTTCGAGGCGCTCGACCGGATACCGATGCGGTTCATCATCAGCTCGGAGACGGGTGAGGTGTTCGACCGCAAGTCGATCGACATCAAGGCCGAGGTCGCTGCCATCGACAAGCTGCTGGAGCGCACGCGCTGCCTCAGGCTGCTCTCGCTCGAGGCGCAGTTCCAGGCGCTGGCCGGGCGCATCGTGGGCTTCTGCGAATGTGTGCAGGCCATCGAAGGCCTGCTGGCGCGCTTCCCCGAGGAGGTGCACCCGCGCATTGACGAGGGCGACTCGACAGAGCGCCGCAACGCGCTGGAATTGCTCAATGAAATGAGCCAGGTGGTGATGCCTCTCGAGCACGCCCCGCTGATCGAGGACCGCCGGGCCGGCCGCTTCGCCTTCCGCGATTACGAGCTGGCCTCCGGCGCCAAGGAGCCGCGCGGGCAGGAGCGCCCCGTGGCCGACAGCGGCGCCATGCTGACCGCGCTGCAAAGCGCCGACAACGCCGCCGAGGTCGACAAGATCTACCACGCCCTCGCCGGCGCCCGCGCCGCGCTCGACCAGATCCGCACCCATTGCGTGACCGCGCCCTCGGGCGCCTTCGGGCCGCAGTTCGAGAACGTCGCCGAGGTGCTCGACGCCATCCTCAGGTTCTTTGCCGAGGCCCGCCCCGATCTCGCGGGCGGTGACGCCGAGGGAGCGGGCGACGGCACCGAGGGCGCAGAGGCCGCGGTGGCCGAGGCCGGCGAGGGCGCGACACCCGACGCCGCCGGCGGCGGCACCCGCGTGGCCTCCGGCCCGCCCGTCATGGTGGGCCCGGTGCCGAACCACGCCACCGCCAAGGCCGCGCTGCGGGCGGTCGAGGGCTACTTCGCCGCGATCGAGCCCTCCGCCCCCTCGCTGCTGCTGATCCGCCAGGCCCAGGCCCTCATCGGCAAGCCGCTGACCGACGCGCTCGACGCGCTGCTGCCCAGCAAGGCCGAGGAGGCGATCGTCGATTTCGGCTCCGAGGAGGGCTTCATGCTCTCGGTCGGCCGGCTGCGCGAGCTGGCCATGCAGGAGCCCCCCTCCGACCTTCCGGTGATCGACACCGGCGAGGCCGAACCCGTCGATTGCCAGAACCGGGAGCAGGCGACGGCGCTGATCTCAGCGGTCGAGGGCTTCTTCCGCAAGACCGAGCCCTCCAGCCCGGTCCCGATCCTGCTGTTCAAGGCGAAGACCTACCTCAACCGGGACTTCTCTTCGATACTGAGTGACCTGTTCCAGAGCGCTCACAAACAGAGCCGCGAAACCGAGTGAAACCGCCCCGACGGGCACCTTCCGTTGGGGCAAAACATTTGACAAAGCAGGGCCTGCGTGGCTTCACTTGCTTGAGTATTAGGGAGATTTTCAAATGTCTGATTCAGCGACCCGCTTCATCAAACGCAACCGCCCGCCCCGGGTTCAGATCGCCTACGAGGACCCGTACGACTCCCAGAAGAACGTCGAGCTGCCCTTCGTCATGGGCGTGATGGCCGACCTTTCCGGCAACTCCTCGGCGGTCGAGAAGGACCCGATGAACGAGCGCAAGTTCACCCAGGTCGATACCGAAAACTTCGACGACTACATGGATGCCGTGGCGCCCGGCGTGTCGTTCAACGTCGACAACAAGCTGGGTGAAGGCGACGAGGGCGAAAAGCTCGGCGTCTCGCTGAACTTCAAGAAGATGTCCGACATGGACCCCGGCGAGATCGCCAAGCAGGTGCCCGCGCTCAAGAAACTGCTCGAGGCCCGCGACGAGCTGGCCAACCTCCAGCGCTACATGAACGGCAAGGCCGGTGCGCAGGACCAGCTCCGCAAGCTGCTGGCCGACCCCGAGATGATGAAGATGCTTGCCGAGAAGCGCGCCGAAGGCGGCGCGGAAGACGGCGGCGAGGAGAGCGAGGGCTGAGGCCCCCGCCCTTCTGAACTTTCGCGACCGGACGCGGCGCCCCGCGCGACCTTCCGGACCCGACGACAACAAGGACAGGGACCAGACACATGGCAACCGAAGCCCAACAGGAAGCCGGCGCCGCAGGAGGAGAAGTCAATGAACTTGACGCCTTCTCCGCCGCGCTGAAGCAGAACTTCAAGCCCCGCTCCGACTCAGCGGCCACCGAGGTGGAGAACGCGGTGTCGACGCTGGTGAAGACCGCGCTCTCCGATGCGACCGTCATCAAGGAAGACATCATCGACACCGTCGACGAGATGATCGCCAAGATCGACGAAAAGCTGACCGCCCAGGTCAACGAGATCATTCACCACGAGGAGTACCAGAAGGTCGAGAGCGCCTGGCGCGGCCTGCATCACTGCGTGATGAACTCCGAGCCCGACGCCACCATGAAGATCAAGGTGATGAACGTCTCCAAGAAGGAGCTCGAGCGGGAGCTGCGCAGCTTCCCCGGCGCCAAGTGGGACCAGTCGCCGCTGTTCAAGCAGATCTACGAGCACGAGTTCGGCCAGCTCGGCGGCCAGCCCTACGGCGCGCTGATCGGCGACTTCTACTTCGATCACTCGCCCGCCGACGTGCGCCTGCTGCGCGACCTCGGCAAGATCGCCGCGGCCTCGATGGCGCCCTTCATCGCGGCGGCCAACCCCGGCCTGCTCAACATGGACAGCTGGAACGAGCTGAACAACCCGGCCGACCTGGGCTCGATCTTCGAGACCCCGGACTACGCCGCCTGGAAGTCGCTCCGCGAAAGCGAAAACAGCCGCTACGTGGCGCTGACAGCCCCGCGCGTCCTGGCCCGCGAGCCCTACGGCCAGAACAGCCTGCCGGTCGATGCCTTCAACTTCGAAGAAGAGACCGACGGCCACGAGGGCACCAAATATGCCTGGATGAACGCCTCCTACGCCATGGCGGCCAACATCGCCCGGGCCCACAAGGAGTACGGCTGGACCGTCCGCATCCGCGGCGTGCAGTCGGGCGGCGAGGTCATCAACCTGCCGACCCACACCTTCGACACCGGCGACGGTTCGACCGACCAGAAGTGCCCCACCGAGATCGCCATCTCGGACCGGCGCGAGGGCGAGCTGTCGAAGGCGGGTATCATCAGCCTCGTGCACCGCAAGAACACCGACAAGGCGGCCTTCATCGGGGCGCAGTCGCTCTACAAGCCCAAGTCCTTCGTCGACCCCGAGGCCACCGCCTCCGACAACCTGTCGTCGCGGCTGCCCTACATCTTCGCGGTGTCGCGGTTCTCGCACTACCTCAAGTGCATGGTGCGCGACATGATCGGCTCGACCAAGGAGCAGGACCAGCTCCAGTACGAGCTGCACAAGTGGATCACCCAGTACATCGACGGCGACCCCAAGAACTCCTCCGAGGAGATCAAGGCCAAGCGTCCGCTCGCCGGCGCAAAGATCGAGATCGTCCCCGACGAGGAGAACCCCGGCTACTACATGGGCAAGTTCTACCTCCGGCCGCACTTCCAGATGGAGGGCATGGACATCGGCATGAGCCTGGTGTCGCGTCTGCCCGGCGGCGGTTAAGATTATTAGGAGTTCGGGCCGTCTTTCGGGGCGGCCCGTTCGGTTCCCTCACGTTTTTTAAAAAAATCTTGTGCGGGAACCTTGCAACGGGAGGCTTGCCTTCCCATCTCAGTGAGGACCGGGGATTACCGGTCTTGATTTGAAAAACGGCAAGTTATTGCTTCAACAGCGCTGACACAAGGAGATCAATTATGTCTAGCGGAATGTATATGAAAATCGAAGGCCCGAACGTCGATGGTCAGTCCAAGGCCGAAGGCTACGAGAACTGGATCAACATCGAATCCTTCTCGCTCGGCGCGACCCAGCCGGGCCGCTACACCACCGGCAAGGAAGGCGCGACCAAGGGCATCTGCACGCCGCATGACGTGATGGTGACCAAGGAAACCGACAGCTCCACCCACATGCTGTGGAACCGCTGCTTCGGCGGCGAGCACTTCAAGACCGTCAAGATCGAAGTCGTGGCGTCCGTGAAGAACAAGCTCGAGCCCTACTTCCGCGTGACCCTGACCGACGCCATCGTGAGCTCGATCAGCGGCGGCGGTGCCGGCGGCGGCGAGAACAACATGATGGAGACCCTGTCCTGGAACTACGCCGACATCCTCGTCGAGTACGCCCCCAAGGACAACACCGGCGCCATGCAGGCCTTCAAGCCCGCCGGCTACAACGTCCAGACCGGCAAGCACTACTGATCCGGTTTGCGGTGCCACGAGGCACCGCACCAACCATACGGAACGGGGCGCAGCGATGCGCCCCGTTTTGCATTGGGCGCGCCGCGGTTCGGGGCGACCCCGGCGCAACCAGCGGGTGTAGTGCGGCCCAACCATCGGGGGGAACGCGGAAATTCACGAAATTCTCCGCCCCGCCCCCCTTCTCAGGCCCGACGCACGGCGCTATCGTTGACGCTGCGTCCGAGCTTGGCGCGGCAGTCCCGGCCCCGCCGGAGATCCGATTTCAAATCTGAGGCGAAGCCCTGATGGCCCGCGGCCCCGAAAAGCAGCAGCAGCTCCAGATCCCGCTCATGTATGCCTTCCGCGAGGCGTTCAAGGCGCGCGACGCCAAGATCGACACCACCACCTACACCGACGGCCAGCGCGTGCTGCACGAACGCTCGGCCATGCGCCGGCGCGGGGCCAACGAGGCCCAGCTCAAGCGCAACCTCGAGATCGACCTGGTGGCGCTGGCCAACACCATCAACCTCGACGCCGCCCTCGACATCGAAGACCTCGAGTATGTCGGCAAGTCGATCCTCAACTACGGCCTCGTCGATCTGTCCAACCTCGCGGCCGGCGAGAACAAGGCCCTCGGCGTGCCCCGAAAACTCGCCCGCGCCCTGCTCAACAACGAACCCCGCTTCGTGCCCTCCTCGATGAACGTGCGGATGCGCGAGGAATTCGACGAGGTGAACCAGAAGCTGGTGTTCGACATCACCGCCGAAATGGCCTGCAAGCCGGTCGACATCCCGCTCGAATTCGTCGCCGAAATCGACGTGGGCTCCGGCAAGATGAAATTCTCGAACATCGAAGGCAGCTGATGAACCGTGAATTCCTCAATGCCTACAACCGCGAACTGGCGATTCTCTACGAGCGGTCCAAGGAGTTTGCCGAGGAGTACCCCGGCATCGCCGAGCGTCTCGGCGGCCTGACCGAAGACAAGCTGGAGCCGGGGCTTGCCGGCCTCTTCGAGGGCACCGCCTTCATGGCCGCCCGCATCCAGCTCGCCATCCAGGGCGAGTTCGATACCTTCACCACCGCCCTGCTCGAACAGCTGATGCCGGATTACCTGGCGCCCACGCCCTCCGCGATGATCGTGCAGGCCAATCCCGATTTTTCCGAGAAGGATCTGGTGGAGGGCAGCAGCTTTCCGGCCGGCTCCTATCTCGACGCCACCTATGTCGAGCGCGAGCAGCGGGTTTCGGCCCGGTTCCGCCTCTCGGCCCCGCTGACCCTCTGGCCGCTCGAGATCGACACCGCCACCTACATGCCCTCCGCCGGCCCGATGCAGGCGCTCGGGCTCGACGTGATGCGCCAGACCGGGGCCGGGCTGCGGCTGCGCTTCGTCCGCCGCACCGACAACGAGGTGCGCGACCCCGAGCTGCCGCCCAGGAAGGGCGACAAGCCGGCGCTGGTGAACGAGATCACCGCCAGCGAGATCCCGATCTACCTGAACGGCGCGCGGGCCGACATGGTCTCGCTCTACGAACAGCTCTTCGCCGACACCTGCCGCGTCACCCTGCGCTACCTCGACCGCAACGGCGACCCGGTGTTCCTGCCCTGCCCGCCGGGCTTTCTGGAGCAGGTCGGCTTCCGCGAGGAAGAGCGGCTCTTCCCCGAGGAAGACAAGATCTTCGAGGGCTACTCGCTGCTGCGTGAGTACTGGGTGCTGCCGCAAAAGTTTCTCGGCTTCCGCATGGTCGGGCTCAAGCGCCTGCTGGCCCGGATCCCCGCGCCCATGTTCGACGTGCTGATCGAGTTCTCCAAGAGCCAGCCCCGGCTGGCCGCGCTGATCGAGCCTTCCAACTTCCGCCTCTACGCCGCACCCGCGGTCAACCTCTTCGAAGAGCGGTGCAGCCGGGTCCGGCCCGATCCCAAGTTCAACGAGTATCTCGTGGTGCCCGATTCCAGCCCGGCGGTGAACTACGAGGTCCACCGGATCAAGGAGGTCTACGCGCATTACCCCGGCATGCGAAAGAAGGTCCGGGTCAACCGGCTCTACTCCCAGCCCGACAGCGAGGTGCGCCCCGCCGATGCGCTCTACTACAGCCACCACCGCAAGCCCCGGCGCCTGACCGAGAAGGAGCGGCGCTTCGGCTTCGGCGGCAATTACGTCGGCACCGAGACCTATGTCTCGATCTACGAGCCCGCCGGTCTCGATGACGAGGAGCGCGTGCAGCGGCTCCAGGTCATCGCGCTCTGCTCCAACCGTCACCTGGTGCAGCAGCTGCCGATCGGGCAGAGCCAGGTCGACTTCCGGCTCACCGATGACGTGAACGTGCCGCTCGCCTGCATCTCGGGCCCGACCCCGCCGCGCGTCGCCATCGCCGACCTCGACCACAACGACCCCCGCATCGGCCACCATGGCGAGGTGATGTGGCGGCTCGTCAACCTGCTCTCCTTCAACCAGCTCGGCCTGAAGGACCGCCACTCCGACGATCCCGCCGGCGGGCTGCGCGAGTTGCTCGGCCTGTTCTCCGACATCGGCGATTCGATCACCGAGCGGCAGATCCGCGGCATCACCGGCATCGCCTCCCGCCCGATCACCCGCTCGCTCCGGCGGCCCGACGGCTACCACGCCGCGCGCGGCACCGAGGTGACCGTCCGCTTCGACGAGCGGGCCTTCGAGGGCACCGGCATCATGCTGCTCGGCGCCGTGATCGACAGGTTCTTCGCCGATTACGCCCATATGAACAGCTTCACCGAGACCGTCCTCGTCTCCGACACCCGCGGCGAGGTGATGCGCTTTTCTCCGCGTTCCGGCACCGGGCCGCTGCTGTGAGCGCAAAGGCCAGATCCGCACGACCAGAGGCGCCCAAGCCCCTCCCGCTCGAAAAGGCGCGCACCCGGCGCGAGATGCTCGAGGCCGAGCCCTACCGCTTCAACATCCACGCCCTGCTGCGCGAGCTGGAGCGGATGCACCCCGACAAGCCCCGGATCGGCCAGAGCCAGGTTCTGGCGCAGGAGATCGTCAGCGTCGGCCAGGATCCCTTCATGGATTTCCCGGCCTCCAACGTGCAGGCCTTCGAGGTGCGCGAAGACGAGGTGCCCCGGCTCCGCACGCGGTTTCTGGGCTTTTTCGGCCCCCAGGGCCCTCTGCCGCTGCTGACCACCGCCGAGGCGATGCGCTGGAAGCTGGCCGGCGACGATGCCTTCATCCGCTTCGCCGACATCTTCGCCACCCGCTTTCTTCAGCTGTTCCACCGGGTCTGGGCCGACGCGCGCCCGATCGCCCAGTTCGACCACCCCGAGAAAGACCGCTTCGCGGCCTACGTCGGCTCCACCATCGGCATCGGCACCCCGCCCTACCGCGACCGCGACCGCGTGCCAGACATCGCCAAGCTGCCCTTTGCCGGCATCATGGCCAGCCGGGTCAAGAGCGCCAAGCGGCTCCAGCAGGTGCTCGAGGGCGTGCTGGGCGTCGATGTGCGGATCCGCGAGCGCGAGGGCATCTGGCTCGATTTCGAGGAGAGCGACCTCACCCGCCTCGGCCAGAGCGGCGCCCAGCTCGGCCAGAACACCTATGCCGGCCGCCGGGTCTATTCGATCAACGACAAGGCCACCATCGAGATCCGCACCGACCTGCTCGACGATTACGAAAGTTTCCTGCCCGGCGGAGACATGTTTGAACGGCTCGCGGATATGGTAAGGTTCTATCTGGGCGAGCAGATTGATTTCGATGTCGAGCTCGCCCTGCCCCGGCGGCTGTGCCCCAAGGCCCAGCTCGGCACCAAGGGGCGTCTGGGTTACACCACCTGGACCCCCCTGAAGGCCGAAGCCGCGGGCACGGGTGACGAGGATTATGTTTCAGATGCCAGGTTCAGCCTTCATCAGGCTGTGATCGGCAACATTCAAACCGGGTAAAAAGCACGCATTTCAATAGGGACGGAAACACAAAATGTCTGACGTGAGCCTCGAAACCGTTGCCGGCAAGCTCAATCGCACCGGCTACGACGCCTTCATGAAAGCCCACCGCCACGCGCGCAGCGAGGGCAACCGCAACGTCGAGGTGGCCCATTGGTTCTTCCATATGGTCGCAAACGAGAAGAGCGACATCTCCGTTGCCCTGCAGAACTACGGCATCGACCGCTCCAAGGTGCTGGCCGAACTGCAGAAAAAGATCGACGACTACCGCAAGAACGTCACCGAGATGCCCGGCTTCGCCGAGGGCGTGATCGACCTGCTGGATCGCGGCTGGCACTACGGCACCCTGCTGTTCGCCGAGCCGCAGATCCGCACCGGCCACCTGCTGGTCGCCTCGCTGAAGGGCAAGGAACTGCTGCGGATGCTCAAGGAGTGCTCGCCCACCCTCGGCGGGCTCAACGTCGAGACCATGGTCAACGACGCCCGCGGTGTCTGGGCGCTCTCCGAGGAGGACGACCAGCGCCCGATGGACGGCTCCGGCCTCTCCTCGTCGGGCGGCGGTGGCGGGGGCGATACCGCCTCCAAGGGCACCGGCGCGCTCGATCGCTACTGCGTCGACCTCACCGCCCAGGCGTCCTCCGGCAAGATGGACCCGATCGTGGGCCGCGACGACGAGATCCGCAACATCATCGACGTTCTGATGCGCCGTCGCCAGAACAACCCCATCCTCACCGGCGAGGCGGGCGTGGGCAAGACCGCCGTGGTCGAGGGCTTCGCGCAGCGGCTGGCAAGCGGAGACGTGCCGCCGCAGCTTCAGGGCAACCGGCTGATGAGCCTCGACATGGGGCTGATGCAGGCCGGCGCCTCGATGAAGGGCGAGTTCGAGCAGCGGTTGCGCCAGCTCATCGACGAGGTGCAGGGCTCGGCCACGCCGATCATCCTCTTCATCGACGAGACCCACACGCTGATCGGCGCAGGTGGCGCGGCGGGCACCGGCGATGCCGCCAACCTGATGAAGCCCGCGCTGGCCCGCGGCACCCTGCGCACCATCGGCGCGACCACCTGGATGGAGTATCAGAAGTACTTCGAGAAGGACCCGGCGCTCACCCGCCGCTTCCAGCCGATCACCGTGGACGAGCCCGATATCGAGCGCGCCTGCTACATGCTGCGCGGGATCATGAAACCGATGGAGGAGCACCACAAGGTCCGCATCTCCGACGAGGCCATCGTCGCCGCCGTCCAGCTGTCCAGCCGCTACATCCCGGCCCGCCAGCTGCCCGACAAGGCGGTGTCGCTGCTCGATACCGCCGCGGCGCGGGTGGCGATCTCGCAAAGCACCACCCCCGCCCGCATCGCCGACCTCAAGGCCACCATCGCCAAGTTCGAGGCCGAGCTTCTGGGCAAGGAGCGCCAGGCCGAGCTGGGCGAGACCGCCGAGGAGCGCAAGGTCGAGGTCCGGGAGGAGATCGAGAAGGCCAAGGAGGCGCTCGTCGCCGCCGAAAAGATGTATGAGGACGAGAAGGCCATCGTGCAGGAGGTGCTGGAGCTGCGCGCCCAGCTCACCGGCGTGGGCGACGGCAAGCTGGCCATCGACAAGCCCTCCGAGGTGCCCCCGACCCCGGAACAGGCCCACGAGGCGCAGGACGCCGCCGATGCGGCCGCCGTGGCGGGCGATGAGGCCCCCGCTCCCGCCCCCGAGTCGGTGGACATCCCCGAGGAGCACGCCGCCCCCGCCACCGGCGACGACGCCGCCAAGCTGCGCGAGGCGCTGGCCGCCAAGGTGGCCGAGCTCGACAGCCGCGATGCCGATGACCGGATGATCTACTCCCACGTCGATTACAACGCCGTGGCCTCCGTGGTGGGCGATTGGACGGGCATCCCCGTGGGCCGCATGGTGGCCGACGAGCTGCAGGCCATCCTCACCCTGGCCGACCGCCTCAAGGAGCGCGTCTGCGGGCAGGATCACGGGCTGGAGATGATCGCCAAGCGCATCGAGACCTCCACCGCCAAGCTCGACAACCCGGGCAAGCCGATCGGTGTCTTCATGCTCGCCGGCCCCTCCGGCGTCGGCAAGACGGAAACCGCGCTGGCCCTGGCCGAGGCGATCTACGGCGGCGAGCAGAACGTCATCACCATCGCCATGTCGGAGTATCAGGAGGCCCACACGGTGGCGCTGCTCAAGGGCGCGCCTCCGGGCTACGTGGGCTACGGCGAGGGCGGGCGGCTCACCGAGGCGGTGCGCCGCAAGCCCTACTCCGTGGTGCTTCTGGACGAGGTCGAAAAGGCCCACCCGGATGTGCACGAGCTCTTCTTCCAGGTCTTCGACAAGGGCCACATGGAGGATGGCTCGGGCCGGCCCATCGACTTCAAGAACTGCCTGATCCTGCTCACCTCCAACGCCGGCACCGATGTCATCATGGACATGTGCCAGCAAGGCGAGGCGCGGCCCGATGCCGAGGCCCTGGCCGAGGCGCTCAAGCCCTCGCTGCTCGAGGTCTTCCCGCCCGCGCTCCTGGGCCGGATCGTCACCATCCCCTACTACCCGCTCAGCAAGGACGTGCTGGCGATGATCACCAAGCTGAAGATCGGCTCCATTGTGAAGCGCGTGCGGCAGAACCACAACGCCACGATGACCTACTCCGACGCGGTGATCGAGCACATCGTCAGCCAGTGCAACGACCCGGATTCGGGCGGCCGGATGATCGACAACATCATCACCCAGACCATCCTGCCCGATCTCTCCCGCGCCATCCTCGAGAAGGCCGTGGGCGGCGAGGAGCTGAAATCCATCGCGGTCGACGTGAAGGACGAGGCCTTCGACTACCAGCTGGCCTGACCGGGTCAGCCCCCATGCGGGCTCCGAATTTCCGGAGCCCGCCCAAGCCTGTCCAAAGTCATTAGGAGAAAAGTCATGACCCAGTCGCTCAGCGCAGCATTTCCCGACCTGCGCTTCACCCCGCAGCAGATCTACCTCACCGACCCGGAGCTTGCGCTCGTGGTCTCCGACTTCTGGAAGACCGGCGCCACCCTCGCCTTTTCCCACCGCGACCGCGCCTTCATCCAGGCCGCCCTCTTCGTCGCCGTCGATGCCTCCGAGAAGGCCGGGCTGCTGTTCGGGATCTACAAGTCCTTCGTCGGCGCGACGCCGAGCCAGAGCCTCGTGAAGCTGGCGCAGAAGCTCGCCACGACCGGGGCCAAATACGCCTACCAGCGCTATATCGACGATGACCCCAAGTATTCCGCCGTCGGGCGGGCCGCGGTGCAATACGGCGGCTTTGCCACCGAGTGGCGGGTGCGCGCGGGCACCGGCGACGAGAGCGCCCTGTCCGATTTCACTGCCTGACCCACGGCAGGCCTCACCTGCTCCTGACCGGCGGCGCACAGCCTTTGCGCCGCCGCTCCTTCGCCCTGCCGCAAAAGTGACGCAAGGTCACCACAACGTCAGGGTGAAAAAGCCGTCAGCCGGTCGTCTGTTGGTCGTCTTTTTGCCCCATTTCACCCCCAGCGTCTGCCTAAGGCCACTAGGGGAGCCCGTCATGGAATTTCTGACCTCGATCACTGTCGGACAGGTGATTTCCGCCTTTCTCGTCTGCGTTCTGATCCGCGAAATCCTGTTCACCGTTTCGCACATCCTGCCCGACAGCATCGCCGGTCCCGGTGGCTGGCTGATCGACACGGGGCCCGAGAGCCGCGAGGGCGAATAAGCCCCCGGCTCAGAAGCTCGTCTTGCCCGGCTCGCGCCGGATGAGAACCTGAAGGTCGGCCACATTGGTGCCGGTCCCGCCGGTCATCAGCAGGTCGCCCGAGAGCTTCAGCCCGTTGTAGGCATCATTTCGCGCCAGGTAGTCGGCCGGGCGCTTGCCCGCCGCCGCCAGCCGCGCCAGCGTGCCGTGGTCCACCAGGCCGCCCGCCGCATCGGTGGGGCCGTCGCGGCCATCGGTGCCGCCGGAGAGAAACACCCACTCCCCCGGCCAGCGCGCCAGTTCGGCCACCCGCAGCGCAAGCTGCTGGTTGCGCCCGCCCATGCCGGGGTTCTCGCCCAGCCGCACGGTCGTTTCGCCGCCGAAGAGCGTGATTCCGGGGCCCATGTCGCCCGCGGCCACCACCGCCTGCGCGGCCTCCTCCACATCGCCCTCCAACGGCTCCAGCACCACCCGCGCCCCCGGCGCGGCGCGCTCCATCGCCATCAGGCTCACGCCGTTGGAGCCGATGATCTCGTTCTGCGCCGGCGGCAGCGGCGGCAACTCGGCGGCCTTCACGTCGAGATACGCCCGCACCGAGGCCGGAAGGCTCTCCCAAATGCCAAGCTCCGCGCAAAGCGCGCGCGCCTCGGCCCTTGTGCCGATCGGCGGCGCCGTGGGGCCGGAGGCGATGGTCGACAGGTCGTCGCCCAACACGTCCGAGAGGATCAGCGCACGCACCTCCGCCGGGGCCGCCGCACGCAGAAAGCCGCCGCCCTTCAGCCGCGAGAGTTGCTGGCGCACCAGGTTCATCTTGCGGATGTCGGCGCCGCTCGCCAGCAGCGCCGCATTGACGGCTGCCTTGTCGGCCAGGCTCACGCCCTCCACCGGTGCAGTCAGCAGCGCCGATCCGCCGCCCGAGACCAGCGCCAGCACCCGCTCGCCCTCGCCCGCGCGCGCCAGCATCTCCAGCACCGCCTCGCCCGCCGCCAGCCCGCCCGCATCTGGCACCGGATGGGCGGCCACCATGACCGTCGCGCCCGGCACCTCGCCCGCGTTTTCCGGGTTTGTGACCACCAGCGCGGCCTCCACCGGCCCGACCCGCTCCAGCGCCGCGCGCATCATCGACGGGGCAGCCTTGCCCACCGCGATCACGAAACGCCCCTGCCAGCCCTCGGCCTCCAGCGCCCGCGCCACCGCCGCGCCGGGGTCGGCGGCGGCCACGCCGGCACGGAAAATCAACTCGGCTTCAGCCCGCAGTGCGGAGCGCGCCGCGTGGGCGCTTTCGCTTTCCTCTGTCATGGCGCCACACTCTCTCAAGCGCTCGCCGAGTGCCAGTGTCAAAACGCGCCGCCCCTCGCCTCCCCACCGCCGGATCGGTTAACGTGAATAAAGCGTGAAGGCCCCTTCTCAAGGGTCATTTCACGGTTAACCTAGCGTCACTGCCACGGAGGGTCTGATGGCTCAAGCGGAAGCGAAACAGGAGAGGGTCGAGGTCAGGGTGCTCTGCATCCGGCTCTTTGGCGTCTTTGCCCTGTCCTGGGAGGACGGCGACGAGATCCGCATCCGCTCCACCAAGATTCGCGCCATGCTGGCCATGCTCGCCACCGCGCCCGAGGGCACCCGCACCCGTGCCTGGCTGCAAGACATGCTCTGGGGCCGGTCCGGCCACGAGCACGGCCGCGCCTCCCTGCGCCGGGCGCTGACCGACCTGCGCGGCATCTTCGGCGACGACTTCGCCGAGCTCTTCGAGGTCAACAATTCCGAGGTCCGGCTCCACCTCGAGCGCATCCGCGTCACCGGCACGCTGGAGGATGGCGACTTTCTCGAAGGCACCGAGATCGCCGAGGACGGCTTCGAGGAGTGGATCCAGACCCAGCGCAAATCCAACCGCACCGTGCTCTCCGCCGTGGCCCGCACGCGGCCCGGACGGGTGGCGCAGGAGATCCTCAATCGCGGCCTGCACCTGCACCCCGCCGTGGCGATCCTGCCCTTCGCCACCGCGCGCGGCTACCAGGGCCCGGTGCAGCTGGGCGACATGATCTCCGAGGAGATCAGCCGCGCCCTCTCGCGCAGCCACATGCTCGACGTGATCTCCCATCTCTCCTGCCGCACGCTGGATGCCCGCTCGGTGGCGCTGGAGGAGATCCGCGACAAGCTCGACGCCGATTACGTGGTTGCCGGCAACTACCGCACCCAGGGCGACCGGATGACCCTGAACGCCGATTTCATCGACATCAAGACCGGCCGCATCAGCTGGACCCGCGAAATGTCGAGCTCGCTGTCCGACTTCCTGCGCGGCGGCGACGAGCTGGTCGGCGGGCTCGCCGGCGAGATCGGCCGCGCGGTGATGGACACCTCGCTCGACCTCGCGGCTGCCGCGCCCCTGCCCGATGTCGACAGCCACGCCCTGCTGATGAGCTCCATCACCCTGATGCACCGGCTCTCGGTGCAGAGCTTCGCCAAGTCCAAGACCTATCTCGAACAGGTCATCGAGCGAGTGCCAGACAGCGCCGTGCTGCACGGCTGGATGGGCAAGTGGCACGTGCTCTCCGTGGTGCAGGGCTGGTCGTCGCGGCTCGATGAAGACACCGCCACCGCCCGCGACTTCACCGCCCGCGCGCTCGATATCCAGCCCGACAACTCCTTCGCCCTCACCATGGACGGGCTGGTCAACAACAACCTGCTCAAGCGCCACGATGTCGCCATGCGCCGCTTCGACGAGGCCATCGAGATCGACCCCAACAACGCGCTGGCCTGGCTGCTGAAAGGCGTGCTCCACGCCTTCACCGACGATGGCGAGCGCGCCGTGACCTTCACCAACCGCGCCCGCGCCCTCTCCCCGCTCGACCCGCAGGCCTATTACTTCGACTCGCTCTCCGCCGCCGCCCGGCTGACCGCGCAGGATTTCGAAGGCGCGCTGGAGCTGGCCGACCGCTCGATGCGGGCCAACCGCCGCCACGTCTCGACCCTGCGGGCCCGGATCGTGGCGCTCTACTACCTCGGCCGGATGGAGGAGGCGCGCGACACCGCCGAGGCCCTCCTGCGGGCCGATCCCGGCTTCAACATCCGCGGCTACCTGCGCAACCACCCGGCTGCCGAGTTCAACGCCGGCCAGTCCTGGGCGCTCGCGCTCCGCGAGGCGGGAATTCCGAATTGAAACATCCACCAGCAAGGGGAACAGGGACATGTCGATCGCATCAGGGGTATCCGGGGTTTCCGGTGTCAGCGGGGTTTCGGGCGTGAGCGGGGTGTCGGGCGTGTCCGGCGTCTCGGGCGTGTCGGGGGTCAGCGGCGTCTCGGGGGTGAGCGGCGTGTCGGGCGTGTCCGGCGTCAGCGGGGTCGGCGGCGCCTATTCCGGCTCCCTCTCGCTCGCCATCCTCACCTCGCGCGACGGCATCGCCGGCCCCTACGAGCCCCTGCCCGCCCCGCCGGCGCAGCTGCCCGCCAACGCCGAGGCCAACCTGCACCTCTGGGGCCCGATCGAGCGGGTCACCATGATCTCGGGCGAGCTGTTGGGCGCCCTCGGCGTGGCAGGCTCCGGCGAGAGCGTCTCGCTCTACACCCTCGAAACCGGCGGCGGCACCGCCGACGTGGCGCCCTCGGCCACCTATCACCGGTTGGCCAAGCTCACCCGGCCCACGCCCGACGACTTCCTTGCGCAAACCGCCATCGTCCACAACTACGCCGACCTGCGCCCCGACCGGGCCGGCGAGATCCTCAACCAGGTCGGCTACCCCACCGAGTTCTTCCAGCCGATCCTCGGCCTGCGGGCCGGGCTGCACAAATACACCATCGAGCTGATCGCGCTGGTCCAGGCCATCGCCTCCAACGTGGTGCTGCAATGCAAGCACCGGCTCGCCTGCGTGAGGCCCGACAGGTTCTCGGGCCAGCTCATGCCGCTCATCCCCACGCCCGGCCACGGCGCCCTGCCCTCGGGCCATGCGACCGAGGCCCATGTCGTCGCCCGCACCCTCATCCACCTGATGGCGGGCAAGGCGCAGCTGCCCCGGCAGAGCGAGCTCCTGCTGGCCCAGGCCGCGCGCATCGCGGTCAACCGCACCGTCGCCGGCCTGCACTTTCCGGCCGACAGCTTTGCCGGGGCGGCGCTCGGGCTGGCGCTGGCCGACCACCTCGCCCAGCGGGCGGGCGCCGCGGGCGCCGAGGCCAGGGAGACAACCTTCCACGGCCCGGGCATCGGGCTGGAGGATTTCCACCTCTCCAAGGTCTACGACCTCGCCGCCGACGCGCCCAAGGCCTTCGGCAGCCTCGTCACCCGCGGCAACGCGCTGGCCGTGGTGAGCGCGGCGCCGCTCTTCACCTGGCTCTGGGGCAAGGCGCGGGAGGAATGGCCAGACGCCTGATGCGTCTCCCCGCCTCCCCTCTTCCAGCACAAGGGCCCCGCCGATGACCACCGCGCTCACATTCACCCCCGAGGACGACCCCGAAGGCGTCACCGCCATGTTCGATCCCTACTCGGCCTGGTCGCTGCGCTACGCGCTCGACTTCGACCTGACGGCGACCGAAGACAGGGACGACCCGCACGACTTTCGCTACATGTTCACCGTCGACACCATGCAGGCGGGCGACATCGAGGATCTGCCCGAACCCTTCCGCGTCGATGGCGAAACCGACGTGGTGCTGCTGACCCGCTCGGTCAACATCGACGGCGGGGTGGAGAGCGCGCAGGCCACCTTCCAGTCCATCGCGCCCTTCGACCCGGCGCAGAACAGCTTCAGCCGGCTGGCCCCGGCCGAGGGCGGCGAGAAGCGCCTCGCCGCCGCGCCCCCGCCCGACGAGAAGGCCGAGCTGGCCGCAGCCGAGGCCGAGGAGGCCGAGGACCAGGCCCGTATCGCCTCGCGTGACACGCTGCACTTTCGCGCGCCGCTGCGCCGGGTCTCCCTGCCCCAGGGCGCGACCCGCACGATGGAATACACCGCCCAGGGCCTGCCCGAGGCCACCGCCACCATCGTCGGCGTGATCGACGACGGGATCAATCCGCTGCACAGCGCCTTTCGCGACAGCATGGGCGGCACCCGGCTCGACTTCGCCTGGGTGCAGGACGCCGCCGCCCCCCCCGGCACCACCACCGTGCCCTTCGGGCGCGAGCTGACCAAGGCCGAGATCGACGCCGAGCTTGCCGCCGGCCCCCGCCCCGAGCCCGACAGGCTGGCGGCACTGGGGCTGGGCGACTTCACCCGCGCCGGCGTGCACACGGTGGCGCAGCGGCTCTCCCACGGCACGCACGTCGCCTCGCTGGCGGCGGGCGACGGCCCCGACCACCTGCGCCTGCTGACCGTCCAGCTCCCGGCGGCGGTGACGATGAACACCTCCGGCGCCTTCATGTCGCCCTTCGTGCTGGCCGGCGCGGCCCATATCCTCGACCGGGCCTGGCTGATGTCGCTGGCCGAGGGCTTTCCGATCCCGGTGGTGATCAACTTCTCCTATTCGCTCTCCGGCGGGCCGCACAACGGGCTGCACTTCCTGGAGCGCGCGATCGACACGCTGGTGCAGGCGCATCTGGAGCGGCTGGCGCGGCAGTTTCCCACCAAGCCCGGCCGGTCCGAGGTGGAGGTGGTGCTGCCCACCGGCAACCGGCTGCTCGCCCGTGGCCACGCCGAGGTGGCCGGCGGGCCGCAGGGCCGCACGGCCAAGACCGCGCTCACCCTGCCCTGGCGGGTGCAGCCCGGCGACGAAAGCTCCAACTTCCTCGAACTCTGGATGCCCCGCTCCGCGGCGGGGGTGGAGCTCTGGCTCACCCCGCCCGGCGGCACCGCCACCCGCGTCACCGGGCTCTCAGCCACCCAGTCGGTGCTGATCCACCCCGAGGGCGACCCCGCCGCGGTGATCGGGCGCATCTCGCTCGACCGCCAGAAGGGCCAGCAGGCGCTCGACGGCATCCCCCGCAAGAAGCGCGTGCTGATCGCGCTCGCCCCCTCCTGCATGCCCGCCGCCGTGGCCCGCCCCGCCTGCCCCTCCGGCCTCTGGCAGGTCGAGCTGCGGGCACGGGTCTCCGAAGGCGAGCTGATCGAGGCCTGGATCCAGCGCGACGACGCGCCCCTGGGCTATCGCCGCCCCGGGCGTCAGAGCTATTTCGACGACCCGGCCTACGCGCGCTGGGACGCGATGGGCGGCGTGGCGGTCTATGACAGCGGGCCTTCCGTGGTGCGGCGCGCGGGCAGCCTCAACGGCATCGCCACCGGGCGGCGCAGCACGGTCGTCGGCCCCTCGATGACCCGCTCCGACCGGCTCGCCGCAGGCTTCCCGGCGCTCGGCACCCTGCCCGGAGCACCGGGATACACGCCGCTGGCCGCCCACCCCCGCCGCGCCGCCGCCCCCTACGGCACGGCCGCCGCGCCGCAGATGCGCCAGCCCGACGCCTCCGCCGAGGGCGACCGCTCGCTGGTGACGCCGGGGGTGATCGGCGCGGGCGCGGTCTCGGGCAGCCGCATGCCGATGAACGGCAGCTCGGTGGCCGCGCCGCAGTTCGCCCGTTTCCTGGCCGATCGCTACCTGGGCCTGTCGCCCGGCGGCCCCGGCCTCTGGCCCGCGGCCTCCGAGCCCGCGCATGTGGCGCGGCTCGGGGCCCATGCCCTGCCGCCCCAGTCGGGCGGCGTGGCCGGCCTGCGCTGAGAGTGTGATGAGTTTCTCCCGGACCATTGACCGGGACAGGTGAAGGACATTGACGTTGAAGATTTGCCTCTCCAACGGAGACCACGGCCCCGCCCCCGAAGGTGCCCCTGCGCCCGAAGGGGCCCTTGCGCCAGGCTACTTCTTTCCGGACGCGGCGGGCGAGGAGCGGCTGGGGCTGAACCTCCTGCTCTCCCGCCTCGGCGCGGCGATGGACCGCGAGGAGCTGGCCTCCTCCGCCACCCGCCCCGAGGTGCTGGCGCTGGCGCCGCTGGCGGCCCAGGCGCTGCTCTGCTTCGTCACCCCTCCCGGGGCGCAGCTCGCCCTGCCCGATTTCGACGCCGACACGCTCCTGCCGCTCGACCGCGAGACCATCGCCCACGATCTGGTGCAGGCCCATCCCTTCGCCCCCCGCGCCGAGCCGGTCTTGCCGGGGCCTGCCGCCCGGCTCGCCGCGGCGCTCGCGCGGCTGCCCGATCCGGCCGGCAGCCTGCACTGGCTGCTGCTCCACCGCCTGCTGCCCGGGCTCTGCGACCCGGCCATGCTCGCCGCCGTCCGCGCCGCCGGGGCGCCGCTCTTCGCCAATGCGCCCGAGGGGCCGGTGCTGCCGCTCGAGTTCGCGGCGGCACTGCTCTCTGCGGCGCCCTTTCCGCAGCCTTCGGCGCGGCACCTCGCGCTCGCCTACTGGCTCAACATTCCCACCGCCCAGGGCACGCTCACCGCGCTGCGCCAGGCCGACACGCCGCGCGTGGGCCAGTTCCCGCTGCAACCCCGGCTCGAGCGGGCCGATCTCAGCCGCGGCGAAGCCGGGGCGGTGGTGGTGGAGCACGACCTGCACAAACGCACGCCGCTGTGGTTCTACCTCTGGCGCGAGCGCGCGCTGCTGGGCACCGGCGGGCGGCTCGGCCCGCTTGGCGGCCGCCTGCTCGCCGAGGGCCTCATCGGCCTCGTCGCCCACGCCGGCAATGCCGCCATGGCCTGCACCGAGGAAGGCCCCGCGCCCGAGGGCACGCTGGAGAGCTGGCAGGCCGCGCTGGCCTGACCCGCCCCTAGGGTTCGTGAAAGGCCTCTCCCGCCTTGGTCAGCGGCTTGGTCAGGTAGCTCAGCACCGTCTTCTCGCCCACGTGCAGCTCGACCTCCGCCACCAGGCCGGGCCGCATCTCGATGCCGCTCTGCCTTGCGGTCATCGCGCCCTCGTCGATCCGCAGCACCACCTTGTAATGCGCCTCCCGCTCGGGGCGGCGCTCGTCCTTGAAGCTGTCGGCCGAAACCAGGTGCACCTCGCCCCTGAGCGCGCCGTAGATGGTGTAGTCATAGGCCGAGAGCTTGATGGTGGCGGGCTGGCCGGGGCGCACGGTGGCAATGTCGCGCGGCTTCACCTGCGCCTCGACGAAGAGCGCATCGCCCAGGGGCACGATCTGCAGGATTTCCTCGCCCGGACGCACCACGCCGCCGATGGTGCTGACGCTGATCTTGTTCACGATCCCCTTCATCGGCGAGCGGATCTCGGTGCGGGCAAGCTGGTCGGCGCTGAGCTTCATCTGCTGCCGCAGGCTGGCCAGCTCCCTCAGGGTCTCGGCGTACTCGTCGGCCCGGCGCAGCTCGGCGGTGCTCACCACCTCCTCGTAGCGGGCGCGCGCATCGGAGGCGGCCTTGCGCGTGCGGGTCACCTCGATGAGCGCCACCACCTTCTGCTCCAGCATCCCCTCCATCAGCTCGTTCTCGCGCTCGGCCTGCTCCATCACCGCCTGCGCCCCGCTGGCGCGCGCCTCGGTGTCGGCCTGCCGCGCCGCCAGCAACGCGCGTTCCGAGGCCACGATCTCGGGGCTGCGCCCGGCCAGCGCCTCGGGCACCGCGAAATCGTGGTAGCCCCCCATCTCCGCCTCCAGCCGGAGGCGGCGGATGTCCAGCGCGGCGATCCTGTCGCCAATGTCGTCCACGGTGGTCTGAAACCCGGTGCCCTGCAGCCGCGCCAGCACGTCGCCGGGCGCCACCTCGTCGCCTTCCGACACCAGCAGCTCGGCCAGGATGCCGCCCTCCAGGTTCTGGATGATCTGCGGCCGCGAGGCCGAGACAACCTCCGCCGGCGCGCGCACGATCTCGTCCACCTTCGCCATGCCCGCCCAGAGCAGGAACACCATGAGCGTGAGGCCGACCAGCCAGATCAGGCGCGAGGCCCGCTCCAGCCGAGTGTCCATCTGGGCGTCAAACCCGGTCTGGCCGCCCCCGCCGGGGCCCGGCGCGCTCCAGCTGCTCATGCCGCACCGCCCAGCGGCAGCCGCTTGGCCGCACCGCTGGCCTTCAGATGCGCCAGAACCTCGTCCTTCGCCCCGTCCACCGCGACCCGCCCCTGCTGGAGCACCACGATGCGCGAGGCCAGGCTCAGGATCGGCAGCCGATGCGTGGCAATCACCGCCGTCCGGCCCTTCAGCCATTCGCTTAGCCGGGCCACCACCTGCGCCTCCAGGGCCTGGTCGAAGCTCGCGGTCGGCTCGTCGAGCAGCAGCACGCCGGGGTTCTGCAACCACAGCCGCGCCCAGCCCACACCCTGCCTCTGGCCCACGCTCAGGCCCTCGCCGCCATCGCGGATGTCGAGATCGAGCCCCTTGGGATGGGAGCGCACGAAATGCCCCAGCCCGGCAAAATCGAGCGCCGCCAGCAGCCGGTCGTCGTCGCGCTCCAGCATGTGCATGTTGAGGTTGTCGCGCAGCGTGCCCACGACCAACCGCACATCCTGCGCCAGGTAGCCGATGCCGCGCCGCAGGTCGGCGGGCGCGATCTGGCCGATGTCGGTGCCATCCAGCATCACCCGCCCCCCGGTGGGCGCATAGAGCCCCGAGAGCAGCTTCATCAACGTCGACTTGCCCGACCCGTTGGAGCCCAGAACCGCCAGCGTCTCGCCCGCCTTCACCTGAAGCGCAGCCACGTCGAGCACCGGGGCGCTCTCCTCGTCATAGGCAAAGCGGGTGCCGATCAGCGTGTAGCTGCCCCGCAGCCGCTCCCGCCGCAGGTACTTGCGGCCCTCGGCCACGTCCTGCGGCGCATCGGCCACCGCATCGAGCCCGGCCAGCGCGGTCTTCACGTTCGACCAGCGCGACATGGTGGCCGCGAGCTGGCTCAGCGGCGCCAGCGTCCGGCTGGTGAGGATGCCCACGGCAATGATCGTGCCCACGGTGAACTCGCCGGCGAACACCATGAAGGTGCCCAGCACCACGGCGGCCACATAGGTCGCCTGCTGCACCCCCTGGCTCCAGAAGGTGAGCGCGGCCGAGAGCCGCCGTTGCTCGGACGACTTGAGCGACGCGAGCGCGTTCAGCTCGTCCCAGGCCCGCATCAGCCGCTCCTCGCCGCGCTGCGCCTTGATCGTGTCGAGCTCGTAGATCGCCTCGTGCAGCACCCGGCCCGCCTTCACATTGGCGCCCTGGGTCTCGCGGGTGAGCCGCATCATCCGCCGCTGCAGGAACCATCCGGGCAGCACCATGAGCACGCCGCCCAGCACCAGCACCCAGACGACCGGCCCGGCAATCGCCGCAACCAGAAGCAGGAACAGCCCGATGAACGGCAGGTCGGTCAGCGTGCCGATCGTGCCGGCGGTGAAGAACTCGCGCACCGAGCCGAACTCGCGCATCGAGGCAAAAAGCTCCGAAGGGCTCTGCGACCGCCGGTCCGAGCGCATCCCCACCACCCGGCTCATCAGCAGCCGCTGCACGCTCAGCTCGATGGTCCGCCCGCCGCCATCCATCAGCCGCGACCGCGCCACCTTGAGAAGCCCCTCCAGCAAGATCGCAAGCCCCGCCCCCAGCGCCAGCACCCAAAGCGTCGCCATGGATTGATGCGGGATCACCCGGTCGTAGACCTGCAGCGAAAACAGCGCCACCGAGACCGCCAGCAGGTTGGCCACCAGCGAGCCAATGGCGATTTCGGCGATGTAGCGGCGGAACTTGGGGAACTCGCCCCAGAACCAGTGCGGCGGCTTGTCGGCCGTCCGGTGGCTGGCGGCCACCTCGGCCAGCGTGACCTCGGCCTTCAGCACCCGGCCCGCGTAATGCGGGGCAAACTCCTCCAGCGGCACCGCCGCGCGGTTGTCGGTGCCGGTCACGTCGTAGACCGTCAGGTCGTCGCCCTGCTGCGAGAGCACCAGCACCAGCTGGCCGCGATTCATCTGGGCGATGGCCGGCCAGAGCGCCGGGCTCAGCTCGGCCTCGCGGCGGATGCTCACCAGCATCCCCGCGCCCGAGAGCGCGCCCGCCAGGGCCTCCACCGTCACCGGGCGGTCGGCCTCGCCGTTGCGGGCGATATCCTCGGCGATGTCGCGGCCCAGCAGCGGCTTGCCCAGCAAGCCCGCATAGGTGGCGGCCAGCTCGGCGCGGGCCGCCAGCCTGCGGCGCGCCTCGCCGGCATCGGCCTCCGTCGCCCGCCGCACCGGCGCCGCCACCGCCTCGCCGCCCACCACGCCGAGGATCCCGGCCCGGGTCATCTTCATCTTCAGCGAGGTGCGCGGCGCGGTCATATGCGGCTCCCGTCCACCAGGAGGCCCAGCTCCGCGGCGATCTTGAGTTTCGTCAGCGCGGCCCGGTGGGTCAGGGCCACGCGCTTGGTCTCGGCATCGAGCCAGGTCTCGAACACGCCCACCACGTCGAGCACCTTGCGCTGGCCGCCGTCATACTGCTGCTGGAAGAGCTCGTAGTTGCGCCGGGCCTGGGCCGCGAGCCGCACCTGCTCCGCCGCCTGCCGCTCGGTGGCGGCCAGCTCCTGCTTCAGCCCGGCGAGGCGGCGCGCGCTCTCTTCGCGCGCCTGCCCCAGCCGGGCCTCGGCGCCCGCCTCGGCCGCGCGGATCGCCTGAAGCCGCGCCGCCGTGCCGAATCCAAGCCCGTTCTCCGACCCCACGCGCAGCGCCGGGTCGCCGCCGCCGTCGCCGATCTGCGCCTGCGCACTGACCCCGGGCAGATGGCCCGCCCGCTCGATCTGCGCCTGTGCCACCTGGCGGGTCTTGTCGGCCTCGGCCTTCAGCACCGCCAGCGCGGTCTCGACCCCGCCCGGCGTCTGCGCCTCGCCCAGGCCGCGCACCGCGTCCAACGGGCGCACCGACATCGCGTTCAGCTCGGCCAGCGCCGTTGCCGCCGCCTCCGCGCCCGTCCGCATCCCGGCCTCCACCTCGCCGCGCTTCTGGCGCATCACGCTGAGTTCGGAGAGGTCCGAAACCCCGCCCTCCACCCGCCGCTCCATGACCCACTCGAACTGCCGCATCCGCTCCAGCCCGGTCGCGGCCACCGCCGCCTCGGCGCGGCCCTGCTCGGCGGTGAGATAGAGCGAGAGCGCGGTGAGCAGCCGCGCGTTGGTATCCTCGGCCAGCACCACCGCGGCATGTTCCACATCCGCCGCAGCAAAGGCCCGCTCGGCCTTCTTGCGTCCGCCCTGCCAGATCACCTGGTCGACGACGATCGAGGTCACCAGGTCGCCCAGCGACGAGAGCGAGACGGATGGCCCGATGGTGGGCAGCCAGTTCTTCTCGGCGGCCACGGCGCGGAGCTTCGCCGCGCGCAGTTCCGCCTCGGCGGCGCGGGTGTTGGCCGCCAGCACCGCATCCGCGACCTGTCCGTAGGGGCTGGCCGGGGCGATCACCGAGCGGCGGCGCAGCAGGTCGGCGATGACCACGCTCCGCGAGGCCTCGGCCTGCCCCAGCACCGCGGGCGCCGCCGGGTCGGTGGCCGCCCGCGCGGTGTCACCGCCGCCGCCCATGCAGCCCGACAGCAGCGCCACGGCGGCACAGCCCATCCATATGCTTCCTCGCGCGGGGCGCATCACGCCTCCTGTCCCTGCCTCTTTCCCGGCGGTGCCTCTCTGGCGGGCACCGTCCCGAAACCTCGTCCCCTCGCCGACAGGATCACACCAGCGACGGGTTCACCTGAATGTCGTGGTCGATGACAAGCGTGCCCTCGCCCAGGGTGTACACATCGTAGCTCTGGCCCTCGATCGTGCGGCTCTGCCCCGTGGCCACCGCGCCCTCGGCGCGCACGATGTCGTCGAACCCGCCGTGGATCGTCAGCTCGTTGGTGAAGCCGGACAGCGCCGAAAGCTGCTCGGGCGTGATGGTGATCTCCGCCTCCGAGGCAAACTGCAGGTCCACCGCCTGAATGTCGAACTGCCCCAGGCCGGGGTTGGCGAGGTTCACCAGCGAGTTGCCCGGCTCCTCCATCACGAAGAGCGTGCCCGCCTGGTTGCCCGCGGCATCGGTCGAGGTGACCACGAGATGCGAGCCGGTCGGGATTGCCTCGTTGAAGTCGAAGATCAGCTCGCCGTATTCGTCGTCGATCTCCAGCTCGTAGGACACCGCCGAAACATTGCCCGACGCATCGACCTTCTGCACCTCGGTGATGTCGTCGTTCATCGCCGTGCCGATCTCGCGCACGCCGGTCCCGCCCTGGCGGAAGCTCAGGATCACCGGCGCATCGGGGTTCTGGGTATCGACCGAAACCACCGTGGTCTCGGTGCGGGTGTTGCCCGCGTGATCCGTGGCCATCACCGTCGCGGTGGCGGCGTATTCGCCCGCCGGAATTTCGCCCGCGGCAAAGACCGCCGTCCAGCTGCCCGCCGCATCCACTGCCGCCGCATGGGTGGCGCCCTCGAAGCTCACGATCACGCTCGAGCCGGGCTCGACCGTGCCGGTAAAGCGCACGCCCTCGGCCTGCTCCCTGGCGTTGACAATGTCATCCCCGGCCACCGTGGCGATGGTCAGCGGCTCCACATGGGTGTCGATCCGCACCGAGTCCGAGATCGAGGCGCGGTTGCCCGCCGCATCGGTCGCCACCGCGCTGATCGCGGCGCTGTAGTCGCCATCGGGCACCGCGCCCGGCGCAAAGGTGGCGGTCCAGGTGCCGTCGCCGGCCACCGTCGCCTGCTGGGTCACGCCCGCAAGGCTCACGATCACCGAACTGCCCGGCTCCACCGTGCCCGAAAGCCGGATGCCCGCGCCGTATTCCACCGCGTTCACGATGTCGTCCACCGCGATCGGGCCGTCGAGGGTCAGGCTGATCAGCCGGTCCACCTCGATGCTGCCCGCCGCCTGCGCCTGGTTGCCCGCAAGGTCGGTCGAAACCACCGAAACATCGGCCACCGTCTCGCCCGCCGGAATGTCGCCGGGCAGAAAGCTCACCTGCCAGGCGCCGTTGCCCGCCACCATCGCGGGCCGGGTGACGCCTGCGAAGGTCACCTGCACCGTGGCCCCCGGCTCACCCGTGCCGGTGAGCACGAAGCCGTTCAGCGCCTCCTCGGCGTTGATGATCCCGTCCCCCTCGACCCTGGTATCGACCGTGACCGCGGTCTCGGTGTCGATCCGCAGCACGTCGGTCGCGGTCGAGAGGTTGCCCGCCCGGTCGGTCGCCGTCACCAGCACCGGCGCGTCATAGGTGCCCGGCGCGATCTGCCCGGCGGCAAAGGTCGCGCTCCAGCTGCCATCTGCCGCCACCACCGCCGGCAGGCTGGCGTTGCCCAGCTTCACCATCACCGTGGAACCCGGCTCCGTGGTGCCGGTCAGGGTGATCCCGTTTCCGGCCTCCACCGCATTCACCACGTCGTCCGCCGTCACCGGCGCGTCCGAGATCGCCACCCATCCCTGGGTATCCACCTCGACCGAGGTCGCCGCGCTCGAGCGGTTGCCCGCCGGCGACACCGCCGTGGCGCTCACGCTCATGTCATACTCGCCCGCCGGAAAGCTCGAGGGCGGAAAGCTCACCACCCAGTTGCCCGCGCCATCCACCACGGCGGGATAGTCCCGTCCGTTCATGGTGATGCTGACCGAGGAGCCCGGCAGCGTCGTGCCGGTGAGGCTGATCGCCTGCCCCGCCTCCACCGCGTTCACGATGTCATCCGTGGTCACCGGCTGGCCGGAGAACTCGACAAAGCCCAGCGTGTCCACCACGAGGCTGTCGGCCACGGTGGCCAGGTTGCCCGCCGCGTCCCGCGCGGTCACGGTGATGGCCGAGGTATAGGCCCCCTCCGCAATCTGCCCCGGCGCCAGCACCAGGCTCCAGGACCCGTCCGCCGCCACGCTCGCGCCATGCACCGCCTGGCCGATCTGCACCTCGACCGTGTTGCCCGGCTGCGTCGTGCCGCTCAGGGTCAGCCCGCCGTCGCGGTCGTCGGCGTTCACCACCCCGTCGGCCCCGGCAAAGCCCGCGTCCAGCGTCACGCTGGTCACGGTGTCCACCGCCCAGCTGCCGCTCGCGGAGCTGACGTTGCCATGGCTGTCGGTCGCCGTCGCCACCAGCGTGAGCTCGTATTCGCCCTCGAAGGTGCCGGCCGGAAAGCTCACGCTCCACGCACCATCGGCCGCCACACTGGCCGGATAGTCCGCGCCGTTCATGGTGACGATCACGCTGGAGCCCGGCTGCGTCGTGCCGGTAAAGGCGATGCTGCCCCCGGCCTCCGCGCCGTTGATGATGTAATCCCCGCCGAAAGCCAGGTCGTCGAAGGCCACCGCGCCCAGGGTGTCCACCACCAGCACATCGCCATAGGTCGCGGAATTGCCGATCGCATCCACCGCGCGCACGGTGATCTCGGCCTCGTATTCGCCCTCCGGCGCCGCATCGGGACCGAAGGTCACCTCCCAGGTGCCGCTGTCGCCCACCGTCAGCTCGGTCGAAACCCCGCCCAGGGTCACCACCAGCACCGCACCCGGCTCGGAGGTGCCGGTCACGGTCACGCCGCCCGCATGGCCCTCGCCGTTGAAGAAATCGCCCGTCGAGACCACACCCGAGGTAAAGCTCACCTCGGGGGCCACCGTGTCGATCAGCACGCTCGGCCCGGTCAGCACCACGTCGCTGCCGCCCTGGTCCGGCGTCGTCACCTCCACCACGTAGCTGCCATCCTCGGGCAGCGTCTCCCCGGTGAAGACCACCTCCCAGCCGCCATCCTCGCCCACGGTCACCACCTGGCTCACCTCGCCGGTCACCACGGTCACCTCCTCGCCCGGCACGCCGGTGCCGCTGACGACAAACGAGGGGTCGGGATCGTCGTCGCCACCCAGCACCCATTCGCCCGGATCGACCGTCACATCCCAGCTCGGGCCGCCGCCTCCGCCGCCGCCACCGGCGCCGCCGCCGATCAGCGCGCCGCCGCCGACAAGCGCCGCAAGGCCACCGCCGCCGCCCATGCCCCCCAGGCCCAGAAGCCCGGTGTCGAACTGTGCGGCCATCACCTCGGGTTCGTCATAATGGATCAGGTCGTCGGCCGGGCTCCATTTGCCCCAGCTCGCCTCGGGCTGGTAGAGCGCATAGAGCTCGTCGTCGGCCCCCTGCGTCAGCTCCACGAGGGTCAGCTCGCCGCCCTTCGAGATGTAGAGCATGTTCTCGCCGTCGAAGTAGCCCGCCAGCCGGATCTTCGACCCGTCCGCCAGCTCCACCAAGAGGTCATCGCCCTCGCGCGTGTAGCCCGCAACATCGGCCTGCCCGAGATGCAGCGAAACCTGCTGCCCGTCGCCCACGCTCAACCGTGACCCGACACCCTCGCTTCCGAAAATACCATTGGAGACATTGCCCGCACTATCACGGACGACAAACTCGATCGCCTGCATCATAACCGCCATCTTTGTGCCCGGTATCTTTTGCACCGGTGCTTTTATTTATTTGCGCCCAACATATTGTTGTCTGAGCGAAACTTACTACTCGTGCTGCCAGATATACCCAGATGATTCGAAAAAACAAACAAAAAACATGGCCGCCTCGACCAGCCTCAAGGCTGTGGCAAGAAAGCGAACACCCACAACATGTTGAGGTACCTTCCGCGCCCGCCCTGCCCGGCCCGGGATGAAATTCCAAGGCCTCACCTCGGCAATTCAGGGTGGAATTCGGGCGCAATTGCGGGCCGCGCACCCCTGAAATTCGACGGCGGGTCAATGGCCCGCGCGCGGCGATCCCCGCCTCAGCCCAGCGCCGCCGTCACCCGCGCGGCAAAGTCCTCGCCGCGTCGCTCGAAGCTGTCGTACTGGTCGAAACTCGCCGCCGCCGGCGCCAGCAGCACCGTCTCGCCGGGCTGCGCCTCGGCCACCGCGCGGGCCACCGCCTGCTCCATGGTATGGCAGACCTCCGCCTCCACCCCCGGCCCCAGCCGCATCGCAAAGCCCTCGGCCTCGCGCCCGATCACATAGGCCTTCACCACATTGGCCAGCCCCGCGCGCAGGCCCTCCAGCCCGCCCTCCTTCTCGAGCCCGCCGCAGATCCAGCGGATGCCCCTGAAGGCCGCCAGCGCCTTCGAGGCGCTGTCCACATTGGTCGCCTTGCTGTCGTTGACATAGACCACGCCCCCCTTCTCCGCGATCCGCTGCGAGCGGTGCGGCAAGCCGGCAAAGCTCCTGAACGCGCGTTCGATCTCCTTCGGCCCCAGCCCCAGCGTCCGGCAGGCCGCATAGGCCGCACACGCGTTCTGGTGGTTGTGCGCGCCGGGCAGCCCGGCGATCTCTCGCAGGTCGATCGCCCCCACCTGCCGCCCCTTCCGCCACTCCGCCAGGAACCCCTTGCGCGCGAACACGGTCCACCCCGCGCCGGTCAGCTTCTGGCCGCTGCTCACCCGGATCACCCGGTCATCGCCCGGCCCCTCGCTCATCTGCCCGGCGAGGTAGAGCCCCTCCGGCTCGTCCACGCCGATCACCGCCCGGTCCGGCCCCCCTTCCGCAAAGAGCCGCCGCTTGGCCGCGAAATAACCGCCGTAGCCGCCATGCCGGTCGAGGTGATCGGGGCTGAGGTTGGTGAAGACCGCCACATCCGGCGTCAGCGCGCGCGCCAGGTCGGTCTGGTAGCTCGACAGCTCCAGCACCACCACGCCACCATCGCCCGCAGGGTCGATATCCAGCACCCCCCGCCCGATGTTGCCCGCCAGCTGCGCCTCGCGGCCCGCCTCGGCCAGGATGTGGTGAATGAGCGCCGAGGTCGTGCTCTTGCCGTTCGAGCCGGTCACCGCCACCACCTTCGGCGTCACGTCGAAACGGTCCCAGTCCTCGGTCGCGAAGGAGCGGAAGAACAGCCCGATATCGTTGTCCACCGGCACCCCCGCCGCCAGCGCCGCGGCAATCGCCGGATGCGGCGCCGGGTAGAGATGGGCAATCCCGGGCGAGGTCACGAGGCAGGCCACACCCTCGAAGGCGCCTTCCCTGGTCAGGTCGCGCAGCACGATGCCCTCGGCTTCCGCCTTGGCCCGCCCGGTCTCGCCGTCGTCCCAGCCGATCACCTGCGCACCGCCCGCCGTCAGCGCCCGCGCCGCCGTGAGCCCCGATCGCCCGAGGCCCAGCACCGCCACAACCGCTCCGTCAAACCCGCGCACAGGGATCATCGCACCGCCTCCATCAAGCTCCGCTCCTGCCTACAACCAAGCGCAAGGGCCCGCAATCGCGCCCAACCCGGCTCATCTTCTTGGCAAAAATACCTTGCCCGCCCCCTCCGCTCGCGCCACGCCCGATCCGGCGCAGGGCGGCGCGGCCAGGGCGCGGGGGCGGAGCGGGGTGGGCGGGCGGGAGCGCCGCCCCCGCGCCCGTCACCACGCGATCGGCAGCTTGCGCCGAAAGAACCCGCCGGTCGGCCCGTCCTCGCTCAAGGTCGCCAGCCAGATCGCCGTCTCTGCCGCCTGCGCCGGCGTGGTCGGCGCCTCGGCCCCGCCCATCCGCGTGTTCACCCAGCCCGGGTCCATCGCGTTCACCTTCACATGGGGCGGCAGGTCGCGCGGCAGCACGCAGGTCAGCGCGTTCAGCGCCGCCTTGGCCACGCCGTAGCCGTTGGGCCCCTGCATCCCCTGCGCAAAGCTGCCATAGCCCGACGACAGGTTGACGATCCGGCCCCAGCCGCGCAGCGCCATCCCCGGCACCAGCGCCCGCATCAGCAGGAAGGGCGCATGCACCATCACCTCCATCGCCTCGAAAAACCCCTCCGGGTTCTCGAAGAGCGAGCCCTGCGGCAGCACCCCTGCATTGTTCACCAGGATGTCGAAAGGCTCGCCCTGGAGCAGCGAGAGCATGTCGTCGGGCTCCCGCAGGTCCATCACGAAGAGATCCGCCCCCAGCGCATCCGCCGCCGCCTCGCCCGCCGCCTCGTCGCGACAGCCGATCACCACCTCGTGCCCCAGGGCAATCAGCCCCTCGGCGATGGCATAGCCGATCCCCCGGTTGCCGCCCGTCACGAGCGCCCGCCGGATCACGCCGTCCCTCACCGGATCTTCAGCGTGGCCAGGCCGATCAGCGCGAGGATCAGCGAGATGATCCAGAACCGGATCACGATCTGGGGCTCCGCCCAGCCGCGCTTCTCGAAATGGTGGTGCACCGGCGCCATAAGGAACACCCGCTTGCCGGTGCGCTTGAAGTAGAGCACCTGGATGATCACCGAGAGCGCCTCGGCCACGAAGATGCCGCCCACGATCGCCAGCACCAGCTCGTGCTTGGTCACAACCGCGATCGCGCCCAGCGCCCCGCCCAGCGCGAGGCTGCCGGTATCGCCCATGAAGACGGCCGCCGGCGGCGCGTTGTACCACAAAAAGCCCAGCCCCCCGCCGATCAGCCCGGCGGTAAAGATCAGCAGCTCCCCCGAGCCCGGCACGTAATGCACGTCGAGATACTCGGTGAAGTCGACGCGCCCCACCGCATAGGCGATCACCCCCAGCGTGCCGGCCGCGATCATCACCGGCATGATCGCCAGCCCGTCCAGCCCGTCAGTCAGGTTCACCGCATTGGCCGCGCCCACGATCACCACCATCGAGAAGGGCACGAAGAAGATGCCGAGGTTCACCAGCACGTCCTTGAACACCGGCAGCGCCAGCTGCCCGGTCAGCTCGGCAGGGTGAAACCACGCCGCCGCCGTGCCCGCCGCCGCCGCGATCAGCAGCCCGATCCCGAACCGCAGCTTGCCCGAGACCCCCTTGGTGTTGCGCTTGCTCACCTTGGCGTAGTCGTCGGCAAAGCCGATCAGGCCAAAGCCCACGGTCACCAGCAGCACGATCCAGACATAGGGGTTGTCGAGCCGCGCCCAGAGCAGGGTCGAGAGCGCCAGCGCCGAGAGGATCAGCAGGCCGCCCATCGTCGGCGTGCCCGCCTTGCTGAGGATATGGCTCTCCGGCCCGTCGTCCCGAATGGGCTGCCCGCCCTTCTGCCGCTTGCGCAGCAGGTTGATCAGCGGCCGTCCAAAGATGAACCCGAAGACCAGCGCGGTGAAGAACGCGGCACCGGCGCGAAACGTGATGTAGCGGAACAGGTTGAACGCCCCGCCCCCGTCGCCCAGATCAGCCAGCCAATAGAGCATGCCCCCGCCCCTCTTTCCCGTTAACTCGTTCTCGTTATTGCGGCACCGCTTGGCCCATTTTCCGTATCGCGTCAACAACCCGCCCCAGACCCGTGCCCAGCGAGGCCTTGACCAGCACGACATCGCCCGCATCCACCAGCCGCGAGATCTCCTTGGCCATCGCGGCGCCGTCGGCGGCATGGTATCCGCGCTGGTCCTCGGGCAGCGCGTCATGCAGCGCCTGGCTGAGCGGACCCACCGTGTGAACGGTATGCACCTGCTCCATCGCCTCCAGCCCGGCCAGCGCCGCGTGCAGCGCTTCTTCCTCGGGCCCCAGCTCCAGCATGTCGCCGATCACCGCGATCCGCCGGCCCTTGCGAACCCGGCCGATCCCGTCGCGCGGGGTGGTGGTGGCCAGCATCTCCAGCGAGGCGGCCATCGAGGCGGGGTTGGCGTTGTAGCTGTCGTCGTAAAGCGTGATGAACCCCCCGGCCCGCGCAGGGTCGGTGGTGATCTCCTCGCGTGCGCCGCGCCCCTCGAAGGGGGTCCATTTGGTCAGGTCCGCGGTGGCGAGCCCGGTATCGGCCCCCAGCGCCTGCGCCACCGCCAGCGCGCCCAGCGCATTCATCGCAAAATGCGTGCCCGGCGTGGTCAGCTTGAAGAGCGCCGGCTGCGCGCCCAGCCGCGCCTCGGCCACGGTCTGGCCCTCGCTCAGCACCACCTTGCCCAGGGCAAACTCGCCGCTCTGGCCGAAGCTGATGATCCGCGCGCCCGCCGCCTCCGCCGCCGCCCTCAGGATCGGCGTGGTGTCGATGTCGCCGTTGATGACGGCCACGCCGCCGGGCTCCAGTCCCTCGAAGATGCTGGCCTTCTCTCGCGCGATCCCCTCCAGCGAGCCGAAGGCCGCCATATGAGCCGGGGCCACCGTGGTGATCATCGCCACGTCCGGCCGCGCCATCCGCGCCAGCGGGGCAATCTCGCCGGGGTTGCTCATGCCGATCTCGATCACCGCAAAATCCGCCTCTACCGGCATCCTTGCCAGCGTCAGCGGCACGCCCCAGTGGTTGTTGAAGCTCTTCTCGGCGGCATGCACCCGGCCCTGACGGCTCAGGATCGCCCTGAGCATCTCCTTGGTCGAGGTCTTGCCGACCGAGCCGGTCACCCCCGCCACCTTCGCCTTCGTCCGCGCCCGTCCCGCGCGGCCCAGCGCCTCCAGCCCCTCCAGCACGTCGGCCACGACGAGCAGCGGCGCATCCTCGGCCACGCCCTCCGGCACCCGGCTGACCAGGGCCGCCGCCGCCCCCTTGGCCAGCGCATCGGCCACAAAGTCGTGCCCGTCGCGCACATCCTTCAGCGCGATGAAAAGGTCTCCCGGCGCGATGCTCCGGCTGTCGATCGACAGGCCCGTGGCCGCCCAGTCCCCCCGCGCCGTGCCGCCCGTGGCTGCCGCGGCCTCGGCCGCCGTCCAGAGCGCGCTCATGTCATCTGCCCGTCAAGCGCGGCCACGGCCACGCTGGCCTGCTCCACGTCATCGAAGGGAAACACGTCATCCCCCACGATCTGCCCGGTCTCATGGCCCTTGCCAGCGATCAGCAGCGCGTCGCCCGGCCCCAGCGCATCGACGCCCCGCAGGATCGCCTCGGCCCGGTCGCCGACCTCGGTGGCCTCGCCATCGGCTTGCAGAATTGCGGCACGGATACTGGCCGGATCCTCGCTGCGCGGGTTGTCGTCTGTCACTATTCGAACATCGGCATGGTCACGCGCGGCCTCGCCCATCAGCGGGCGCTTGCCCCGGTCGCGGTCGCCGCCGGCGCCATAAACCACCACCAGCCGCCCCATCACATGCGGGCGCAACGCCTGAAGCGCGGTCGCCAGCGCATCGGGCGTATGGGCGTAATCGACAAAGACCGCCGCCCCGTTCTCGCGGGTGGCGGCCAGCTGCATCCGGCCCCGCACCGTGGTGAGCTGCGGCAAGGCGTTGAACACCTCCACCGGGTCGGCCCCGCTGGCGATGCACAGGCCCGCGGCGACCATCACGTTCTCGGCCTGGAACCCGCCGATCAGCCCCAGCCGCACCTGCCGCGGCGTGCCCTCGTGCAGAAAGCGCAGGTCCTGCCCGGTGGCGTCGAACCGCTGGCCGACGATGGCCAGCTCGTAATCCTCGTCATGGCCCACCCGCAGCACCGCATGGCCTGCCTCCTCGGCAATCGCCGCCATCTCGGGGCCGCGCGGGTCTTCCATGTTGATCACGGCAGGCGCGTCCTCGGCCAGCACCTGGTCGAAGAGCCGCGCCTTGGCGGCAAAGTACTCCTCGAAGGTGGCGTGGTAGTCGAGGTGATCCTGCGTGAAGTTGGTGAACCCCGCCGCCGCCAGCCGCACGCCGTCGAGCCGCCGCTGCGCGAGCCCGTGCGAGCTGGCCTCCATCGCGGCATGGGTCACGCCCTCGTCCACCGCCAGCGCCAGCGCCCGATGCAGGGTGATCGGCTCGGGCGTGGTGTGCTTGAGCGGGTAGTCCCAGGCCCCCTCCACACCCGTGGTGCCGAGGTTGACGGCGCTCAAGCCCATCGCCATCCAGATCTGCCGGGTAAAGCTCGCCACGGAGGTCTTGCCGTTGGTGCCGGTCACCGCCACCATCACGTCGGGCTGGCTGCCGAACCACAGCGCAGAGGCCATCGCCAACGCGCCGCGCGGATCCTCGGTCACCACCAGCGCCACGTCGAACTTGTCCAGCTCCTCCGCGGCAACGCGGGCGCCCTCGGCATCGGTCAGCACCGCCTTCGCGCCCATCCGCAGCGCGTAGCCCACGAACTCGGCGCCATGCACCCGGGTGCCCGGCAGGGCCGCAAAGAGATAGCCCTCCTTCACGTCGCGGCTGTCCACCGCGAGCCCGGTCACCCGGGCCTCCGCGCCATGCTGGGCCGTCAACCCGAGCTCCGCCAGCGACCGTATCCTTGCTCTCTCGCTCATCGCCGGCCGCCCCTCTTATGCTGCTCAGTTCGAGGCCTGTATTACCTCAGCTTCCGCGCCGGGTTCAACGCTTGGCCGGAGACCGAGCAGCGGCGCGATCCGGCGGATCATCTCGGCCGTCACCGGCACCGTCGTCCAGCCCGCGGTGCGGCGCGGCTCCGGGCCGCTCAGCTCCACCGGCTCGTCGAGGCTGACCACCAGCACATACTTCGGGTCATGCGCCGGAAAGACCGTGGCAAAGGTCGAGATCACCTTGTCCTTGTAATAGCCGCCGCGCGGCTTGGGCTTGTCGGCGGTCCCGGTCTTGCCGGCCACCGCATAGCCCTCCACCTCGCCAAAGCTCGCCGTGCCCTCGGTGACCACCTTGCGCAGCATCACGCGGGCGCGCTCGGAGGTCCGCTCGCTCACGATCCGCGGGCCCACCTTTCTCTCTTCCTGCTTGAGCAGCGTCGGATAAACCCTTGTTCCGCCATTGAGAAGCGAGGCATAGGCGGTGGCCAGATGCAGCGGGCTCGCCGAAAGCCCGTGGCCATAGCTGATCGTCATCGTCGAGATCTCCGACCAGTTCGGTGGCAGCAGCGGCTTGCCCGTGGGCGCCTCCACCATCTCCACCGGGGTCGGCTCGAAGAACCCGAGCGCGCCCAGAAACTCCTGTTGCCGCTTCGCGCCGATATCCATCGCCACCCGCGCCGTGCCGATGTTCGAGCTCTTCACGATCACCTTGGTCACGCTCAGCTCGTTGCCGTAGTTGTGGAAGTCGCGGATGCGATGCTTGCCCCAGGTCAGCGGCCCCTTGGTGTTGATCATCGTCTCGGGGTTCACCAGCCCAAGCTCCATCGCCTGGGCCGCGGCAAAGATCTTGAAGGTCGAGCCCAGCTCGTACACCCCCTGCACCGACCGGTTGAACAGCGGGCTGTCGCTCTGGTCGCCGCTGGTCAGCGGGCGCGGGCGGTTGTTGGGGTCGTAATCCGGCAGGCTCGCCATGGCGACGATCTCGCCCGAATGCACATCCATCAGCACCGCCGACGCGCCCTTGGCGTTCATCAGCTTCATGCCGCCGTTCAGCACCTCTTCGGTCACCGCCTGCACGGTGAGGTCTATGGTCAGCTCCAGCGGCTTGCCGGCCCGCGCCGGATCGCGGAGCAGCGCGTCGAACTGCTTTTCCACGCCGGCCACGCCCACCACCTCGGCGCTGTGCACGCCCTCGCGGCCAAAGCTCGCGCCGCCCAGGATATGCGCCGCCAGCTTGCCGTTGGGGTAAAGCCGCATCTCGCGCGGGCCAAACAGCAGGCCGGGCTCGCCGATGTCATGCACCGCCTGCATCTGCTCGGGGCTGATCTTCTTCTTCACCCAGACAAACTTGCGGCTGCCGGTGAAGTCGCGCTTCAGCCGCTCCGCGTCGAGGTCGGGAAAGATCCGGGCCAGCTCTTCCGCCGCACGCTCCTTCTCCACCATCAGCGGAGGCTGGGCGTAGAGCGAGTGAGTCGAGAGGTTGGTGGCCAGCACCCGCCCCTGCCGGTCCACGATGTCGGCCCGGCTGGCGCTGATCAGCTCGGCCACGCCCCCGCTCGAGGGCTCGGCGGGCACCGAAGCCGCCAGATGCCCCATCCGCGCCCCGATCACCACGAAGGCGCAGAAGAAGCAGACGCCGAGCACAAAGAGCCGCCCCTCGGCGCGAAAGCGCAGCTTGTCGCGTTGCGCCTCGTGGCGCAGCCGCAGGTTCTCGCGCTCGATCATGTCGGGGTTCTGGCCGCTCTGCCGGGCGGCGATCACCCGGGCCAACGGGCGCAGCGGGGTGCGGGTCATGGGTTCTGCTCCTCGGTCTCTGCGGCCTCATCGGCCAGCGTGCCCTGAATTTCCACCGGATCGGTGATCGGCGGCAGGTCCTCCGCCGGAAAGCCCACCTGGTCGACCCGGCCAAACTGCTCGGCTCCGAAGGGCAAGAGTCCCAGGCGGCCAAAGTTCAGCTCCGCCAGCTCGGTCAGCCGCTCGGGCCGGTTGAGGTAGGCCCATTCCGCGCGCAGCATGGCGCGGGTGTCATAGAGGTTGCGGATCTCGCTGCGCAGGCTCGCCATGTCCTTCTGCGCCCGCTGGGTCTGGTAGTTCTCGTGATAGGCCCAGAAGGCGAGGCCCATCACCGCCAGCGCCGAGATGACATAGAAGAAGCCCCGCATCCTCTTACCCTTTCCACCAGTGTTTCGGGCCCGGCAGGCCCATTTGCCCCCGGTCCACCGCGCCGCCCGCCTCGCCAGTCCGGCGCGCCATGCGCAGCTTGGCACTGCGGGCACGCGGGTTGGCCGCGATCTCGTCGTCGCTCGGCCCCACGGCCTTGCGAGTGATCGGCGCAAAGGGCGCGGGCTCGGCCGCCTGCTCGGGGGCGTATCGGTTGCCGCGCGGCGCCGCGCCGGAGCGGGCGGCGAGGTAACGCTTCACCACCCGGTCCTCCAGCGAATGAAAGGTGACGACGGCCAGCACGCCGCCCTCGCCCAGCAGCCCCTCCGCCGCCTCCAGCCCCGCGATCAGCTCGCCGAACTCGTCGTTCACCGCGATCCGGATGCCCTGAAACGTGCGCGTCGCCGGATGCACCTGCCCCGGCTTGGGGCGCGGCAGGCAGCCCGAGACCACCTCCGCCAGCTCCAATGTCCGCGAGAAGGGCCGCGCCTTGACGATCGCCCTGGCAATCCGCCGCGCCGCCCGCTCCTCGCCGTAGAAATGGATGATATCGGCCAGATGCGCCTCTTCGGCCTCGTTCACCAGCTCCGCCGCGCTGGGGCCGTCGCTCGCCATCCGCATGTCGAGCGGCCCGTCCTTCATGAACGAAAACCCCCGCTCGGCCTGGTCGAGCTGCATCGAGGATACGCCCAGATCGAGCACCACGCCCTCCACCGGCCCCTCGACCAGCGCGCCCATCTGGCTGAACTGCCCCTCGATCACCTCAAGCCTTTCGCCGTAGTCCGCGATCATCGCGGCGGCCCCGGCCACGGCGCTCGGGTCGCGGTCGATGCCCGTCACCTTGCCGGCGCCCGCCTCCAGCAGCCGCCGGCTGTAGCCGCCCGCGCCAAAGGTGCCGTCGACCCAATGCCCCGCCACCGGCGCGGCGTTCTCGATCAGGGGATCAATGAGAACAGGTACATGGGGCGCGCGCCCGTTTGGGTGATCTGGCGAGAGCTTTCCGGCCGCCGCCATCGCTCAACCCTCTCCCGCGCCGCTCTCGAGCAGCACCAGCGGATCGAAATCCTCGCCCATCTCGTCGAGCCAATCCTCGTCGTCGACACCATGCACCTCGGCATAGGTCTCGGGCTTCCAGATCTGAAAGCTGTCGCCCGTGGCAATGAAGAAGGCCTCGCCCTCGATGCCGATCTTCTCGCGCAGCTTGGCGGGCAACACCAGCCGCCCGGTCTCGTCCACCTGCGTGGGCAAGGACATGCCGGAGTAGAGCCGCTCGAGGTAGCGCCGCTCGCGCGAGCCCCGCGGCATGGCCGCAATCCGGTCGTCGATCTCGGCGATCGCGTTGGCGGTATAGCATTTCAGGTGGTTCTGGCGGTGGTCGCCGTAGACGATCACCAGGTTGGGGTTGTCCCCCTGGCCGCAGTCCGGGTCTTCGGCGGCCAGAACATGGCGAAACAGGGCGGGGATGCTCACCCTGCCCTTGCTGTCCACCTTGTGGTGGCTCTCGCCTCTGAACCTGCGACCCAAATCGCCGCTCCTTCACTGTCCCTCAGGCGCCCGTCGGCGACCTGACCCCCGAAAATGAAAACGGCGGATTGAGCTGCTGCCATGTGCCCAATCCGCCGCCCTCGTCCCATTTCTGGGTGTCCGGCTGCGCGCGCCACCTGGGGGGATGTCTGCTCGCTCGCGCGCCGGATCTCTTCGTTCGATGAAAGCGGGTGCCTGTATGAAAGCCTGCCTGACTTTGGGAGTTTGCGATCTTGTGTCGCTTTGTGTTCCCGTCTTCATCTGTCGAAAGGTATGCCATGGGAAAACATGGGAAGCAACAACACTTTGCCCCCTGACACCCAAATTGGCCCTACAGGAGCAGCCTCCTCCGGCCTCCTCTGTGCAGTTTTCAGAGACTTTCCAGAAGGGATGGTATTCCTCCGCGTCAACCGCACTAGATATAGTGCCGCTCAACGCGTGCAGAAACTTCCCATATTTTCCCGGTACTGCGCCGCAATACCGCCCGAAATCGCCTCTCAGCCCCCACCAGGCACCCCGAAAACCACCCCGAACCGCCGAATCCGCCGCCGTCACGCCCCCGCGATTCGCCGCGAGTCGCCCGTGATCCCATGAATTCCCACGCCCCGCCCGGATCGGGCCCCGCATCAACCGCAGAGTGAGGAGCGGCCAGTGTGATGCACAACGCGGATGGGCACGGCGATGCTCGTCGCATTGGTACCGCCTGCCGCAGGTACGGGGGCCGCAAGGCGCCTCCTTCCCGGCAGCGCGCTCCCGCCGGGAGGCAGCGCCCCTTCGCCACGGGCCGCAGCGGCCAAGCCGGACCCATACCCCCCAAACAGAACGGCCGGCGCCCCGCGCCGGCCGTTTTCGTTTTTCCCGGGCCGCCGGCCTCAGCCCATGCCGCCCTCGACCAGCCCCTGCGCCAGCCGCGCATAGGCTTCTGCCGCGGCCCCCTCGCCCGCGGCGATCGGAAGGCCCTTGTCGCCGCCCAGCCGGGTCTCCAGCTCCAGCGGCAGCTGCGCCAGCAGCGGCACATCCATCCGCCGGGCCTCCTCCGCCACGCCACCATGGCCGAACAGATGCGCCTCGTGCCCGCAGTTCGGACATATATATGTGCTCATGTTCTCGATCAGTCCCAGCACCGGGGTCTTCAGCTTGCCGAACATGTCGATCGCCTTGCGCGCGTCGATCAGCGCCACATCCTGCGGCGTGCTCACCACCACCGCGCCGGTGATCGGGTAGCGCTGGCACAGCGTGAGCTGCACATCGCCCGTGCCCGGCGGCAGATCGACGATCAGCACGTCGAGCTCGCCCCACTGCACCTGGGTCATCATCTGCTGCAAGGCACCCATCAGCATCGGCCCGCGCCAGATCACCGCCTGGCCCTCCTCCAGCATCAGCCCGATCGACATGAAGGTGACCCCATGGGCGGTGAGCGGCAGGATCTTCTCGCCATCGGGGCTGGCGGGGCGCTTGTTGACCCCCATCATCCGCGGCTGGCTCGGCCCGTAGATATCGGCGTCGAGCAGCCCCACCCTGCGGCCCCGCCGCGCCAGCGCCACCGCGAGGTTGGCCGACACCGTACTCTTGCCCACGCCGCCCTTGCCCGAGCCCACCGCAATGATCCGCTTCACGCCCGGCACGGCCTGCGGCCCGGCCTGTGGCGTGGGATGGCGCCCCACCTTCAGGCTGGGCGGCTGCTTGGGCGGCTGCGGCCCCGAGCTATGCGCCGTGAGCAGGGCGGAGACCGAAGTCACCCCCTCCACCGCCAGAACCGCCGCTTTCGCGGCCTCCAGAATCGGCTCCATCCGCGAGGCCGTGCCTGCATCCGGCGCCTCGATGACGAACTTGACCGCCCCATTGTCGCCAATCTGCAACGCGCGAATCATGTCGCGAGATACTAAATCGCCTCCGTCCGCAAGCCCGACCTTGGCCAGTGCATCCTGGATTGCGCCTTTTTCTACTGACATCTTGTCCTCTTCACATTTTCCGGCGCCCCTCGAAGTGACGTCGCGTTATTTCTTCAGCGCCTAAAATTTAGCCTTAACGCGCTGAAACTCCATCCTTTTCACCTATTCCCTCATTGCATAGCCGCGTTGCAGCGAAAGGGGTTTGTGCAGGTGCAGCAATTCCCTACATTGAGGTCAAGCAACAGGGCACAGAACGAGCCCGCCCCTGGATACGACTACACTAAGGATCAGCCACCATGGCTTATGCAACCGCACAAAACACCGCGCACACCGGCATCATCGGCCGCATCGAGGCTTTCATCGAAGCCCGCCGCGAAGCTGCCGCCAAGCGCCGCGTCTACCGTCAGACGCTCCGTGAACTTCAGACCCTGACCTCGCGCGACCTTGCCGACCTCGGCATTGCGCCGTCGATGATCCGGTCGGTCGCCTACCAGGCCGCCTACGGCGCCTGACCCGAGACACGAAGAGCCCTCTCCTCCTCCCTGGGCTCTTCGGTATCGGCGGCGACACCACCTCCTCCCGGTGTCGTCGCCGCAAACCTCCGGTTAACCGGAGCGAGATACAGAGATCAGATCGTCCGTCCTCCTCCCTGGGCGTTCTGTGATCCGGCGGCGATGCTCACCTCCTCCCGAGCATCGCCGCCACCCAGAGTTTCGGTTTCGGAGCGCCCTCTCCTCCTCCCTGGGCCTTCGAGATCCGGCGGCAGCCCACCTCCTCCCGGGTTCGCCGCCACCCAATTCGGTTTCGGTCCGCCCGACCTCCTCCCTGGGCGCCCGAGATAGGCGGTGGCCCCATCCTCCTCCCGAGGTCACCGCCCCTCAGTTTCGGTCTCGGAGCCCTCTCCTCCTCCCTGGGCTCCAGGATCCGGCGGCAGCCCACCTCCTCCCGGGTTCGCCGCCACCCAATTCGGTTTCGGTCCGCCCGACCTCCTCCCTGGGCGCCCGAGATAGGCGGTGGCCCCATCCTCCTCCCGAGGTCACCGCCCCTCAGTTTCGGTCTCGGAGCCCTCTCCTCCTCCCTGGGCTCCAGGATCCGGCGGCAGCCCACCTCCTCCCGGGCATGCCGCCACCCAATTCGGTTTCGGACGGCCCGTCCTCCTCCCTGGGCCAACCGAGATCAGGCGGTGGCCTCATCCTCCTCCCGAGGTCACCGCCCCTCAGTTTCGGTCTCGGAGCCCTCTCCTCCTCCCTGGGCTCCAGGATCCGGCGGCAGCCCACCTCCTCCCGGGCATGCCGCCACCCAATTCGGTTTCGGACGGCCCGTCCTCCTCCCTGGGCCAACCGAGATCAGGCGGGCCCCCACCTCCTCCCGGGGTGCCCGCCGCCCAATTCGGTTTCGGCACGCCCGTCCTCCTCCCTGGGCCGCCGGAAGCATAGGGGCGGCGCCTCACCTCCTCCCGAGGCAGCCGTCCCACCCTTCCTCCGCGAAGGGAACCGGAATTCAGGCGCCCGTCCTCCTCCCTGGGTGATCTGATACATGCGGCAGTGCCCACCTCCTCCCGGGCACTGCCGCTTTTCATTTCTCCCCCCCCAGCCGTCATCCTCGGGCCTGACCCGAGGATATCCCCCCAGCCGTCACCCTCAGGCCTGACCCGAGGATCTCCTCGAATCTCCCCGCCTTCCGCTTTTCATTTCCGCCCCCGCCCTACATGGTCGCCCCAATCAAGGAGGCCCCCATGCGCATTCTCTTCACCGGCGGTTCCGGCAAGGCCGGCCGTCACGCCACCCGCTACCTGCTCGACCAGGGCCACCGCGTGCTGAACCTCGACCGCACGCCCTCCGACGTGCCCGGCATCCTCAACCGCATTGCCGACATCACCGACCTCGGCGCCATGCATGACGCGATGCAGGCCTGGGCCGATTTCGACGAGCTCGAGCCCGGCACCGGCGTGCCCGCCTTCGACGCCGTGGTGCATTTCGCCGCCGTCCCCCGGATCATGGTCACCGGCGATGCCGAGTGCTTCCGGGTCAACACGCTGGGCACCTACAACGTCATCGACGCCGCGCTGAAGGCCGGCATCCGCAAGATCATCTTCGCCAGTTCCGAAACCACCTATGGCGTCTGCTTCGCCAATGGCGAGCGCAAGCCCGAGTACATCCCCGTCGACGAGGCCCACCCCACCGAGCCCGAAGACAGCTACGCCATGTCCAAGGTCGTGAACGAGGCCACCGCCCGCAGCTTCCAGCGCCGCTCGGGGGCCGATATCTACGGGCTGCGCATCAACAACGTGATCGAGCCGCACGAGTACGCCCAAAACTTCCCCGGCTTCATCAACGCCCCCGAAAAGCGGCGCCGCAACATCTTCGCCTATATCGACGCCCGCGATCTGGGCCAGATGGTCGACTGCTGCCTGCGCACCGACGGGCTGGGCTACGAGGTCTTCAACGTGGCCAATGACACCCACTCCGTCGCCGCCACCACGCAGGAGCTGACCCGCCGCTTCTACCAGGGCGTCGAGCAGCGCCGCGAGATGGGCGAGCACGAGACCTTCTACACCAACGAGAAAGCCAAGCGGCTCGTCGGCTTCTCCCCCAGGCACGACTGGCGAAGCGAGATCTGACCGCCGGGCCGCCGTGCGGGCCCTCCTCGCATCGGCGGCGAGGGCCGGAGAGCGGCGCACCGCGCGGTCGATTCATTAACGCCACCCATGTCAAAAGACATGCATACGGGTTGTGCATGGGTTGTGCATGGGTTGTGTATCACCCGAATTCGCGGTTAACGGCCGGAAATTAACCAACTCCGGTCAAAACGGAATGTCATCCGCCGCGCTTGCCGCCGGCACCACGAACTTGGCCACGACCTTCTTCACCCCCGCCTTGTCGAAGGCGATTTCCAGCTTGTCGCCCTCGATCCCGGTGATCGCGCCATAGCCGAACTTCTGGTGAAACACCCGCTCGCCCACGGCATGAGACGACACCGCCTCGGCGTCGATCACCATGTTCCGCGCCTCCTTCGGCTGGCTCATCCCGCGCACCTGCGCACGGGCCTGGAGCCGCTTCCAGCCGGGCGAGTTGTACCCATCCGCGCGGGCCGCATCCTCATGTAATGTCGAGCGAATCTCGGATCCGCCAGCACCGCCCAGCCCGGCCCCAGCGGCCGCGCCATAGCCCCCGCCGTAAAGCCCCGGAGGCGTCAGCACCTCCACATGCTCCCCCGGCAACTCGTCGATGAACCGGCTCGGCAGGGCGCTCTGCCACTGGCCGTAGATCCGCCGGTTGCCCGCAAACGAGATGGTGCACAGTTCCTCGGCCCGGGTGATCCCCACATAGGCCAGCCGCCGCTCCTCCTCGAGCCCCTTCACCCCGCTCTCGTCCATGCTGCGCTGGCTCGGAAACAGGCCATCCTCCCAGCCCGGAAGGAACACCGCCGGAAACTCCAGCCCCTTCGCCGCATGCAGCGTCATGATCGAAACCTTGGGCCCCTCCTCCTCGGATTCGTTGTCCATGATCAACGCGACATGCTCGAGGAAACCTTGCAGATTCTCGAAGGATTCCAGGGCCTTCACCAGTTCCTTGAGGTTTTCCAGCCGCCCCGGCGCCTCGGGCGTCTTGTCGTTCTGCCACATGTCGGTGTAGCCGGATTCCTCCAGGATCTGCTCGGCCAGCTCGATGTGATCGGCCTCTGCCAGCGCCCCGCCATGCCACCGGCCAAAGCCCTCCAGCAGCGCCGCGAGCTGGCCCTTGGCCTTGCCCGTCAGCTCGCCCGAAGCCACCAGAATCCGCGCACCCTCGAAGAGCGAAACCCCGTTCGCCCGCGCCGCCCGCTGCATCTTCTGCAGGGCCTTTTCGCCCAGCCCCCGCTTGGGCACGTTGACGATCCGCTCGAAGGCGAGGTCATCGTCCGGGCTGACCGCCACGCGGAAATAGGCCATCGCATCGCGGATCTCCATCCGCTCGTAAAACCGCGGCCCTCCGATCACCCGATAGGGCAATCCGATGGTCAGAAACCTGTCTTCGAAGGCCCGCATCTGGTGCGAGGCCCGCACGAGAATCGCACATTCGTTCAAGCCGACAGGCCGCATCCCGCGCGTGCCGCCGCCCATCGCCTCCAGCTCGTCACCGATCCAGCGGGCCTCTTCCTCGCCGTCCCAATGGCCGATGAGGCGCACCTTCTCGCCCTCCTCCGCTTCGGTCCAGAGCGTCTTGCCGAGCCGCCCCTTGTTGGCGGCGATCACCCCGGCGGCGGCGCCGAGAATATGCGGCGTCGAGCGATAGTTCTGCTCCAGCCGCACCACATGCGCGCCCGGAAAATCCTTTTCGAACCGCAGGATGTTGCCCACCTCGGCCCCGCGCCAGCCATAGATCGACTGGTCGTCGTCGCCCACGCAGCAGATGTTGCGGTGCCCCTGCGCCAGGAGCCGCAGCCAGAGGTACTGGGCCACGTTGGTATCCTGGTATTCGTCCACCAGGATGTAGCGAAACCAGCGCTGATACTGTGCCAGCACGTCCTCGTGCTGCTGGAAGATCGTGACCATGTGCAGCAGCAGATCGCCGAAATCGACCGCGTTCAGCGTCTTCAGCCGCGCCTGGTACTCGCGGTAGATCGCCACGCCCTTGTGGTCGTAGGCCCCGGCATCGGCGGCGGGCACCTTGTCGGGCGTCAGCGCCCGGTTCTTCCACTGGTCGATGATGCCCGCGAGCATCCGCGCCGGCCAGCGCTTGTCGTCGATGTTGGCGGCGGCGACGAGCTGTTTAAGAAGCCTTAACTGGTCATCTGTATCAAGGATGGTGAAGTTGCTCTTCAGGCCCACCAGTTCGGCATGGCGGCGCAGCAGCTTCACGCAGATGGCGTGAAAGGTGCCGAGCCAGGGCATCCCCTCCACCGCCTCGCCCATGAGCCGGGCCACCCGGTCCTTCATCTCGCGGGCAGCCTTGTTGGTGAAGGTCACGGCCAGAATCTCATTGGGCCGCGCCCGCTGTGTCCAGAGCAGGTGCGCGATCCGCGTGGTCAGCGCCTTGGTCTTGCCGGTGCCCGCTCCCGCGAGCATCAGCACCGGCCCCTCCAGCTGTTCGACGGCCTCGCGCTGCGCCGGGTTCAACCCGTCGAGATAGGGCGCGGGACGGGCGGCCACGGCCTGTTGCGACAGGCTCAGGGGGCGATCGGGCTGGATACTGCTCATGCGCGCGAGCATAGCCTCTTGCGGGGCCGAGGAAAAGCACCACGTTCGCGTTGTGTTCCACCCTCGAGGCGCCGGCATGGCCGCCGCTCCCCGCCCACCGGTCCAGGCCGGGCAGAATACCTCCTTATCCGCTGCATCGCGGCATATCCCCTTTCCCTTCCGTAAAACTTCCGTAACAATCCATTCCGCTGCAACGCGGAATAACGGGGAGAGCCATGGCCGAATTCAAAAAGATCCTGATCGCGAACCGGGGCGAGATTGCCATCCGGATCATGCGGGCGGCCAACGAGATGGGCAAGAAAACCGTTGCCGTCTACGCCGAGGAAGACAAGCTCGGCCTCCACCGCTTCAAGGCCGACGAGGCCTATCGCATCGGCGAGGGCCTCGGTCCGGTGGCGGCCTACCTGTCGATCGACGAGATCATTCGCGTCGCAAAGATGTCCGGCGCCGACGCGATCCACCCGGGCTACGGGCTGCTCTCCGAGAACCCGCAATTCGTCGACGCCTGCGAGGAGGCTGGCATCAAGTTCATCGGCCCCAAGGCCAAGACCATGCGCCAGCTCGGCGACAAGGCCAGCGCCCGCAAGGTCGCCATCGAGGCCGGCGTGCCGGTGATTCCCGCCACCGAGGTGCTGGGCGACGACATGGAGGCGATTGCGAAGGAAGCCGAGCAAATCGGCTACCCGCTCATGCTCAAGGCCTCCTGGGGCGGCGGCGGTCGCGGCATGCGTCCGATCAACAAGCCCTCGGAACTGAAGGAGAAAATTCTCGAAGGCCGGCGCGAGGCCGAGGCCGCTTTCGGCAATGGCGAGGGCTACCTCGAAAAGATGATCACCCGCGCCCGCCACGTCGAGGTGCAGATCCTGGGCGACTCCATGGGCAACATCTACCACCTCTGGGAGCGCGACTGCTCGGTGCAGCGCCGCAACCAGAAGGTCGTCGAACGCGCCCCCGCTCCCTACCTCTCCGAAGCCCAGCGCGAGGAGCTCTGCAACCTCGGCAAGAAGATCTGCGAGCACGTGAGCTACGAGTGCGCCGGCACCGTCGAGTTCCTTATGGATATGGAGACCGGCAAGTTCTACTTCATCGAGGTGAACCCCCGGGTCCAGGTCGAGCATACCGTCACCGAGGAAGTGACCGGCATCGACATCGTCCAGGCCCAGATCAGGATCGCCGAGGGCAAGTCGCTCACCGAGGCCACCGGCGTCGCCTCGCAGTATGACGTGCGCCTGAACGGCCATGCCATGCAGTGCCGCGTCACCACCGAGGATCCGCTCAACAGCTTCATCCCCGATTACGGCCGCATCACCACCTATCGCTC